>JAUVKF010000004.1 GCA_030596395.1 Chlorobiota bacterium | reverse complement strand
TAAAACAGGAGAATGGGATATTGTATTTGGAAGCTGGCTTTCAACAGCATTGATTTTACCATTGGGGCTTTTCCTCACATACAAAGCCACTACTGATGCGCCCTTACTTGATGCTGAAAGCTGGAAGAAATTTTTTGAACGTTTTAAGATTTTGAAGTTGATTAAAAAGAAAAAGTAAACTCACCCCCTCAGTCCCCCTCTCTTCGCGAAGAGAGGGGGATGTCAGGCGCAAGACTGACAGGGAGTGAGTTGATGAAATTATGAACAAAAAAGAAATAATACAACTTGCCCGAGGACTTAGAAAAAACCAAACTCCTGCTGAAGCTGTAATGTGGAAAACGCTTAGGAACAGACGTTTTGAAGGCAAGAAATTTTTACGCCAACATCCTATCATTATTCAGGAAGTTTATGATAAGATTGACTTTTTTATTGCTGATTTTTATTGTCATGAACATAAGCTAGTACTTGAAATTGATGGTAAAATCCATGACTATCAGAAAGAGCATGATAAACAGCGTGATTTGATTATGGAAGAAATGGAACTGAATGTGTTACGAATCAAAAACGAAGAAGTATTTTCAGATATTGAAAAAGTAAAAGAAAAGATTAAGAGGTTCTTTTGACTCTCCCTCTCGGTCCCCCTCTCTTCGCGAAGAGAGGGGGATGTCAGACGACAGGATGACTGGGGGTGAGTTGATGAAATCATGAGTAAAAGAAAGATCATAGAACAGCCAGAGAAATCAGGAAAAAATAAATTTATACTGAAAATATTGATGATGTAAACTGGAAAAGGTTTGACGAAAAATTAAGATTTTGAAGTTGATTTAGAAAAAAACTCTCCCCCTCGGTCCCCCTCTCTTTGCGAAGAGAGGGGGATATCGAGCATTGCGAGACAGGCCTGCCCGCCGAAACGCAGTGAAGGTGAGGGGGTGAGTTATTAAACACATGAACAAAAACCTCAACATATTGTTAATCTGCAATAAGTCGCCCTGGCCTGCCCGTGAAGGTGGCCCAATCGCGATGAACAATATTATTGAGGGATTAATTGATGCAGGCCATCAGGTAAAAGTACTGGCTTTAAACACCAACAAATATTCGGTTAAACCGGATGATATTCCTGCTGATTACAGAAAAAAAACAGGGATCGAACTTGTTTATGTTGATCTAAGTATCAAAGTATCCGGGGCCTTTTTTAACCTTTTTACCAATAAATCATATCACGTTGAACGGTTTAAGTCAAAGGCATTTGAACAAAAACTAACTTCGGTTTTAAGTGATCAGGATTTCGATATTGTACAGATTGAATTGTTATTCATGTCACCATATCTTGATATAATCAGAAAACATTCAAATGCCAAGATTATATTACGTGCTCACAATATTGAACATTTGATTTGGGAAAGACTCGAGCAAAGTGAAAAGAATCCGTTAAAGAAATTATACCTCAAACACTTATCTCGTACACTAAAACATTATGAACTAACAATTTTGAATGAATATGATGGAATTGTTCCGATAACAAAAAAAGATGCTGTTTTTTTCGAATCTAATTCATCAGTCCCGGTTTTTCCTGTGTCGTTCGGAATCAATCTGCAAAAATCTAAACATGGTAAGATTGAGAATACGGAACATGCCTTATTCCATATTGGTGCAATGAACTGGCTCCCGAATGAAGAAGGAATAAAATGGTTTCTGGATCGGGTATGGCCGATTGTTCATCAGGAGATACCGGAAATAAAACTTTATCTTGCCGGGAGGGAGATGCCGGAATGGCTTCAAAGCCTTAAATTGAAAAATGTTGAGATACTTGGTGAAGTACCTGATGCCAGACAATTCATCGAATCAAAATCCATTTCGATTGCCCCATTGCTCTCGGGAAGTGGGATCCGTATAAAGATCATCGAAAGTATGGCGATGGGAAAAGCCGTAATTTCAAGCTCAGTTGGTGCAGAAGGAATTAACTATACAAATGGTCGTGATATTTTAATTGCTGACACGCCTGAAGAGTTCTACAATGCTATCAAATTGCTTCATGCTTCTCAAGATAAAACCAGGATGATCGGTGAAAATGCCCGGAAGCTTATCGCCAACCATCACGACTCAAAAAAAATAATCGGTCAATTAATTCAGTTTTATTGCAAGATTTTGTGATTTTTGCACTTCCTGATTATAAATCATAAGGGATGAGAATTTTCATTTTACTATCACGTATTCCCTATCCACTTGAAAAAGGTGATAAACTAAGGGCGTTTCACCAGATCAGGGAGCTTTCCAAAAACAATGAGCTGATCCTTTGCGCTTTAAACCCTAATCGAAAGCTAAATAAACAGAAGGCTTTCAGTGCTGTACAGCCCTATTGCCGTTCGATTAATTTTATTGATCTGCCCTGGTATACCAGTTTATGGAATATGATGCTGGCTTTTTTCAGTAATATTCCTTTTCAATCGGGTTATTTTTACAACCATAATGCAAATAAAAAAGTAAAGGCACTTGTTGATGAATATAAACCTGACCATCTTTATTGCCAGTTACTACGGACTGCTGAATATGTAAAAGATATAAACATCCCAAAAACCCTCGATTACCAGGATGTTTTCTCACATGGCGTTTTTCGAAGAATGAATCGATCATCATTTTTGATGAAGATTTTATTAAAGATGGAATACAAAAGATTGATCAGGTATGAAACAAAGGTGTTCTCAGTATTTAATAACAAAACTATTATTTCATACCCTGACAGGGCACTGATCCCTCATCCTGAGAGAGAAAAAATTGAAGTCGTTCCAAACGGAGTTGACCATGATTATTTTACACCCAGGGACTCAAAAAAAACCATTGACCTCGTCTTCACAGGAAACATGGCTTATCCTCCAAACGTTGATGCAGCCGGATTTTTAGTTAACGATATTATGCCTCTTGTTTGGAAAAAGATGCCGGATACAAGTATAATGCTTGCAGGAGCCAGCCCTGATAAAAGAGTTCTGGCTCTGAAATCTGATAAAGTAACGGTTACAGGATGGATGGATGATATTCGCGATGCTTATGCTTCATCCAGAATTTTTATTGCACCCATGCAAATTGGTACCGGACTTCAAAATAAATTGTTGGAGGCCATGTCGATGAAAACACCATCCATAACAACACCCCTCGCTAACGATGCATTAAAAGCGAAGGACGGCGAAGAAATTCTGATTGGTCACACCAAAGAAGAACTGGCAGAAAAAATATTATTGCTGTTAACCGACACCAAAATTTATGAAAAGTTAGCTGTGAATGGTCATCGGTTTGTAAAATTAAATTACAGCTGGGAAGAGGCAACCCAAAAACTTAACTTATTGATTCATAATACAAAAAAAATCTGACTCAAAATGCTGAAAGATATCGTATTCAAAAACCGGAGTTACCGAAAGTTCAGGGCAAATGAAAATGTGCCAATGGATATGCTTGAGAGCCTGATAGAACTGGCGCGCATTACTCCTTCTTCCAAAAACATCCAACCCCTGAAATATCTTTTGCTGAATCAGAAAAAAGACACTGATTATGTTTTTGAACGCCTGAAATGGGCATGGTATTTAAAAGACTGGAACGGCCCATCTAAAGAAGAACAACCTCCGGCATTTATCATCATGGTTCTGGATAAAAAGCTGAATGACAATGCCATGATTGATGCCGGGATAGCATCACAGACTATTTTACTGGGAGCCGTTGAGCAAGGACTTGGAGGATGCATTGTCAGAACGGTGAACCGCTATGAGATCCAAAATTATTTTAAGCTACCTGAACATCTTGAAATTATCCTTGTTATTGCATTGGGCAAACCTGATCAGATTGTAGAACTTACCAAGGTTGACAAAAGTGGGGATATCCAATACTTCGAGGATGACGATCAGGTTCATTATGTTCCAAAGCGAAGTATTGATGAGATCATTATAAAGAGGTAAGTTGTTGATTGTTAATGCATAAATTAATTATTCGTTTAATTGCGAGGAGTCCTGTTGTTAGCAGGATGACGCGGCAATCCATTTCAATATCACTTTTCAATCCTTGGGATTCCTTCGTTCGCAAGCTCTCTCGGAACTAAACGAATGAAAAAGTTCGTTATTTGTAACTAAATTTGAATTAATCGTATTTTTGCGCCGATGAAAAACATCCGGAATTTCTGCATCATTGCCCACATCGACCACGGTAAAAGCACCCTGGCCGATCGCCTGTTGGAATTTACGGGAACAGTTACTGACCGCGATTTGCAGGAACAGGTTTTGGACAATATGGAATTGGAGCGTGAGCGGGGAATTACCATAAAAAGCCACGCCATCCAGATGGATCATCATCACGAAGGAGAAGATTATGTGCTGAACCTTATTGATACACCCGGACACGTTGATTTTTCATACGAGGTTTCACGATCAATTGCTGCCTGCGAAGGCGCTTTGTTAATAGTTGATGCTACACAGGGTATTCAGGCACAAACCATTTCGAACCTTTACCTCGCCATCGAGAACGATCTGGAGATTATCCCTGTTTTGAACAAAATGGACCTTGACAATGCCATGCCGGAAGAAGTTTCAGACCAGATTCTTGATATGCTTGGTTGTGATGAGGAAGATATCATCGAGGCGAGTGGAAAAACAGGATACGGCGTGGACAAAATCCTTGATGCCATTATTGAAAAGGTACCTTCACCGAAAGGTGATCCTGAAGCACCATTGCAAGCCTTGATTTTCGATTCTGTGTTCAATTCTTTCCGTGGGATCATTGCTTATTTCAGAATTTACAATGGCGAAATAAGGAAAAATGATCCTGTCAAATTCGTCAATACCAAAAAAGAGTACGAAGCCAACGAAATTGGTGTACTCCGATTAAATCAGGAACCACGTGAAGTGTTAAGAACCGGGGATGTGGGTTACATTATTTCCGGAATCAAAACTTCAAAAGAAGTAAAGGTAGGTGACACGATTACCCACGTTGATAGGCCATGCGACAATGGTGTCGAAGGTTTTGAAGATGTAAAACCCATGGTTTTTGCGGGCATCTATCCTATTGACCCTGAAGATTACGAAGAGTTACGCACATCAATGGAGAAACTCCAGCTAAACGATGCCTCACTCACCTGGGAACCTGAATCGTCAGCCGCTTTGGGTTTTGGATTCCGTTGTGGATTTCTGGGTCTGTTGCACATGGAGATCATTCAGGAGCGTCTTTACCGTGAATTCGATATGAACGTGATCACAACCATGCCCAATGTATCGTACCAGGTTGTCACCAACAAAGACGAACGCATTGAAGTGCATAATCCGTCCGGCTTACCCGAGCAAAAGTACACCGACCATATTGAGGAACCATATATCAAAGCCCAGATCATTACCAGAGTAGAATATATTGGCTCCATCATAAAATTATGCCTTGATAAACGAGGCGAACTAAAAAACCAGGTTTACCTGACAACTTCCAGGGTTGAACTTACGGTTGATATGCCGCTTGGCGAAATCGTATTTGATTTTTACGATAAGTTGAAAAGTATATCAAAAGGTTATGCATCCTTCGATTATCACATCACCGGCTACAAACCTGCCAAACTGGTAAAACTCGATATTCTTTTAAATGGAGAATCAGTGGATGCCCTTTCAACCTTGATCCACCATGACAATGCCTACGATTTTGGCAGAAGGATATGTGTTAAATTAAAAGACCTGATCCCACGCCAGCAATTTGATATTGCTATTCAAGCGGCCATTGGAGCAAAAATTATTGCACGTGAAACTGTAAAAGCCTTAAGAAAAGACGTTACCGCCAAATGTTATGGTGGCGACATTACCCGTAAACGCAAACTCCTCGAAAAACAGAAGAAAGGCAAAAAACGAATGCGCCAGGTTGGGAACGTTGAAGTACCCCAATCAGCATTTTTGGTTGTATTGAAGTTGAATGATTAGGGAAGTTTAAAGCCTGATGTCTAAAGGCTGAAGTTTAAAGTCTATAGTCTGATGTCTAAAGTTATAATTGATTACCAAATCATCACTCACTAATCACCAATCACTATTCAACTAATCACTATTCACCAATCCTCTATCAACTTTTTCCCTTTACTTTGTAACAAACTAATATGCTTGCCCGTCTTATCTAACATAAGCAGCATTTTTACCATTCAATGACCAGCAACGAGTACAATACATGTGTGGATGATTTCTCTGACGGGATTTACCGGTTCCTGTTGAAGAATTCGCACAATGACGAATTGGCTCGCGACCTGGTGCAGGATACATTCATGAAGCTGTGGCTCAGACGGAAAGATGTACAGTACAAGAAAGGAAAATCATATCTTTTTTCTACTGCCTATCACACCATGATCGATCACTTCAGAAAACATGAACGGATCACAAAATTTGATGGTAATGTGCACAAGGCAGGCATAACATACGACAACTATTCCGACTTGAAAGAAATTTTGGATGAGGCTGTTGATAAATTGCCTCCCGTTCAAAAATCGGTTGTGTTGTTACGTGATTACGAGGGTTATTCGTATGAAGAAATCGGTGAGATTATAGGTTTGAGCGAATCTCAGGTTAAAGTTTATATATATCGGGCCAGGTTATTTTTAAAAAAATACATCGTTAGCCCCGATTTGGTAGTGTAATGGAAAAGACCTTCCAGCGTTTAGAGAACCTGGAAGAGTCTTGATAAAAAAAGATGGAGCAACAGGATCAAATGAAGGTCAACAGAGGAAATTACGAGGTGTGGATGATCGATTATTTCGATGGCAGGTTAAATGCTGTTGAGGTAGCCGAGCTTATGGCCTTTGTTGAGGAAAATCATGATTTAAAAAAGGAGTTTGAGGCCTTTGAAAATGTGACAGTTTACACGGAAGATATTGCTTACTCCTCAAAAAGTGAATTGAGAAAAGACCCAATTATTGCAACAGAAAAAATCACCGAAGAAAACTATGAGGAATATTTCATCGCTTACTACGAGGACGACTTAGACAAAAATCAACAAGATGAATTGCTTGTATTTGTTGCCTCAAATCCTGAAATAGAAAAGGAATTCGCTTTTCATAATCAGCTTATAATTAAAACAGATTCGTCAGTAACTTTTAATGATAAGCGCAACCTGAAGCGTAAACCTCTGATTGGTATTTACTGGCAAATTTCAGCAGCGGCTGCAGCCATTCTAATCCTGTTTGGCCTGTTCACCATTTTTGAAACAAATACATCAAATATTAGTGACCGGAATTCGTCGATGAACCGGCTTTCGATTAAAACTATTCCGGTTAATCTGCAGCAAAATCCTGTTCCGGGTTTGATTGAGAAAAGAATTACTTTTATCAAACTTCCTAATCTTGAAAAAGAAGTTATTGTTGATGAATATTTAGTCCTTAATCAGTTATCACCGCAGGCACCTAATATTTCTATAATCAATTCTAATGAATACATTCGTTTGGCAGAAAAAGAAGCGACTTATTACGACATTTCAAATTCCCTTGCGCTTGCAGATGAACCAAAACGGAAAAATGCATTCGGCAGAATAATCCAAAACCTGGCAAGACGTGTTTCGGGGAACCTTCCTGAAAAGGAAACAGAAGAAATTAACAATGACCCAACCTTCGTAAAAGCGCTTGGAACAGGAATTACTGTTTTTAATACCATCACAGGTGGTGATACGGAACTCGTAAAATCATACGACCAAAGCGGAAACCTCACCGGCTACTATGTGGAAGGTGAAACCATCGGATGGCGCCGGGAAATTGCACCGAATAGTGATTAATCCAGGTTCATTAATAATATCATTATCTAACTTATTATCAATTAAAAACACTTACACAAAGCCACAGAGTTCGCATAGATTTTATTGCGCGAAAAAATGTTATCAATACTGTAACAAAACCTGTACCCTGCCCGTCTTACCCCAAAACATAATTAATAACAGACTTATGAAATCTTTAAAGCTATTACTTACTATTTCTTTTTTAACCATCCTTGTTGGTAACCTGGTTCAGGCTCAAAAAGTTGGATCCGGGAATATTGTTAAACAAGAACGACATATTGGTGAGTTTAATGCCGTTAAAATTGGTGATGCACAGGAAGCCTATCTCATGCAGGGCGAACAATATGTTGTGGTTATTGAAACAAACGAAAATTTACTCGATGATATTAGTGTTGTCATCCAAAATAACATGCTATTCTTCGAATACAAGAACATTAAAAAATACGATGTGATGAAATTTTACATCACAGCTCCTGACTATAAAAAGTTGACGATTTCAGGTGCATCAGATATTTTTTCTACTGACACACTCCGGGGAGACAATATTAGAATCAATACAAGTGGGGCATCGGATGCAAAACTGACGCTGGACTATGCGAGTGTCATCTCTAAGGTTTCAGGTGCCTCTGAACTTACTTTAAAAGGTATTGCTACATCACATGTTATTGATGCCAGCGGTGCTTCTGAAGTGAATGCCAAATCATTGCTAACTGAATCTACATCTATTAATGCCAGCGGTGCCAGCGAATGTTTTGTTGAGGCAAAAAGCAGCCTTACTTACAAAGTATCCGGAGCATCTTCAGTAAAATATGTTGGCAAACCGAAAACGCTTATCATTCAAAATTCATCAGGTTCAAAGAATGTTGTAATTATGAATGATTCAACAAGAACTTCCAGTTACTATTCGTACAATGACACCACCACTGTGAACCTTGGGGTGCTTGATGTGGAGGTAATAGACGGTGATACGACAAAAATAACTGTTGGCCGTCATACAATAATTGTGGATGATGATGGTAATGTTAAGTATTGTCGTAATAAAAAATTGAAATTCAATGGCCACTGGGGTGGAGTTGAATTGGGTATCAACGGTTATGTAACTCCGCAATTCAATACTTCCTGGGGAAAGGAAAATGACTATCTCCGTTTGCGTTACGAAAAATCGATTGCTGTAAATCTGAACATTTATGAGCAAAACATCGCTTTAAACAAAGCTAAAAATATTGGCCTTGTAACCGGTATCGGAATGGCGTGGAACAACTGGCGATTTAGCTCAACAACTTTTCTAACTCCCGATAGTTCAGCGATCAAGGGATACTATATGGTCAAAACTGATGGCACAAATCTTTCGGTTAGAAAAACAAAGTTAACTGCCATGTACATTACAGTACCTCTGATGTTTGAAGTGCAAACAAAAAACCCAAACCGATTTAAAAGGTTCCATTTCGCCATCGGGGCATTAATGAGCGCCAGGGTAAGCACACACACTAAAATTTATTTTAATGAAGCAAATAAAGTTTATCAGATGAAAGATCCGGGTACGGATGAAATATATCCATTTGAATACTGCACACCCAATACTACCGATCGAAACATCATTAAAAACTTTAACAGTTTTCATCTGCAACCATTCAGGTTTGATGGTATGGTGAGAATCGGGTTCGGAATTATCAATTTATGGGGACATTTTGGCCTAAATCAATTCTTTAAAAAAGATCGTGGCCCTGAATTATACACATGGGCAGCAGGTATAACACTCGTTGGATGGTAATACTGCTTATTACCTGAATGCAAAGCTCCGTCAAGATGAATGATGGGGCTTTTTTTGTAATTTTGTTTATCATTTTGTTCAATCAAAAAACAAAGTAAAATATGTCAGGACATAGCAAATGGTCAACCATTAAAAGAAAAAAAGGTGCAGCCGATGCCAAACGATCGAAGATATTCTCAAAGCTGATTAAGGAGATTACCGTTGCAGTAAAAGATAGTGGGCCTGATCCTGAGGGCAACCCACGTTTACGCATGGCTATTGCCAATGCCAAGGGGCAGAGTATGCCCAAAGACAATATAGAACGTGCCATCAGTAAAGGTAAAGACAAAGATGCAGCCAGTTTTACAGAAGCCACTTATGAGGGATATCTTTCGCATGGGATAGCCATATATATAGAAACGCAAACAGATAATACTCAACGCACTGTTTCAAACATCAGGGCTATTTTTAACAAGTTTAGTGGCAATCTTGGCACAAACGGTTCCTTGAGTTTTTTATTCGACAGGAAAGGTATGTTCACTGTTCCGAAAGGTGAACTGGATCAGGATGAATTTGAACTGGAAATAATTGATGCAGGAGCCGAAGATATTGAACTGGATGAAGAAGGGTTTTTTCACATCACGACTTCGATGGAAGATTTTGGCTTAATGATGAAAAAACTTGAAGAACTGGGTATTGAACCCGAATCGGCAGAGTTACAGCGCATACCTCACGAAACCATAACTTTGGATTTAGAAGGTGCACAAAAGATTATGAGGGTTGTCGAGTTGTTTGAAGACGATGATGACGTGCAGCAGGTATTCCACAATATGGAAATCACCGACGAGTTAATGGCTGAAATGTAAATGCAGCTAAAAAGTATATAAACTACCTTAATAAATAAGTATAATTTCAATAAAAAAGGAATAATGGAGTGATGCCCGCCTGTCGGACGGACAGGGAAAATTGGAATGAACAATTTTTGAGTTTCCAAACATCATCTTTATTCCATAATTCCAGTATCCCAAAATAAATTAAACAACATGAATTAATCAATTCGAAAAATGAACATTCTTATACCTTACCTCCATTACATCGGCATTATGATTCTGATGGGTGCCCTGATCACTGAACATGTGATGCTAAAACCAAGGGTCGGAAAAGAACAGATAAAATCGTTGACCAAGGTTGATATGATTTATGGTATATCAGCCGGTATTGTTTTAATAACTGGTCTTCTACGCTGGTTTTTGGTTGACCCGAAAGGTGCCGAATTTTTCACTAAAAACCATTTGTTTCACATCAAAATGACTTTATTCATTGTCATTGTAGTACTTTCCATTTTCCCAACTATCAAATTCCTGAAATGGAGGAGGCGAGTCAATACAAGTGAAATTTTTGAACCCGGAGAAAAAGAAGTGAAGAAGCAATTGATGTTCATCAGAATTGAACTTTTACTTTTAGCAATAATTCCATTATTGGCAGTTTTGGTTGCAAGGGGTACAGGTTGATAAATATTCCATTTAGTCAGGCTTCAAGGGACGCTTGAAGCAGAGAAAGGAGGAAATCCTACGGCGGATAAATCCGCCGGTACAGGCGACTTTAGTCGCCTAACTCCCACTGTGCACCATGTTTATGTTCGGCAACCTTGCCAATAGCGTCTAACTCCATAAACACGACTTGGTGATCATCGCTCTGTGAAATCCAGCCTTTTACACCTTTAAAAGGGATATTGGCTTCGGGTAGATTTTTAATCAATTCTGGAAAATCGAATTTCATTTTTTAATTCACTAAGTTATAAGTATCAATTGCAATCATCATTTCTTCATCAGTTGGAACAACCATCACTTTAACATTGGATTCAGCGATTGTCAGCATGGTTTCTTTACCTCTCACTCCCAAATTTTCCTCATTCAGAGCAATTCCCATAAATTGTAATCCGTTTAATATTCTTTTTCTGGTTTCAGGGTCATTTTCACCGATCCCTCCGGTAAATACGATCAGGTCAACGCCACCCATTGCAGCAGTATAAGCTCCGATGTATTTTTTTGCACGGTAAGCAAACATTTCTAATGCCAGTTGCGCCCTGAGATTGCCTTCATTGGCAGCATTTTCAATATCACGCATATCCGAAGAAACGCCTGATATTCCAAGCATCCCCGATTTTTTATTGAGCAAATTGCTGGTTTCTTTAATACTTGTATCCTCTTTTTCGGCCATATACAGCAAAGCCCCCGGATCAAGGTCACCTGTTCGCGTACCCATAATCAAACCTTCGGCAGGTGTCATCCCCATTGATGTGTCGTACGATTTACCGTTTTTGATGGCAGCAATTGAAGAGCCGTTTCCCAGGTGGCATGTGATGATCTTTTGCTTTTTGATATCAAGACCAAGAATTTCACAGGCACGGTTCGAAACATATTTATGGCTTGTTCCATGAAAACCAAACCGGCGGACCTGATATTTTTTATAAAGCACATACGGAATCGCATACATGTAAACATGCTCTGGCATCGTCTGATGAAATGCAGTATCGAAAACCCCAACCTGTGGAACATCGGGCAGTAAGCGTTTCATGGTATAAATTCCTTCAAGGTTTGGCGGATTATGAAGCGGTGCCAGTTCAATACATTTTTCAAGGGCAGCGATCACTTCATTCGTAATAGGTACACTCCCACTAAAGTCTTCACCGCCATGTACAACCCGATGCCCCACTGCATCAACCTCAGAGAGTGATTTCAAACACCCGTTTTCTTCACTTACCAAAATATCAAAAACCATTTGCATGCCTATTTGATGATCAGCAATATTATTATCAAGTATTGTCGCCTGGCCCATATCGTTTATATGCTTGATCCTGCTTCCATTCAGGCCTATTTTTTCGACAAGACCTTTGGCAAGAACTGCTTTTTCGGGCATATCAACCAACTGATATTTTATAGATGAACTTCCACAATTTAATATGATGATCTTCATATTTGTTTTTTTATTAAAATGAATTACTTATCAGGCGTTTACACCCATTATATGTGATGCTGGCAAAGCCGGTTCGATTTAGTTGTCCACAAGATCTCTGTAAACCGAAACACTACCCGTATCATCAAAACTTACCTCGAAGCCTAATTTTCTAAATACCGAAACCATGGGTTTATTATCCCTTGTAGTTTCAGCAACAATTCTTTTAATACCGGAGTTTTGTGCAATTTCGACACAGTATTCGGTTAAGATATATCCCAGGTCTTTTTTCTGCCAGTCATCAGTAACCAGAACTGCATACTCTGTCATTTCCACGTCAGGGTCGGCAATCAGCCTGCCTACACCAATTAATCGCTTTCTGTCTTCATAATCGATTTCAGCTACAATGCCTATTTCACGGTCGTAATCAATATAGCAGAACTGGGTAGCCACTTCATGCGAATCAAAATAAAAATCATGACGAAAGCGTGAATAAATTGATTCTTTTGAACAACTGCCAAGCATTTCCAGCCACAATGGTTCATCCTCGGGTTTGATCGGTCTCAGTATAATTTTTGTACCATCGCGCAAAACGGCCTCTTTTATCAGCCTTTCAGGGTACGGGCGAAGTATAAGATGTGAATAGTCAGTGGTTTCTTTTGTTAAATTTTCCTGGTCAACAACAATGCGGGCATCCAAAGCAATAACATCATCAGGTGTTACAATCAACGGATTGATATCCAATTCTTCTATTTCAGGATAATCGGCAGCCAGGTAAGATAACCTGATCAGGACTTCAATTAATTTTGCAATATTTTTTGGTTTGCTGCCGCGATAGCCTTCCAGCAATGGCCATATTTTTAACGACTTCAGCATCTGAAGTGCGAGTTGCTCATTCAATGGTGGAAACTCAAGCCGTTTATCTTTGAAGAGTTCAGCGGTGGTACCACCCATGCCGGCAAGAATAACTGTACCAAAAAGCGGGTCTTTTTTAATACCCAGAATCATTTCCACGCCATCACGTGTATCCACCATTTTTTGAACTGTAAGGCCATCAATTGTTACATCCGATACCTTATTGCTGACAGTCTCCACAATATTTCTAAATGCAGCCCTGACCATGTCGTCATCTTTCAGGTTTAAAGCAACACCACCAACATCCGATTTATGTGTAATGTCGGGAGAGTGAATCTTTAGAACAACTGGATATCCCTTTATCTGAGCACTTTTTACTGCTTCGTCTTCATTTTTACAAATTACCGGATGGGTTGAAGGAATCCCATAATCGTTGATCAGCATCTTTGAATCATCTTCAGCAAGAATTTTCGATTTAGGAAATATTTCTTCCAGGTATTTGTGCCGTAAATCCTCCCTGTTGTAATGAAATGACAGAGGTACTTCACGGGGTGTTTCATACAGCAAATTTAGGTTTTTTGAATAGCGTGAAAGTGTCATAAATGCTCTGATGGCTTGTCCGGGTGTATTATAAACAGCAATTTCAGCATCAACAAAAATCCTGACCCCATCCTGCATACTGGCTCCACCCAACCACGCTGCCATGATGAGTTTAGAAGTGTTTTTGGAAAGTTCAACAATGGTTCGTGCAGTTTCGGTGGGATTGGTCATTGCCTGCGGAGTTAAGATTACCAAAACGGCATCTACGTTTTCATCCTCCAACACAATTTTTGTCGATTCCGAGAATCTTTCAGGTGTGGCATCTCCCAGCACATCCACAGGGTTTCCATGTGACCAGAATTCAGGTAATATTTCATCAAGTTTTTTAATAGTCGTCTCACTCAATTCAACCAACTTTCCACCTGAATAAATAAGCGTATCTGTTGCCATAACACCAGGTCCACCTGCATTGGTCACAATTGCTAATCGCGAACCTTTAGGAACACGCTTGCGGCCAATCAAGTCCGTGAAATCAAAAATGTTACTGATGTCAAAAACACGTGCCAGGCCCGCCCTGTGAAATACTGCATCGTAAACCGAATCTTCAGAAGCCAAAGCTCCGGTATGTGATGCTGCTGCTTTTGCTGATTCGGGAAAGCGTCCGGATTTATAAACAATGATCGGTTTTTTTCGGGCAAATGCACGTGCCGCCGACATAAAACGGCGCGGATTGGCAAGTGATTCGATATACAATACAATTGATCTCGTGCCGGGATCCTGGCCAAAGTAATCGATCAGGTCTCCAAAGGTGACATCCATGGTGTTTCCGATTGAAACAAAATAGGAAAAGCCAATCTTAGCTTCCCTGGCCCAGTCAAGAACAGAGGTACAAAGCGCTCCTGATTGGGAGATAAATGCAACATGTCCCTTTTTTGGCATCCCATCGGCAAAACTCACATTCATATGTAATCCGGGCACGATAACACCCAAGCAATTTGGACCGATAACACGCATATCAGGAAAGCGTCCTACCTCTTCCTTTACTTTTTCCTCGAGTATTTTTCCTTTTTCACCCGATTCTTTGAAGCCGGCTGACATGATGATGATGCCATTAATTCCTGCCTTACCACAACTTTTTACAATCTCCTGAACTTGCTTCGCCGGTGTCATGATCACGGCAAGATCAGGGGTCTTCGGTAAACTGTTTACATCCGGATAGCAAGGAATACCCATCACTGCTTCATGTTTTGGATTAACCGGATAAACAACTCCGCGAAACCCTCCTCCTACCAGATTCCTGAGGGTTATACCACCAACGCTATTCGGATTGTTCGAAACTCCGATAAGTGCAATACGCTTAGGCCTGAATATGCTATCAAGTTTTCTAATGGACATCCGCTATTATTTTATAATACCAAATAAACACTAAAACACACCATATAATGTGTTTCTTTTTCGCCCGAATTTCTTCATAAAATATTTCCGTCCCGAAGTCTCGGGATGCAAAGAATTTATTCATCATTCAGACAAAAAATAATTCAAATTCTAAAGGTGCATTTTGATATTCATTTGGTATAACCTTGTTTATCAATGCTTTTTGAACTATTTCCAGGTTTTTTAGTTTCTTCACAAAAGTAGGAAAGATAGACGAAGTTGAGGGATTATTTTTGTGTAAATTGTACTATTTCTACTTGCATAAAAACAAAAAGGAGGCTGTCTCATAAGTATTGAATTCTATACTTTTTCACGCAAAGCCGCAAAGACCGCAGCGTTAATGTGCTGAGTTTCAATTGTGTTTTTCAGTGTGCTCTGCATCGTTACGTGAATTATGACTTATGAGACAGCCTCCTTTAATTGCTTAATTTTTAATTTACTTTTTAGCAGGTTTTACCATTATCATCAATACAGTACCTATTAATACCGCAATACCTGAAATAGTAAATGCCATGGGGAAATTGTTAAGGTCACCCATTTTTCCTCCAAGTATCGGGCCTAATATGCCTCCTACACCGTAAGCGAGAAAAACAAAGGGATAGTTTTGTCCTACATTTTTAGCACCAAATGTATCCGCTGTGATGGTTGGGAAAAGTGCAAAATTTCCTCCAAAATTAAATCCAATTAGCGTAGCACCCAGGTATAGCAAATACTCGTTGCCAGCCATATAGGTAAACAAAATAACCAGCACACCCTGGGTTGCAGTCATGATGATGATAGAAGTTTTTCTTCCGAGTGTATCACTCAAAGTCCCCCATATTATTCTTCCCAACCCATTGGCAAGGCTAAAAAATACGGCCATGGCTGTACCGGCAATGGCACTGGCCTCTACAGATGAAAGTCCATTCGCCTGCAAAGCTTCCATGGGGTACAGTTTCATCAGTCCAATTGACATCAGACCTGCTCCGGCACTAAACACAAATGTTAAGAATATTAAGAAAAATTGAGGTTTACTCAACATTTCATTACTACTGAACTCCTTGTCATCGGATTTGCTTGTGGCTTTCACTTCGGCTTCTTCATAACCTTCAGGTTTCCATCCAACAGGTGGAAATTTCATCCACAAACCACCAATAATAACCATGACGGCAAAAACAATTCCGTAAACAATAAAAGTTGTATCAAGTCCGAGGTTAGCGATCAGGTGCCCCCATGATCCCGCAAGTTTTACCCATAACATGGCGCCAAATCCAAAACCTGCTACTGCCAGCCCGGTGATCATTCCTTTTTTATCAGGAAACCAGCGCATACCTACTGCAATGGGAACAACGTAAGCAAAACCAATACCGGCACCTCCTACGAGGCCAATAAGTATTAATAGCATAAAGAAATTAGTGCCTCCAAAAATCCCTGCTAAAAAATAACCCAGACCAAGGATGATTCCTCCAATTATTGTTAATTTTTGTGGACCCCATGAATTAAGTTTTCTGCCTGCAAATACCATAAATACTGCAAACGAAGCCAGTCCAATGGCAAAAACCCACTGGGTTTCTTCTTTTGACCAACCAGCTTCAGCCAGTGATGGGGTAAATACCGACCATGCATATATAGCTCCTAAGGCAAGTTGTATGAGGATTGCTCCAACAACAACCAAGCTCCGGTTCATTACTTTTTGATTATTCATTTGATTGTTTTTAAATTAATAAATGAAAGAAAAAAGGCATCCTGATTATCCAGGATACCTTATTTATTTATAATGATCTATCGTTTTACCTCAACTTTTGCTCCTGAAATAATTTCTTCAACAACACCCGGATCGAGTAGTGTGGAAGTATCACCCAGGTTACTGGCATCGCCTTCACCGATTTTACGCAAAATACGGCGCATGATCTTACCTGAACGCGTTTTTGGAAGTCCGCTAACCAACTGAATCATATCAGGTTTTGCTATAGGCCCAATGTATTTTGTTACCGTATCCCTGATCTCTTTTTCAATGGTTTCTATTTCAGCATCCGATAATTCTTCGCAGGTCACATAAGCATAAATTCCTGATCCTTTGATTTCATGAGGATAACCCACAACTGCTGATTCATTAACCTTTGGATGCTGGTTAATGGCATCTTCCACTTCAGCAGTACCAATGCGGTGTCCCGAAACGTTGATTACATCATCAATACGTCCGATAATTCTGTAATATCCTTCCTCATCACGCTTGGCACCATCACCTGTCAGGTACAAACCCTTGAATGTCGAGAAATAGGTTTGGTAGCAACGTTCATGAGCCCCGTAAAGTGACCGTAGCATTCCCGGCCAGGGGAACTTAATACAGAGAATTCCTTCCACACTGTTTCCTTTTAGTTCGTTGCCTTCAGGATCGACCAAAATTGGCTGAATACCGGGCAAAGGTAATGTAGCAAAAGAAGGTTTGGTTGGTGTGATTCCTGCCAGTGGAGTGATCATAATTCCACCGGTTTCGGTTTGCCACCAGGTGTCGACAATCGGACATCGGCCACCTCCGATCATATCATGGTACCATCTCCATGCTTCTTCGTTTATCGGTTCTCCAACTGTTCCTAAAACTTTTAACGAACTCAAATCATGTTTGGTAACCCATTCATTACCCTGTGCAACCAATGCACGAATGGCAGTAGGCGCCGTATAAAACTGGTTGACTTTATATTTTGCAACAATTTCCCAGAACCTGCCAGCATCAGGCCATGTAGGAACGCCTTCGAACATAACTGAAGTAGCACCTGCCAACAGTGGCCCATAAACAATATATGAGTGTCCGGTTACCCAGCCAATATCGGCTGTACACCAGTAGATATCACCATCGTTGTATTGGAATACGTTTTTAAAGGTGTATTCAGCGAACATCATATAACCGGCAGTGGTATGCAATACCCCTTTTGGTTTTCCGGTTGAACCTGAAGTATACAGAATAAATAAAGTGTCTTCTGAATCCATAATTTCGGCAGTATTCTCAGTATCAACATCAGCAATCAGATCATCCCACCAAATATCGCGGCCATCAGTCCATTTAATTTCCTGTCCGGTCCTCTTAAGAACGATACTATGCTGTACAGTAGGGCTTTTTTCCAGTGCTTCATCAGCAATATCTTTCAATGGAATAGTTTTGGTTCCACGATATCCTCCATCGGAAGTAATGAGTGCTTTTGTATCGCAATCTATTAGCCTGTCGGCCAAAGCGGTTGATGAGAAACCGGCAAATACGATTGAATGAATGGCGCCAATCCTTGCACAGGCAAGCATGGCAATTGCCAATTCAGGGACCATTGGAAGGTAAATGGCAACCCGGTCACCTTTTTCAACACCAATTTTTTTCAAACCATTGGCAAACTGTTTAACTTTATCAAAAAGTTCGCCATACGTCAGTTTAACTTCTTTTTCTTTTGGGTTATTAGGTTCCCAGATAATTGCAAGCTGGTCTTTGCGCATAAACATATTCCTTTCGAAAATGTTTTCGGTAATATTCAGTTTACCATTTACGAACCAGTTTACATCGGGAGCGCCTTCACCATCAAAGCGCCAATCCAATACTCGATCCCATTTTTTACGCCAGAAATGTGTTTCGGCGATTTTCGTCCAAAAACCTTCAGGATCAGCAACACTTTCCTGGTATTTTTCAAGGTATTCTGCGAAACTTGTAATTTTATTTAACATAGCTATTTAAATTGTTAAAGGTTAATTATATGTATTTTAACTGTTGTCTTAAAAGAAATAATAAAATCCGACCAAAACCCTGAAATTACCTATCGGATTAGAGTTGGTAATTTCAAGTGGTTTACCATATTCGGTTGCATAAGCTGCAACTGTGTATTCTACTTCGGGTGCAAGTCTGAATTTCCCATTGTTATAGATCATCCTGCCCGAAACCCTGTAAGCATAATCAATATTGGCACTTCTGGCATACACATTCCCATCTGCCATAACGTCTTCCCGAGGACCAAGATTTTTCGAATAACCTGCAAACAGTCCATATTGGAATCTTTTACCATTTGTATGCAAATCAATCCAATAAGAAGTAACGCAGATAGGTGTATACGTTACAAAACCTTTCACAGGATCAGTAATTTCTTTCACGGCATAACCGCCAATCATAATTATATCAAAAGCATCTCCTCCATAAAATCCGTTCAATTTGATGGTAACTGGTTTTAGTTTGGCTTTAAAATATGCTGAAAAACCAACGCTGTTTATCCGGGTATCTGTTTTATATACATTTTCAGTTTTCGGGGTTTGATATGTACTATCAGACATAATTCTTGGTATAATCGATTTGTAATTTGCGCTTACACCGGCAAGAAATTCATTTCCAGTACTTTCATTTTTTGTGTAAAACTCAAACCGAAGATTGAATATTGGAATTGCTGAATTACGCAGGTAAACTGAACTTGATCCGGAAGGTCCAGTACTTACAAAATCATGTTGCCAATAGGCAGTAACATTTATGTTAAATTTTCCGAACTGCTGGTTAAAACGCAATTGTGGGTTGCGGGCAAAAGGTTGAAAAGGTGCACCCGTGTTGAATGAGACTGTACCTGGATAACACCTGACATTAAACAAAGGGTTCCAGTACTGCCCTACCATGATCATTGTTTTTGGCCATTGTAATTTTACAAAAGCATGTCTTAATCTGAACCCATTGACATCAGCATTTGTTGTTCCAAAAAATTCTCCTTCTATATATCCAATAGTTTTAGCTCCCCATACATCCGGCCCCGTAGCAAGTACTTTTAACCGGGTTTGAATTGACAACATATTTAATGTTGGCTGGGCATTTATATCATTTCCTTCTTTATCTAAGTCTTCATTTTTAGGATAGAGTAAAAAATGGCCTTCACGAACATTTACAGTTTGCCTTGAGTCGAAAAGCAAATCACTTTTAACAAAGCCGTGCAACTTAACTGTAAAATTCTTTTTTTCCTGTGCTACTCCTATTATTGGAATGACCAGTAAAAAGAGTATAAAATGCTTTCTCATAAAGTAATATAATGGTTTGAATTTCATTTGTTAATTAATTCACAACAAGCCACAAATTTAGATTTTTTTTCTGCCTTTTCGTCTGGATATGCTTATTTATTGGCAATCTAAGTTAAAATAGTTATAATACTGATTTTCTTGCCTTTACAAAGGTGTTAGCAAGTCTATTCTTTCGAAAATATTATTGTTAATTTCTGACTATTGAAAAACGTATATTAGCAATTAGTCTTCCTGATAAAAAATCATTGAGTTATAAGGTTTATTATCAGAAATATTTTTCATTTATTTACGTATATTTAATGTGAAAAATATCAGCGGTTAGATCATTTTTAAGAATTTCGTTTGCAACAATTAAAACACATAACAAATTCCGATTCGCTTGCATCAAAACAAGAGGTGTTCAAGCATCTTGGGAATTATCATCCCCTTGTGAGCGATACGGTTGCTGATGCTGCAAAAGCCGATGAAGTTATTACACAGACATTCCTCCAGGATTTACCGGTTGATTTTACTATTAAATCGTTACAGCCTGATTATACCGACTGGATGGTTTACGTTTTGTTGTTACTTACCTTTGGTTTTTCACTAATCTGGTATTACCTGCCTGAAAGGGCATTCTCATTGTTCAACTTTGCCAAAAACCGAAGGGATTTTCGGCTAAGGGAGAATGTAAATACCGAAACACCGGGTATTGTCATACTCTTCTTTTTTATTTTGAACTATTTCATTACACTCAGTTTATTCCTCTTTCTATCTATAAATAAATTTAGTACTAACCAGAGCCTGATCGAAAATAAATACCTTCTTTTTATTATTATTTCGGTTATTTGCTTTTACCTGATCAGAGTGATTATTATTCTTTTTGCAGGATATATTTTCAACACAAAAGATGCAGCAAACCAACAACTGAAACTTTATATCAATATTGATAATATCATTGGTATCATCCTTATTCCCGTTTTATTTCTGTTGTTGTTTGTAAGGGCAGATTTTATTTTTTATGCTGGGATTATTCTATTATTTATCCTTCATATATTCAGGTGGGTTCAAACATTTAATCTCGGAAAATCAATATCGGGGTTTTCTATATTACATTTATTTATGTACCTTTGCACGCTCGAATTAATACCAGTAATAGTATTGATAAAGCTTTACAGTACCAAGCTGATTTAGTGCTGTTTAACGAATGTTGGGAACATAAAAAGGCGGTAATTTGAAGGTAAAAAATATACTGGTTTCACAACCCGAACCTGCTGATCTGGAAAAATCACCTTATGGTGAATTGATTAAAAGGTTTAATCTGAAGATTGATTTTTGCAAATTTATTAAGGTTGAAGGAATAAGTGCCAAGGAATTCAGAAGAGCCAAAGGCACCTTTAACGGACATACAGCAATAATTATGACCAGCCGTCATGCTGTTGACCATTTCTTCAGAATGGCCAAGGAGATGCGGTTTGAAATCCCCGATGCACTAAAATATTTCTGCATGTCCGAGTCTACAGCATATTATCTTCAAAAATATGTTCAATACCGGAAACGTAAAATTTTCTACGGCAAACAAAATTTTGTTGACCTCTTAGAGGTTATCAAAAAGCACGAAGAAGAAACTTTTTTGTTGCCAGCCTCAGATATTCATAAGCAAAGCATGTTTAATTTGCTTGATGCAGAAAAAATAAAATATTCAAAGGCGGTGATTTATAAAACTGTTGCCAGTAATTTATCTCATATTGATATTAAAAAGTACGATATGATGATTTTCTTTAGTCCCGCCGGCATTCAATCACTTAAGAATAATTTCCCGGAATATAGCCAGGGAGAAAAACTGATTGCTGCTTTTGGAAAGACTACTGCGAATGCCGTAAAACAGGCCGGATTAAAATTAAACATACCGGCGCCAACACAATCTGCCCCTTCTATGTCGATGGCTATTGAGGAGTTTTTGACCGAGCTATTGAAAGAAAACAGGAGAAACGGAAGGAAGTAGAGAGTAGTCTTCAGTCCACAGTCTGCAGTCTACAGTCTTCAGTCGGCGCGTACTTCACCAATCACTAAACGCTATTCAACAATCACTTCATCTTTGGCTTCCGTTATGCCTTGGTTCTTGGTCTTCTTGGTTCTTGTGTCTCAGGTCTTATTTTTTGTGTCTATGATGATCGTTACCGGTCCTGAGTTCACCAGTTCAATATCCATCATCGCACCAAACTCACCTGTACTTACAGATTTTCCCAATTGGCTTTCCATTGCTTTTACAAACTGTTCATAAAGCGGAATTGCTCTATCAGGGTAAGCAGCTTTAATATAAGATGGGCGGTTTCCTTTTTTGGTGCTGGCATGTAAAGTAAACTGACTGACTACAATAATCTCCCCATCAATATCCTGAATTGAAAGGTTCATCACACCATTCTTATCATTAAAAATTCGAAGTCGTGCAATTTTCCCGGTAAGCCAGTCAATATCCTCCCGGCTATCTTCCGATTCAATTCCAAGCAAAACTAACAAGCCACTTTTTATACTTGCCTTTACTTCAGCATTAATTTTTACAGATGCACTGGAAACCCTTTGAATTACTGCTCTCATTTACATTCATTTTTAATGATGCAATTTAAACATAATTGAATATTTGACGAATACTAAATAATAAAGGTTTTGAAGATACTGAGATGAATTAGCTTAGTTGATGAGAGTAACTTCTTTGTGTAGCTCTGTGCTTCTCCGTGTAACTCTGTGTAATAGCTGTGGCACAGAGAAATCACAAAGAAGATACAGAATTTCTCAGAGTAAAACCAACATCATATATAATGATAAAACAAAAACTTTCAGAAACTGAAAACAATACCTTTGCTGAAAAAAACCATGACAAGGTTAAGCGTTAATATTAATAAAATCGCAACACTTAGAAATGCAAGAGGAGGTGAATTGCCTGATGTATTGAAAGCTGCAATTGATTGTGAACGGTTCGGAGCCCAGGGTATCACTGTGCATCCCCGATCGGACGAAAGGCATATAACACGCAAGGATGTTGAATTGATCAGGCCTATGGTAACAACCGAATTCAATATTGAAGGGAACCCAACTCCTGAGTTTATCGAACTGGTTTTAAAACACAAACCCGACCAGGTTACGCTTGTACCTGATGATCCAAACCAGTTGACCTCCGACCATGGCTGGAATACGATAAAACACAAAGTTTTTCTGCAAAATGTTATTGCTAATTTCCATGAAGCAGGGATACGCACTTCTATTTTTGTAGATCCGGATATTGAAATGGTTGAAGGTGCCAAAGCAACAGGCACCGATCGCATCGAATTGTACACTGAAAGTTATGCAGCTGAGTTTTCAGATGGAAAAGAAGCTGCAATAAAACCATTTGTTGAAGCCGCAAATGTTGCGAATGAAATTGGATTAGGTCTTAATGCCGGCCACGATCTCAACCTGGATAATCTGAAATATTTCGCGCAAAACATCCCTGGTTTACTTGAAGTCAGCATCGGACATGCGCTTGTATGTGATGCACTTTATTTTGGGCTGGATAATGCAGTACAGATGTATTTGAGGGAGTTGAGGGGTGAATAAAATTGTCTTCGAGCGTGGACGCCCAAAGCAGAGGTAAGATTATTGATTAATTTCGAGTGTGGACGCTCGAAACGGTTGTAAGTAATTAAATTTGCATTAGAAACTTTGACCCGAATGAGTTCACAAAATATTATTTTCAAGCCAATCGGCACAATCCATACTCCTTTTGACGAATTTGATAAGATACCCCGGCAGGGCCGGTTTGCTGACAATAATCAGGGACAGGCAGTGGTAAACGATGAGTTTTCAAAGGGACTAAAAGATATTGATTCGTTTACACACGCCTTTTTGATATTTTATTTTCATCAAAAAAATGAAAGCCTGAAATTATTGCAATACCCGAAAGGAAGAACTATTCCCCGTGGTGTTTTCGCTATCCGAAGTCCGCTCAGACCAAACAAAATCGGGTTGACAATAGTAAAAATTATATCCGTTGAAAATAATATCCTGCATTTTACCGGAGCAGACATGATTGACGGCACTCCCCTGCTCGACATCAAACCCTATGTTCCTGACATTGACTGCTATCCTGATGCCGGAAAAGGATGGTTTGAGCAGAAAGAAGAATAATTTTACCCAGGTAAACCCGCTGAATGGGCTTTAGCTTTTAACGGGTTGAAATAGGGGTTCCCGGTAATATTTCGACCTGCTAAGTCCAGGTCGACTGAGCGGGTCTTGTATTTTATCTAACTTACGAACGTGGCCACCAGAATCGGGAAATATCATTTTATCAGCATATCCGCAATGGAATAAAAATTGATAAGTGGACAATAAACAAGACAATGAGCAAATTTCATGATATAATTAATGGGAACATACCAGTCTTAATTGATTTTTCAGCCGAGTGGTGCCAGCCATGCAAAATGATGCCCCCCATTTTAAAAGATGTGAAAAAGCAACTGGGTGATAAGATCAGGATTCTAAAAGTAGATGTTGACCGTAACCCTGCCATTGCACAAAAGCATCAGATCAGGAGTGTACCAACATTGATGCTTTTTTAAAAAAGGACAAATTGTTTTCAGACAGGCCGGGGTTATTCCAGCACCACAACTGGTTCAGATGTTACAGGCACATGTTTAAAGCCTTTTATTTACATTCCGGCATTTTTGCCTTAAAAAGTACTGTGGTGATTAACTCAATCAGGAAACCGTAAATAAGACCCATAACTACAGTGGATATGGCAATGGTTCCGGCGGCCATGCCTGCATTTTCAGGGCCTAACATCGCACTAAACCCCATGGGCAGACTGAACAGGAAGCCCATAACAAGGCCATGTATGGCCCAATGTTTCATTGGGAAACGGCTTATTCCAATTCCGAAACCCAACAATGTACGACCTGCAATGATGGATACACCAAGCCATGGTATAATATCGTTAGAACCGCTGCAGGCAAAGCCAAAACAAACAAACCCAAAAACTAAACCACTGATTGTGGCAACAATTAATCTTTTCATGAAATGTAAATTAAAGGTTTAACACTGTAAAAGTAAGCTGTTTCATATTAAAAGTCAATCGCTTTTCTAAATCAATGTCTAAATCTTGGTTGGTGTCTGCACTAATAAATTAGTGTTGATTTATCCGTTTTCTGTTGGAGAGTTTCTGGTGAAAGATTGAAACATTATTGTTCTTCGGGCGTGGACGCCCGAAGCAAGGTAAACCCGCTGAATGGACTTTAGCTTTCAACGGGTTGAAATAGGGGTTCCCGGTAATATTTCGACCTGCTAAGTCCAGGTCGACTTAGCGGGTCTGGTTTCAAAGAATAGAACTAATCTTCGTGCATGGACGCCCGAAGCAGGGATGATACATCTTAGCGATTTAATTTCTTTTGAATCCTTTTAAGGTTGTCAGCAAAAACATTCAAATTCGGGTGATTCTGTTGTGCGGCTAATTCTACTGCTTGCCGGTAATTCTTTTCTGCTTCCTCAAACCAGATAACACTTTCATAGGCTTCGCCAAGGCTATCGTACGCATTGGCTGAATTAGGAAATCGCTTCACATTCTCACTAAATATTTCAATGGCTTGTTCATGTTGCCCTTTTCGAACAAAATAATAGCCTAAACTATTGATCGTATTTTGAGGAACCCGGATATTATAGCCAAACTTTTTTGACAACTTTTTATAATGCTTATCAAGGTATTTCAGTCCATCATCATAGTTATCAGGATTAAGTTTCCAGTCAGAATAAATAAATAGCAAGCCATGATAAATGCTTATGTGGGGTACCGACATATGGTTATCATCCAAGAATTGAACATATTTAAAATCAAAGCTCTTTGGTATCGAAGATTCTATGATCTTTTCGAATCTTGCCAGTGGCTCAAAATACTGGGGTTCATTTCCTACCGTCATAAAGTACTGCCTTTTTCCTTCAACAAATGTGCCCATTTTTGTTTCTATTTCATCCAGGAAAATTTCGTTTTGAAAATGTAAAAAGGGGCTGATCGCAATATAACCATCAAACACATCCGGAAAGTCAACCATAGCATATGTAGCAAATGTGCCTCCAAGCGAATGCCCGACAATCATTTTATAGGCTTCAGTCCGGTAATTTTGATCAACATATGGAATTAATTCATCTTTGAAAAACGACATAAACTTTGGCGCCCCACCTGTACCGGGATAAGCAAGCTCAGGAATCGGCGTAAAATCCCTGTCCCGGTTCACATTTACAACGGCAACAACAATCATTTCGGGCATCAAACCACGTGATGATAAATACTGTACGATACCCGTTGCATGATGGAAATGTGCGCTGCCATCTAAAATATACAGAACCGGATAGCTTTGAGAATTTGTAGAATATGATTTAGGAAGGTAAATCAATAAACTCCGGTCTTCATTGAGGATTTCAGATTTAATGGTAATTCGCTTGCCAATAATGTATTTATTGTCTTTGTCATCTCCAGCATTTGAAGCAACAATAAAACCAAATATTATTGCTATGATCAATATCAATTTTTTCATGTGCGAACTCTTTTAGTAAAATTAGTTTTTTTCATCTTATTTTGATTTTTTAGTGAATATGTAAGCCTTGATAAAATAAATCAACCAGATAAAACAATACAAAACAGGGTTAGCAGCGTTCCAATTAACACGTTCCATTTTCCTTTAGAATTAATTAAACTTAAAAACAACACTATTCTGCTTGATCAATTTATGTATCAACAGATATAGAAACAATCCAATCACACCTCCGATAAGTGTTCCGTAAATATCTAACCAGTCAAAAGTGCCTTTTGGAAGAATCGGTTGAAGTATTTCATAAAAAATATAACCCACAACAAACAACCCGATAAGTCGAAATCCTTTTTTAAAAGGTGAATTGATCAATGCGAGCCCAAAAAATATCTGTACGACAATTCCCCCCGAATTGCCAATTGAGTCGGCAATGCCGAAATCGTTTATATTGTTTTCATAGATATAAGGACGATAAACAAAGCGGCCGAACTCGGTAAGTAAAAATGAAAACAGGCCGGTAATCAGATAGACAATCCTGATTGTATCAATCGTACTTACTTGTTCTTTATCTGTAAAAAAATTATTGGATGATTTTGTATTCATTTAAATTTCAATTTTTTTATTTTCTTAGTTTCTTGAGTTTTAAGGTGGATATTTCAATGTTTAATTGAGGGATTATTATATTTGAATTCCTCGAAAGCGAGGTAAATCCCCTCTTCAAATTCGAAATCAAAAGTGTACTTGACTTGTTCTCCCTGACACCAGAGGCCATCACAAGAAAAGACCGATATTATAAAACAAGTAATTATGCTGAGTCGGAACATCAAGAATTGGGTTAGGATAATTGAGTATAAAAATACATTAAAGCAAAAGAATTGTCAAATCCACCTTTTTTTACTTTTGCCCCATGCAATTGTTCCATCGCAAATTTGGTGAAGAAGGTGATCAAACTATCATTATTCTACACGGTATTTTCGGCACCTCAGATAACTGGTATTCGTATGCCCGGAGGCTTTCACAGGAAGGATTTGAAGTTTTTACCCTTGATCAGCGAAATCATGGGCAATCACCACACAGCGATAATTTTAATTACCTGGCCATGACCGATGACCTGTTCGATTTTATTGATGAACACGAAATTGAAGACCCAATTCTGCTTGGTCATTCAATGGGCGGAAAAGTAGCCATGCGCTTTGCACTTGAAAATCCGCAGATGGTAAATAAATTAATTGTGGTCGATATTTCACTGAAAGCATATGGGCCAAGGAAGCAGCATAAAAGTATTATCAAAGCGATGAAGTCTGTTGATTTGGCTTTGGTTAAAACCAGAAAAGAAGTAGAAGACCAGATTGCCAATTTAGTACCTGAATTACGTATCAGGCAGTTTATTCTGAAAAACCTCCATCGAAAAGAAAAGGATGAGTTTGAATGGCGGATCAATATCCCGGGAATTGAACAAAACCTGGATCAACTATTTGACGGAATTGATACCATCACCAAATTTGAAAAACCGACACTTTTTGTGAAAGGCGGCGCCTCTGACTATATTTTGCTGGAGGATTATGACCAGATCAGGTACAACTTTCCGAATGCAGAGATCATCACAATCGCCGATGCTTCGCATTGGGTGCATGTAGAATCACCTGAAAGGTTTTACCAACTAACAATGGGGTTTGCTTCCGGAAATCCGACCTGGTATGAGAGGGCGAAAGAAAAATTAACCTTCTAAAAACTCAAGCTGCTTCTTGTACACCCTCCTCGAAACCACGATACTGAATTCGTAAAGCCCAATTAACGGAAAAACAACCAGCACCTGGCTAAACATATCCGGTGGCGTAATAATTGCCGAAAGAACCAGTAAAATAACATACATATACCTCCTGTTTTTTTTCAGAAAATCAGGTGTGATAACTCCTATTTTGGTCAGAAAATAAACCAGGATTGGCAGTTCAAAAACAATCCCGACAGCAAAAGTTACCGATACTACCGTACTGATATACGAACTAAGCGATATCTGGTTGACGACCGTTTCGCTGACATGGTAGTTACCTAAAAAATTCACTGTAAGCGGTACGATCAGGAAATAGCTGAATAGTATTCCCATCATAAAAAGCAAAGTGCTGATAAATACACCACCCTGCGAATATTTTCTTTCGTTTTGGTGCATAGCGGGTTTAACAAATCGCCATATTTCCCATAAAATATATGGAAAAGAAAATATAACGCCGGCAACAATTGAAATGTACATATGTGTAAGAAACTGCCCCGACATTTTGATGTTGATGATCTGTAAATTCATATCTTCAATACACAGCGTATCGATACTCAACTGCCCAGCCAACCAGCATAAAACGCGATTGGTTAAAAAACCAGGTTTACTTGGCGCAAGTATAACACTATCAAAAATAAACTCACGGTTCAAAAATGCAACCACAGCCAGCACTACAATGGCAACTAATGAACGGATGATATGACCCCTGAGTTCTTCAAGATGATCCCAGAAAGTCATTACTTTTTCCTTTTTCGTCGCTTTTTTATTCTTTATTTCTTCGGTCATCACTTATGCTGAAAAGCAAAAGTAAAAAAAAGGTGAAGGCGTAAGAAAAGAAAAAAGTGAAGGCTAAGGCGGAGGCTAAGTTGGAGGCGGAGTTTGAATAAAACTAAACATTCCGTTTTGAAACCCCTTCGACTCCACCTTAGCCTTTGCCTGATTACTTTTACGTAAAAATTATTTGTGTCCCTGGTCCGTCACACATTTCATAAAGGTCACCAACGGTAATAATACCTTTTACATCATCGTGCAGGTCTTCTTTTGTAATACCAAACATATCGGATGCCAGTTTGCAGGCATAAAGTTCACCACCACCGGCAACAATTAATTCAAGAAATTCATCAACGTTTGGAATATCCAGTTTTTCCATTTCTTTTCGCATCATTGCTGACACACCAGCTTCAACGCCCGGTAATCCGCCAAGCCACGTTGGGAAAGGAAGGTTCCCCGGCATACGCATGGCGGGATTTCCCACGGTGGAAGTATGCAGATGATTCATCCTTTTTTTTGTGATGGCATCCAACCCAAAAAAAGTAAAAAAGAGTTTTGTTTCGATTCCTTCCATAACTGCGCCATTGCCCATTACCAGGGCAGCGTAAACATCCTCAATTGTTCCTTTGGAACAGATTAAAAGGACTTTTTTCAATTTATATTTTTCGTCATTTTCCATAATATTTAGGTTTTAAAAATTAAATGCATGATTCAGGTTTAGGAACACCGGCAATTTTTGTTGATTTTTTTAAAGGAGCACCAGGGAACATCTGGTAAAATTCTTTTGCATTCACTACACCCGATTTGTTGATTCCACGGATGGTTAATGTTGCGCCATCAGCTACTTTGGTACGGATGAAATCAATCACCTCAAAGTGTTTATCTGTCAAAACAACACCTTCATCTGTCGCGATTCCAGATGCTACTTTTTTTGTCCATTGTGAGGAGTCAGTCATGTAACCTTCATCGTTTACGTCTACTGAAACTCCTCCATAATTTTTTGTTGCCATAATATTTATTTTATGATTAAATCAATGATTAATTATTTAGATTTCTGTTTTGCTTTTTCCGTTTCTTTTGCGATGTTTTGTAAGAACGTGATCATGAATCCGATACCTTTTTTCATCTCTTTGGAATTCATTGCCTTTATTGCCCTCCACATGGAATATTCTTGCACGTCTTCAATTTCAATGCTCTTGTACACAATCAAACCACTATTAATTGCCTTAAGCATATCAGGTTGAGTCAGGTTTTTCACAGTTTCCAGAATGGTAACAGCATTATCGGCCAACAGCCTGACATCTTCAACAGTGAAATGTTCTAATACATTGTCCATGATGTTCATGGCTTCGCGCATGAAATCGAAGTATCCCTTTTGCTCAAATTCATTCATCATGTGAATGCCATCGAGGCCCATCTGATGCATTATCGGTGTAACATCCTTGATCAGGTCGTTGGCACTTTCCAGCATTTCAAACATTTCGTTGATGGTTCCAACATTTCTTATCAGTTTGAGCATAAGTTGCTTAACTGCTTCGCCATCAAGTTCTACTCCGGCATTTTCCAATTCTGAAACAGTAGATTTAAACACGTCTTTACCAACAATGGTTAAATCGGTTGTTAAATCTTCAATGGATTGCCGTGTTTCTTTCTGGGCCAATACCTCTTCGAGCACGATATCAAGTTTTCGGTTAATGTCGTTTATTTGCTCCTGAATATTATCTTTTGCCATAATTGTCAAAAATTAATTTTATTCATCAGTTCCCGGCCTATAATTTTTTACCGGCCATCTGCATTTCCGAATCGATAGGCATTTCCTTTCCTTTAAGCAGGATGTGCCAGTATATCCACCTGAACAATACTTTTCCATAATGGTTCATCCGGGAGACTTTTAGCAACCCGAAGGGGCCTAAGCCGGGAAAAGGGAATGAGCCAGGTAATGGCTCGGTATCGTAATTAAAATCAATTAAAGTACCTTTTCCGTATCCGGTTTCGATATAGCAATTGGCATGTCCGTCGAAGCTGCCGGTGAATGGCCTGCCTTCGATGGCGCACATCAGATTTTCTTCCAGTATCTCGGCTGCAAAGTGTGCAACTGATCCCGCTTTTGAGGTTGGGATATTGGAAGCATCACCGATAACGAAAATATTTTCGTGAGCCGTGGATTGCAGAGTATGCTTATCAGTAGGCACATAATTCATATCATCACCCAATCCGCTTCTTTCCATTACCTCATCACCAAGGTTAGGCGGAACAGATACCAGGCAATCGAATTTTACTTCGGTTCCACCATAATCCATAATTTTCTTTTCCTCATTATTAACTTCCATGATGGCGAAATCAGGAACCAGATTGATGTTTTTTTGCTCAAGCAATTCACCAAGCATTTTTGTAGCCCTGGGCTTGGTAAATGCGCCTGACATGGGTGTAACATAGGTAATGTTTACTTTATCGCGCATACCTCTCTCAGTAAAAAAGGCATCTGCAAAAAAGGCGAACTCAAGCGGTGCGACCGGACATTTGTAAGGCAATTCGGAGATGTTGATGATTAGCTCACCGCCTTTCCAGGTTTTAAAATAATTGGCAAGTGCAACTGCGCCCTCGATGGTATAAAAATCAAAGATGTCTTTATACCACAATTCACCATTCAAACCGTCAACTTCCTCCGGTGCAGTTTTACAGCCTGTTGCAACAATCAGGTAATCGTATTTCAACACAACACCATCTTCGAGAATCACATTGCTTTCCTTTGCCTGTATTTTGTCAATTTTCGAATAGATCACATTTACACCTACCGGGAAGAAATCGCTTTTTGGCTTGATAACGTCATTGCGGTTATACATCCCGAACGGTATAAATAAAAAGCCGGGTTGGTAGTAATGGGTTTTGAACTGGTCGACAATGGTAATCTCCCATGCATCGCGTGCTAGATGTTTACGCATTTTATTTGCCATCATAGTACCAGCTGTTCCGGCACCAAGTATTAATAATTTTTTCATTTATTTTAACTGTTTATTTTTCACAAATAGCTTAATTTTCAGTATCTTTTGAGGTAACAAATTTATATATAGATATGTATATGTTTTAAGAAACAGCTATGATATTTGTCATAATTTATATCTTTACCTACAATTTATAATGAGAGTAAGTAACGACATAATCAATTGTAAATCGTGCATTTACAGATTCATGTTATTCAACGAGCTTAGCGACAGTGAATATGAGGCTGTTAATAGTGCCCGTACGGAATACATTGTTAAGCGGGGGGATGTGATCAGGCAGGAAGGCCAGCCCATTCATTCATTTCTGTATTTAAGAAAAGGTTTGGTTAAATTATACAAGACTGACAAAAATGGGAAAGACCAGATATTAAGCATTAATAAACCGGGCGATTTCATTAATCTGTTAAGTATTTTTTCAAATTCTACTTACAAATATTCAATTGCTGCGCTGGAAGAAACATTGGTGTGTAATGTCGAGTTATCTGCATTGTTGGCTGTCATACGAGAAAACAGTGATTTTGCCTTGAAAATCTTAAACCGCATCAGTAAAATTTCAGATGAAATCATTGAAAACCGTTTCGAGCTGAACCAAAAACAAATAAAAGGAAGGGTTGCACATATTTTATTGTTCCTTGCTGAAAAAATATACCGGAAAGACACTTTCAGAATGCCGATAACGAGGCGCGAAATTGGTGAATTGATTTCTATGACCACCGAAAACACCATTCGGACGATCTCGGAATTTAAAAAAGACGGCATCATTTCGTTTGATGCAAAAACGATTACCATCCACGATTATAACAGATTGAAGAATATAACAAAAACCGGTTGATTACTTTTGCCTGCCTGCTTTTCTACAGAATATATATTTTCGTAATGTTACTTGTTTGAATTATTACTCATATGAAGTTTATCATAACTACTCTTTTTATCATTTGTATTAGTTTCTCATTCGCCCAGGATTGGAAAACTTATCCTTACCATCAGCCGGGTACTTATATATATTTTCCTGAAGATGAAGGGGTACATCACGCTGAACCTACAGAATGGTGGTACCTGACTGGACATGTATATGGGGAAACGAGCGGTGATTATTATACTTTAATGCTGACTTATTTTTATTACCCGTACCAAGGTTTACATGGATTCCGGATATTCAATATAACCAATGAAACTAAAGATCTTTTTTACCCTCAAACATTACTGGTTTTATATAATACTATTGCTGCCGACTCTTTACATATAGTTTGTGACCCCATTGGAGCGCCAATAGAAACGTGGAAAAACCTTATTGACCCAGATAGCACTATGATCCCGTTTCAATATGAAGTAGAAGCATCACAGGATCATGGCTCTATCAGTCTTGTTCTGGACACGTACAAGAGACCATTGATTGTTGGAGATTCTGGATACCTCTACCAGGGGGGATATGGTAACTTTACCTATTACTACTCTCAAACGGGGCTCAATATAGCTGGAACAATTACTGTAGATGATTTTACAGAAAATATTAACGGAACCGGATGGATTGACCGCCAGTACGGAACCTTTAACCCTTATACAGGTGAACATTATGAATGGTTCAGCGTTCAGTTGTCGAATGGTATTGACTTGAATATCTGGAACATTTTTACTCCCGATTATCAAATTCCTGACACATCAACTTATGTTTTGTGTTCAATGTATATTAATGATTCGACTAGTGTCTCTTTTAGAGACTTTACATTGCAACGACTCAAATATTCCTACCTCCCTGATACCGCGCTATGCTATGCTCAACAATGGAATTTTAAATACGACAATATTGATTTGATTCTTACTACATTGAGTCCGGAACGTGAAGTAGAAATACCTTTAAGGTTTTATGAGGGCGCATTAGAGATTTCGGGTACATATGACGGGAAAGACGTTTCAGGATTTGGTTTTGCTGAACTTTTACACAAATATGCAATACCTGATCTGGTTTTTATAAATCCGGATACAACAGCTACCTGGATTGGAGAGGATGAAACCATAAGCTGGAACGTTTTAAACCCGGATGACGGTAACCCTTTGTATTATACTTTATCGTACTCGATCGATAATGGGGAAACATTTGAAGAAATTGAGGATGGAATAACCGATACAGCCTATTTTTGGGAATTTAGCCATTTAAACGACAGTTCAGTTATCATATTCCAATTAACCGGAGCATCGATTGATAAAACCCTGTCGACTACTATTTACTCAGATGAGGTAACGGTAATCTTCCCAAATTCCGCTGATGATTATCCTGAAGACTCCCAGGAAACGGTTGTTTTTCCAAATCCAACAAATGGGGTTTTGACTATCCGGTCAATTAATGTCCGTTCAATTCAATTATTCGATATTAATGGCCGATTTATCAGGGATTTATGGAAAAATGAAAGCGTAGTGAAAGATGAAATAATGGCAGATTTATCAGGAGAGGAAAATGGTGTTTATTATTTAAAAATTAAGCACGTAAATACAACAATAATACGGAAGATCATTTTAAAAAGCTTTGATTGATGAAATTTTTTGAAAATCATATGTTTAAGATTGTTACTTTGCAACTTTTAATTTTATAATCCGTATCTTTAACTAACTTATAGTAGCAGAATTACAAAGTATACTATGAAAAAAGTCATAATATTTGGCAACGGTGATATGGCAAAACTGGCGCATTTCTTTTTCACAAACGATAGCGAATACCAGGTTGTCTCTTTCACTATTAATGCAGAATATATCAAGGAAACTCAATTTCTTGATTTACCACTTATAGGTTTTGAAGACATTACTGATACTTATCCGCCATCTGAATACGAAATGTTTGTAGCTATGGGACCACAAAATTGTAATGAACTTCGTGAAAAAATATATACTCAAGCCAAGGATAAAGGGTACAAACTTGCCAGCTATATAAGTTCGAAGGCTGATTATTGGAAAGATTTAAAACATGGTGATAATGTGCTTATTATTCAAGATACTTCAATTGAACCTTTTGTTGAAATTGGTAATAATGTATCACTTATAGGATCAAAAATAGGTTATAACATAAAAATTGAAGATAATTGTTTCATCTCAACTGCGACTATCGGATCTGATGTTGTTGTTAAAAACAATGCATTTATTGGTATGAATTCAACAGTTAATCCTACACTCAAAATCGGTGTTAAATCAATAATCGGTTCCGGATCTATTATTAATAGAGATGTTGATGATTACTCAGTTCACGTTGCGCCTGCTACAGCACGAAAAAGTAAAGTTGATAGCAGAAGATTTAAAATAATTTTAAAATAATGTAATTGTTTATTTCAATTCAATAATTACTCTATTTCCTTACTTTTGCCTGCTCATATGAAAAAATTCTGGCAAAAACTTAAAAAAAGGTGGGGTATTGAAAACGACTGGCAGGTAGCAGTTATTCTATTAGTCTTTACATTAACCGGTTTTTCATTTTTGTTTATCAATCCATTAATCGACCGCTTACTGGGCTTAACCGAAGAAGACCCGTTTTGGATTAAAGTGGTCGTATTTATAATTATTACTTTACCCGTTTATAATATCCTGTTGATTATCTGGGGTACGCTTTTAGGTCAGTATAAATTTTTCAAAAACTTTATTGTCAAGTTTTTTCGCCGCTTATTGTTTATTAAACCCAAAAAGTAAAGGCGGATTTATCCGCCTGTAATGCTGATAAATCCGCCTTAAATCAAGATATGATTTTATTTGGCGAATGAATTCGCCGGCACATTAGCAACCGCCTACCTCGCCCCCATCATCATGGCCCATGGCATCAAGGTTCTTTTCAAACAGATCCGGATACGTCAACTCCCATTTTTTCCAACCACCTTCAATATAGGTTACATTAGTATATCCCAGTTTCTTCAGGGTTTGTCCGGAAAGGATACCTCTTTTACCTTTTTTACAATACACAATAATCTCTTCAGTCATTTCAGGCATATATAACATAGCAGCATCCCAAAAATCTTCGTTCCCAATTTTAAACTCGAGTACCCCGCGAGGGATATTAACAGCTCCGGGAATATAGCCTGCATTAAATTCATTCGGTTCCCTAACATCAATTAACATAATCATATCGCCATTATCCAGCTTTTGCATTAATTGTTCAACAATAACAGCATCAACTGTTTTTTTAGCTGCTGCTACCATTTCATCAAGGCTTTGTGTTGGTCCTGCATTGTTACAGGCCGAAAGCGATACAAGCAAAATGAGTATTAATCCAAAAAATGATTTCATCGTTTTCATAGTACTATCTTTTAATTTTTTAATTATTCTCTTCTTTGTTTTTTTTCTGACGTTCTGCCAACCTGATTTTCTTTTTCAACATTTCATGTTCAGCAAGGTGTTTTGCAGTAGTATCAATGATAAATCCTTCAAAACAACTGATTTCATCATCAATATAAACAGGTGATAATGTTAGTGTATGATAGCCTTCTGAACCATCTTTACAAATTCTTTTTACCTCACCGTGGTTAATGGTTTCACCCTGCAATACTTTCATAACACTAGCTTCCAGTTCTTTAAAATCTTCCTCGGTTCGGCTTAAGCGATAATGTTGATCTATAATTTCATTCTTCGAATTGTATTTATATAAATTCAGCCAGGCATCATTTACTTCCTTATAATAACCATCCTTACCAATACAGAAATAACCTGCAGAACTTTCCGCAATAGCATCCCTGAAAAAGGTTTCACGTTTTACGCCCAGTTTTTCTTCTACTGCGCCTAAAGCATCATCCAGCAGATCACTTTTTTCGTCACCGGCTTTTAGTTTTCCTTTGATTTCCTGTAAAGCTACTTCCATCTCCTCTTCAACAACAATTTTAATTTCTTCATCTTCCATCTCTTCCCATCCGGTAATCATGGCTTTAATACTCGAAAATGATTTTACTCCTGTTACTGTGGTTAAATAAACATGGGCAATAACAAAAGCAAGAAGAATGTAAGCTCCAAAAGTGTGAATAAGGGCGATCGGTTCAAGGCTCTGGAATTCAATGCCAAATTTTGGATACTGAAAATAAAGGTAAAGGAATCCGCTGGTAACAATAACCGGAATAACCAGTATTTTAAGACCAAGGTAGGTTATCCTTTGCAAAGGGTTAAACTTATTGTAAACTGTTTTGTTGGTAGGGTGAGGTGCATTGTTAAAAATTCCACCGATGTAATACATAAATTGTTCTTTCAACAATTTGGTTGTAGGTATGTATTGCCTCCATTCGCCTGAAGTAAAATGCCAGAAAATGGCAAAAACAATTAAAATAAGAAAGACCCAGGCTGCTATACTATGCCAGCGAACGGCATTTTCAAAACCAAAGAGCGAAAAGGACCCATGTATTTCGAAACCGGTAACTCCTAAAAAGCCAATGATCAATGCTTGTGACCAATGCCAGAATCGTTCAAATATTTTGTAGATATAAATTTTTTCCATGATTACTGCCTCCTGTTAATTTGTTTCTTTTTGAAAAAAGCACTTTCTTCTCAGGTATCTCCTGAGTATGGAATGGATTATAACTCCAACAATAGCGCCGACGATAACGATAATGCCAAACCCATCCAAAAATGCGTTGCGGTCTCGGCCCGGTAAATAAAAATCAGTTAAACTAGCGAGCCTTCCATTGTTCCTTGTGTGGCAATCAACACATTTTAAAGATTCGCTGGCCGGAGAAACCTGGTGGTTTAATGGCCAGTACATTTCTGTTTCAATAAATCCATATGCTCCGCTGTAAGGCTGGCCTACGTATTCCATGCCTACCCTGGAGGCTTCATCCCAATCAAAGTCCACCCAATAAGCCCCTTTTCCTTTTTCCTTGTCCCAAAGTTTAGGCTGGATTAAAGTCTTGAGGATGGTATCGTAAATTTGTTTTCCGCGGTGCACCTTTACCGGCCATATTTTCGAGGGTTCCACACTCGACTGGAATTCGCCCTTGTCTCTGTACGATCCATATAATGTATTCATCTGTAGAGGGACCGTGTCAATTTTATCGCTTATCAACTGGTGATTTGCCAACCCATTAAACCAATAATATTCTGGGACCACATCATCATCATATACGAAGTTTCCTTTAATACTAAGGTAGTTGTGATTACCATAAGCATCGTTTTCGTGCATAGGATGTCCATCTTCATCCAACCGGCCAGCCGATGACCAGTCCCACCACATTTTAGTGGCGTTTTCTTTGGCATAAACCGGTATATGACAGGTTTGACAGGCAATCCTTATCATATGATCATTTAATATTTCATCGGTATGAGGTTTATTGGTATGGCATTGCACACAGGTGGCACGGTCTTTATTTTCGGATGATAGTGCATACACCTTACCTGCCATCTGATGTTTTTCAGTAACATGGCAATCAACACAGCTCATGTCCTCACCTTCGGTAGTCATATGCACGTCAACTTCACGTTTAACATCCAGCATACTAACATCCAGATCGCCATGCTTTACATTGTTTCCTCCACCTCCCCAGAAGTGACAAACACCACAATTGTCTCTTCCCGGCTGTCCGACACTTTGAGCCACATAATTTAGGTTTACAGAAGGATCGGGGTAACCGGCCATTCCTTTACCTTTTTTATAGGTTCCGCTGTTATCATGACAAATCACGCAGTCGATATTTAAAGGATCTTTGAAATTAAAGCTTTTGTCCTTCCAGCCATATCCAATATGACATCTGGTACATGTTGCTTCACTTCCTTTAACTCCAATACAAAAATTATTGAGGATGTTTTTTTTGCCCAGTTTTACCTTGCCTTTTCCTTCCAGTACATCTTCACGCTCCCAGTTCCAGTGGGAGGTGATCATTATTTCCTTGTCCCTTTCGGTATGACACGATAGACAGGCGGCTGTTAACTGATGTGCATTTTCAAATGGTTGTTTTAATATTTCAAATTTTGAATGGTCAGCCGAAGGATTTGTATTCCTGTCAGCTTTATAAATGTAATTTGTAATGGGAAATGAACGGCTTGAATCTTTTTCTGCACCTTCATCATCTGCCATTACCCATCCTGTAAAACAGAGTATTAAAACAATACTTATGAGTTTTTTCATACTGATGGTTATTTAATGGTTTAACCTTGTTTTTCTACTGTTACAAAAATAACAAGTGGAGAAACACATTTAGAAATTCGGTATATGATGTTCAGCCTTGAAAAAGTTGATATGTATCAACTTTCGGACTGACCTTGCAAAAAAGTAATTTGAATAAAAACTATATTTGCTCAATAATTTCCGGTATCCATGCAGCAAAGTGTTGTTGAACGTATAAAGACAAGTTGTACTGTAGTTAATGTAAACAAAGATGCTTTTCATTTTCTTACAGATGAACAAAAAGAGCTGGTAGAAAGCCGGCAGGTTACTGTTGCTTTTAAAAAAGGGGAGATCATCGCCAAACAGGGAACTTTTACCACACATATGCTTGTGCTCAGCGAAGGTTTGGCAAAAGTTTACTACGAAGAAGACAATAAAACACTAATCCTCCGAATTGCTGCACCTGGAAGCCTGATCGGATTAACTTCGTTACCGCAAAATAATAATGTATTTCAATATACTGCTTCGGCTTATATAAATACCACTGTAAAACTTATTGAGCTCGAAATAATAAAAAAACTTGCCTTAGAAAACGGACGATTTGCCTTGGCTTTGATTGATATTCTTTGCGAAATTTCGATTCAAAAAAATGGCCGGTTTTTTTGCCTCTCACACAGGCAGTCATACGGTAAACTTGCCGATATTATTTTATGCCTGGCAGGAAATATATTCAAAAAATCCGATTTTGAATTTGCGTTAAGCCGAAAAGAGCTGGCCGAACTATCGGGCATGTCAACTGAAAGTGTAATTCGCACACTTAAACATTTCCAGGAAGACGGCCTGATTAAAATTACCGGTAAACATTTTGAAGTTATTGACCCTGAGGGATTGCAGAAAATTTGCCAGTTGGGGTAATTAACATATTATTTGTTATTCTGAACGGAATGAAATGGAGTGAAGAATCTTTAAAAGGGAATTACTTACACTTATAATAGAAAATAGTTGACATTTTCATAAAGATTCTTCGCTTGTGCTCAGAATGACAAATTACTTTTAATAGTTTTTTATCTAACTACTACCATTTTCCCATTTGCCATTTGTTCTCCGGCCTTTAAAGTAAAATAATACATCCCCGAAGTTAATCCTTCCGCATTCCAAGTCACTTTTTGCTTACCCGGTTTTTGATGTTTCCGGATCACTTCAATTTGTTCTCCAAAGTAGTTGTAAATGTTTAATGTAACATCAGCAGATTGTTTGATTTCGTACTCGATGGTTGTGGAGGTGGTGAAGGGGTTGGGGTAGATTGATACATTTTCAGATAGCTTAATCTCATTCATTGAAACAGCACAGGCTTCTTCAACTTCTTCCTGGCTGTTGCATCCTGTAGCATTATTATGTATTTCTATAGTTCCGTTTGGGCTAACCAAAAAATTACAAATACTTTCTACTTCACAAGTGGTTAACAATTCGTTGTCATAAATATATAAACTGTCTATAGAAGCTGAGGCAATGTTATCCAAACCTGATAAGGTTACTAATGAATTGTTTTCGATAATTTTAAGGTTACCACCAATAGATGTTACGTTACTTATTCCATCTAAACTTGTTAAAGTCTCGTTGTGCTTAATTAACAACATACCATCAATGCTATCCAATTTTTCTAACTTATTCAGGTTGTCCAATTCGGGATTTTCATGGATGAATAGCCCACCAACATGAGTTATATTTTCTAAACCAGCTAAACTGTTTAATGACTCATTACTTCTGATATTAAGCCAACTATTCAAATACGTCCAGTTTTCAATACCTGATAAATTAGTCATTCCACTATTATGATAAATGACAAAACTAGTCCCTATATGTTTGATATTTTCCAGACCAGTTAAGTCGCTTAATGAAGAATTATGGTCAATCGTAAAATACCCTTTGATGGAATCAAGATTTTCTATTCCATTAAGACTGGTCATATTATTATTCAATATTACCCTAAAGTTTTTTTCAATGGTTACAATGTTATTCAACCCCGTTAAATCAATTAAGGAATGACAACCCGAAATAATTACATTACCTTCAAAGGTTGTCATTTTATTCAAACCATTCAAATTGGCAAGTGAATCACCGTCTACGCCAAATGTTCCTTTAACAGATTCCAAACTTGTTAATCCATTCAAACTGGTTAAGACATCGTTACCAGAAATTGAAAAAGCGTCACCAATAGATTTTAAATTGCCCAAACCAGTAAGGCTTGATAATGAGTTATTTTCGCTAATAAAGACACTTTCATCAACTGTGGTAATATTATCTAATCCAGATAAATTTATTAGGGAATCACATTCATAAATCTGTAATGTATTCCTAAATGAAGTTATCGCACTTAAACCAGAGAGATTTTTTATTTCTGCACCCCTTATCAGCACATAACCCTCTATCTCGGTACAGTTTGGATAATTGATTTGGAAGCTATCAATCTGAACCTGTGTGGTGAAAGTGATTCCTTCAGGCAAACAGGGTTGTGCTTGAACAAAACTTAATATCAGAAAGAAATAGACAAGAAAAGCAAACCTTTTCATGATCCTCTGGTTTGGTTAATTGTGTCAATAAAGATAAGAAAAAATGCCCGAAATGGAATTATGCTCTTTCCAATCAATTTAATAAGTTTGCATACTAACAAAACCAAATTGGCAGAAGAAAAACACAACCGAAGGAACTTTATAAAACTGGCCGGAGCCGGTATATTACTTGGCACTGCATTCTTATGGGAAAAATTGGTGCGGTCGCAGAAATTATTGTCACAAATTCAAAGCATTACCATACCTTTTAATCCAAACCAGGAGTTCACCTTTCACAGGGATGTGATTGTTGCAAATAAAAACAACAATATTGTGGTTTATTCCTCAAAATGTACACACCTGGGCTGTACCATCGGACATGCCGTAAACGGTGAACTGGTTTGCCCCTGCCATGGTTCAAAGTTTGATATCGAAGGGAATCCGTTGAACGGACCTGCTGTGCGTCCATTGAAAAAACTGGCCTTCCAACTGGATAAAAACAAACAGCAAATCACCATTGATTTATGAGCTGGCTAAAAAAAATATGGAACTTAACCACCTTTGGCCAGCTAACAATTGCTTTGTTTATCATCTGTGTGGTTTCGGGTATTTATTTGGCCATTCCTTATGATGTGGCCAGGCCTTACGAATCCATCAGTCTTTTAATGATAGCCAATCCGGTTGCATCGCTATTCAGAAACATACATTACTGGACTGCGCAACTTTTCCTGATATTAAGCCTGGTTCACATTTACGACCACTTCAGTAAAAAAGAAGATATCCGCCTGAAAATGGGTCTCTGGGCAAGATTGAGTATTGGAGTTCTGATCATTTTCCTTGCTATGCTAACCGGCTTTTTATTAAAAGGCGATGCCGACAGTTTACAAGCATGGAGGATACTGGAAAGCCTGACATCAGGAGTCCCGTTGATCGGCGGCCTGATTTCCTACTCATTTTTAGGTAATGAAGGCGACCTGCAATTGATCTATGTCCATCACATTGCCACATTCACCATTTTTATTGCTGTTATCATATTGGAACACCACCGGAAATTCTGGCCACGATGGGGCGAATTTGTAGTGGCTACTTCAGTCGCCATACTACTGAGTTACTTAATTACCGCCCCACTCCACGATAACCTCAACCCAACCGTTAAAGGCCCCTGGTATTTTCTTGGCTTACAGGAAATACTACACTGGCTTACCACTCCCGGGTTATCCCTGCTAATGATCATTTTCCTGATTGTACTTGTTTTCCTGGTTCCATTTGTAAGTAAGAAAAAAGCATTTATTACCAAACGCACATTACTTATCCTGACCATTGCTTATTTGTTCCTCACCGTTATAGGCGTATTCTTCAGGGGGCCAAACTGGACATGGATCTGGCCCTGGGAAAAGGAATACAACTATAAAACTTTGTCCCAGCTAAAAGTTTCACCATTAAACTTTCAGCTTGATTTTCAGCCGAAAACCGCCACATCCAGTCCGATAATTAATGGGCACAAAGAGAGTTGCGTAATCTGTCATGATGAAGTGAATGGATTTACAGAATCACACAACCCAGAATCAATTGGTTGTTTTTCATGCCATGGCGGCCATCCTTTTGAATCGGACAAAGATCTGTCGCACAGGGATATGTTGCTCATTCCAGGCAACCTTACCAACGCCGAAAGAAGTTGTGGAACTGTGAATTGTCATCCTCAAATTACTGAAAGGATCAATACAGGTTTAATGGCAACCTTAAGCGGGATGATAAGTGTTGACCGCTTTGTTTTCAATGAACAGGATAATCCTGATTTGCTAACGGATATACACCATCTCGGCAACACAGCTGCCGATGAGCATCTTCGAAATCTCTGCGTTCGCTGCCACCTGGGAAACCCAAAAACAGAAACAGGGCCGATCACCGAAAAGAGTCGTGGTGGAGGCTGCCTGTCCTGCCATTTAAATTATGATGAGTTTGCCTCTACCGCAAATTTCGAAAAGCAATGGAATATCAACGATACGACTTATCTTCAATATCATCCCTCCATAAGCCTGCAGGTTTCCAATGAGCATTGTTTTGGTTGCCACAGCCGGTCGGGAAGAATATCAACCAATTACGAAGGATGGCACGAAACCATACTCACCGTTGAAGAAGCGCCAAAAAATTCGCAATACAGAATAGTAGAAGAAACCAGGGTTTTCAGGTATATTCAGGAAGATGTGCATCATCAATTGGGTATAAATTGCATCGATTGCCATAACTCGTATGAATTAATGGGTGACGGCACTTTCTATACCCATCAGGAAAGTCAGGTGAACATACAGTGCGAAGATTGTCATTTAACCGGGGATCCGAAGATAGTTGACCATACGCAACTCGACCAGGAATCGGCAATCATTGCTTCGTTAAGGTTTAGCAGCATAACCGGAAGAAATTACCTTGTTACCGAAAAGATGAATCGTCCGCTGATCAATACTTATTATAAAGACGATACGGCGTTTATGATCAGCAAAAACTCAGGTAAAAAGTTCGCCATGAAAAGACCAGCCGAGGTTTGCAGCCGTGGAAATGCCCACGATAACCTGAGTTGTTCATCCTGTCATACTTCGTGGGCGCCCAGTTGTATTGGATGCCACAACAAATACGAACCCAATGAACCCGGTTATAATATGCTTACCAACATAGAAGAGCTGGGAAGCTGGGTTGAATATGTTGGCGAGTACAGCGCACATCTTCCTGCGTTGGGTTTTCGCGAAAGTGATAATGGAAAATCAGTCATTCCGGTTATTCCGGGCATGGTTCTTACCATTGATGTTGGCAGTTCTGACAAGTCACTTCATGATTCACTGATCTTTCACCGCTTATTTGCACCTGCTGCTCCACATACTACACAAACCATTGGCAGGGATTGTAAATCATGTCACAATAACCCGGTGGCTCTTGGATTTGGAGAAGGGCAATTGGTATACAAAACCAATAACGGAAAAGGTAAATGGATTTTTACACCCAAATATCAAAACAACGTACACGATGGATTGCCTGAAGATTCCTGGATTGGTTTTATGCAAGAACGGGCAGGTATAGTATCTACCCGTTCTGATGTTCGTCCATTCAGTCTTGAAGAACAACAGAAGATTTTAAAGGTTGGCGCTTGTTTGAGCTGTCATGATGATGATTCGCAGGTGATGAAAAGGAGTTTGGTGGAATATGATGTTTTGCTAAAAGGTTTGACTTCGAAGTGTATCTTACCAGAGTATTAATACTTGATTATATAATACTTGGTTTAAGTTGCAAACTTAAACCAGTCGCTGTGTTACACTGGCTTAAGTCTGCGACTTAAGCCTACAAATTCAGGAAAGTTTGTAACTTTCAGAACAATTCATCAATATGCCATCAAAATATAAATTCAATGACCCTGAAGGGCTCTACTTCGTAACATATTCTGTTATCGAATGGATAGACGTTTTTTCAAGACTTGTCTATAAAGATATTATTGTGGAGAGTCTGAAATATGCTCAAAAAAATAAAGGACTCATTATTCATGCCTGGGTTATCATGACCAATCATATTCATTTAATTGCTTCAGCAAGTGTTGCAAACTTAAACCAGTTACAGGCGCGAAGCTTTTAATGAGTTTCCTAACTTTCTTTCTTCAATACCTCTAACCATTCATCAGCCATGATCAATGGTTTTAAGAGGGATTGCATCGGATGCCTGACGATTTCCTTCGATCCGGGTAAAAAACTGATCATCATGGGCAAAGCAGTGAAGGCCATCCCGACTGCCTTATAAAACTTTCCGATCCCAACATTGAAAATAAAATTTCGGACCTTCTCATTACGCAGTTCAACACTGATGGCCGAAAATGCTATAATGATGAAAATTGCCCTGACAATCATTTCAACCCCTACCCATAATCCTTCAATACTAAACCACTCACCAGTTTCATTACCAACATCCCAGAATAAGGCCGATAATAATACAATGATCAATAATTGAAGCCAGAAGAATGGCTTTCGTAGCTTTCGTAATGCATGACGGTACATAAAACCGATGGAAACAATATATATTCCTATAAATGCAAAACCTATTCGCGTTTCAAAAGCATTCAGCAAATAAAGGCCCAACGGAACAGCAATAATGTGAATAATCAGCATCAAAGAAGAGGTTTTCTGGCCTTCCTTTAATTCAAAAAAATCATTGTCCCGCTCATGTTTGTTTTGAACATTAAAATCGTACTTGGCATTTTGATAGCTGATTGCTTTCTTTCCAATATACCTGCCCATCAATGCAGCGAGGATACCAAAAGCTGCATAAACCAAAAGAAGTGCTAACAATATTTCCACCGGTTCAGCTTCTTCTATTCCAAATTGTTTTAAAGCAAAATTGACAATGTTTACATAAATTTTGATCAGGTCGAAACCAAAAAAGATCAGCAAACTGAACAGCTTATAAAACAAGGCGCTCGAAACACTGGAAATACCGGCAATAATTAATCCAAACATATTGTTTCCGAAAAACATGATCATCAGCTCAAGCAATATGGCTTCAAGCATAATTCCCATCATCGGTCCTAAAATAATGGCACTTGGAGAAACCGACTTCATGATTGCAGTGATAAGGCCTGCACGAATGATCAATCCCTTCATGGGCCAAACCTGGTAAAAACCAATTAGTAAAACCGTTCCGGCAAATGCCAGCATCGATCCGGCGAAAGGCAATCGGGTATTGTGTAAAAAACTCCCGACAATGATCTCCATCGAGGCCCACAGTCCACCCACAACGGCAGCCCGCAGCCAAATATCATCCGGTTTTTTCACCGGTTTGATATTCTCTTTATCCATCAGGCGAGTTCTTTTGAATATCTTTCCGGGTATTCATATTCACAAACATTTCATCATGGTAAAAAGACAATTGATCGTTTACAGTAAGCTTTTTTGTTTTCACTTCAGCAATAAAATCAGTTAGTTTATAATTTCCGCTTACAATACAATGCTGTAATTGCCAGATTACATTTGTAGCATAAACTGCACACAGCGGTTCAATATAATTATCATGATGAACAGGTACTGCTACCTGAAAATTCTCAATCGACTCAAGTAAAAACGGAAACAAATCAGACAATACAAATGGAGTATCGCAGGAGATGACAAAATTGTACCTGGTATCTGATCGCTCCAAACAAGCCATCAAACCACCCATTGGACCAATATCTTTTACCTGATCTTCAACTATTTCGTATCCAAAAGCAGCATAATCATCAAGTTGGTTGTTGGCACTGATGATGATTTTGTCACAAACTGCTTGTAAGGTATCAATTGCATATTGTATCAGCGGCTTACCATTAAAATCAGCCAAACCCTTTTCTACACCCAGCCTGCTGCTTTTTCCACCCGAAAGGATTATACCTGTAATTTCTTCTTTGACCATTTACTTGAACTAAAATGGCAAATTTAAGAAAAGGAGAAAGCAGGGATAATCGGATTATTTAGTTTTATCGTAATACCTCATTGCCTCAGGCATCCATTTGTTCAGGTTGCTGATACGAGTTTCATCAGATGGGTGAGTGCTGAGAAATTCAGGAGGTTTTTGTTCGCCGGCTTTTGCCATTCTTTCCCAGAATTTAGGTGCTTCCTGCGGATTATAACCTGCCATGGCCATAAAAATCAAACCCAGGTGGTCGGCTTCACTTTCATGAAGTCTGCTAAAGGGTAACATCACTCCAACTTCAGAACCCAATCCATAAGCCGCCAGCCAATAGTTGCGGGTTTGTTCAGGGTTGTCTTTAAGCGCTACCGATAGAGCAACACCTCCAGCCTGCCTTATCAATTCCTGGCTCATTCGTTCATTTCCATGTTCGGCAATTGCATGTGCAATTTCGTGACCCATTACCACTGCCAAACCGGTTTCATTTTTGGTAACTGGCAATATTCTACTATATACCACAACTTTTCCACCGGGCATGCACCAGGCATTTACCTGATCACTTTCTACCAAATTGAATTCCCATGCGTAGCCTTCAAGCAGATGCGCATAATTATTATCGGCAAGATATTGGGTAACTGCACTTTGAATATTTTTTCCAGCCCTTTTCACCATTTGGGTCTGCGAGTGGTTTTTGCTAAGCTTGTTATCCTTTAGAAATTCGCCATATTGCTGATAACTCATGGCCTGCATTTCACTGTCAGGTATCAAATTCAACTGTGAACGATTGGTTAAAGGAACCGTTGAACAAGCAATGATGATTGAATTAAGTATTACAAATGCAATCAAAGCTTTGGCTGTTTTGATCATGGTGTTTAGTTTGAAGAATTAAAATTTAGTTCTAAGACAAAAATAAACAACTATCGCCATAGCTCAGAAAGCGAAAGTTATGTTGCATGGCGAAATCATATGCCTCTTCCCACTTGTTCCCTATCAACGCTGAAACAAGCAACAAAAGCGTGCTTTTAGGTAGGTGAAAATTTGTAATCAACCCGGTAGCAAATTTAAACTGATAGCTTGGGGCGATCATCAACCTTGTTTCGGCTTTGAGCTGTTCAATCTTATTTTTTTCAAGATATTCGATCAATGTCCGAATTGCTTTTTTAGAATCAAAATCTGTGGGAGGTGTCAAATTATACGGATCCCATTGGTCAACAAACAACAAATCATCACCATTATTAATTTTTAATGCAAGCCAAAAAAGGCTTTCAAGGGTACGCATGCTTGTTGTTCCTACCGGGATGATGGGGTCATCAATTTTCCGGTAAAGATGTTTTAACATCGCTAATCCAATTGCAATCTTCTCTGTGTGCATATCGTGTTCAGCAATCGTGCTTGATATCACAGGTTTAAAAGTTCCTGCTCCAACATGCAAGGTAACTTTGTCGGATACTATTCCTTTATGCTCAATTTGACTTAATAGAGCATCTGTAAAATGCAGACCAGCTGTTGGTGCGGCTACCGATCCGTCATATTTTGCGTAAACGGTTTGGTACCTTTCCTTGTCGGATTCTACAGCTTCACGATTCAGATAAGGAGGTAATGGAACAAGGCCGCTTAATTCGATAATTTCGGAGAAAGTTAAATCAACCGGTTCCCACGAAAATTCAATTAAAAACGCATCAGAAAACTTTTCGATCTTTCGGGCTTTTAACCGTATTGGTTCTCTATCATTATTGAGTTCTGCCAACAAATCGCCTTCTTTCCATCTTTTGGCGTTGCCAACCAAACATTTCCACATAACCGGTGATTGCTGCTGAAAAGCTAACTGAAAATCATTGAATGGTTTTACTGGCTCAAGACAGAAAACCTCAATTTGTGCACCTGTTGATTTATAAAAAAGAAGCCTGGCCCTGATTACCCTGGTTTCGTTGAAAATAAGAAGAGAATGTGCCGGTAACAAATTTGGAATTTGGCGGAATTTTTCTTCTGAAATCTGGCCTTGATGCAAATAAAGCAGCTTTGACTGATCACGCTCTGCTAATGGAAATTTAGCGATCTTTCCTTCAGGTAGAAGGTAATTGTAATCTTCGATTTTTATTTCCCCGGTGGGCAGCATCTTTCTAATTTTAAAGCGTTAAAATTAATTTTTCCGTGAAATTTCGGGGTTGTGTGTCCGGATCCGTGTTTCTGTATATAACCTCACTTATGAAGCAAAAACAAAATTCAAAGATAAAATCTCAAAGCCTGTTCAAAAACCGAATAAATTTCCTCGACCGGAATATCATCGTTTGGATTAATCATGAAAACCTTCATTTTTTTCAGTCCGCAGTCTTCAGTCCGCAGTCTTCAGTTGAAAGTGTAACTCTTAAATCACAAATCTTAAGAGTGCCCTCCGGCAACAATTTTTAATATTTTAATATTCAGCACCAGCCAGCGCCAGGCCTGCCAGGGCCAGAACCTGCGCCAAAACAAAGTAGATTTTGTTGGCATGGGCGGGTAGGATTCGTCGGAATAGGCTATGGTTCTTTTTTTTATGTCTTCCATTGGTTTAATGATTTAATGAGTGAATGAGTGAATGATTAAATGAGTGAATGCGTAAATGCTTAAATTATTCTCGCATTTAAGCATTTTGGCATTTTTTTATTCCGGTAACAACCACCAGAAAGGGTAGCCTTTGGCTTTGTGTAAAAACATATAATGCATTGACCATTTCAGCCAGTGGCCTGCCAACCCGGCTTCTCCCATTGTATCCTTCAGGCTACGACCATATTCGGGATATTTGTCCCAATCCTGTACAATTGGATTTACGGTCATGGTGGCCGCGGCGCCATTCATCTGGCCGTAACCCGCCGAAATAATACAAGCGGCCCCCATTTTTGCCATTGAAGCTTTGTGCTTCATCAATGGTTTTCCTTTTTTGATCCAGTCGATAATATTCTCAGCAACAACTTTTCCGGTTACACCGGAGGGCATTCCTGTACGTGGTGGCGCAGGGAAAATTGCTGTTCCATTCGGACTGGTCATGGGTTTGGAAATGGAATGTGGTGGTGCAAATGCAATTCCGGCAGCAAAAATGTTTGCATAATCAGGGTTTTGATAAGTTGAAGGCCAATCGTCAGCCGACCATTCTTCAAATGGCTTTTTGGTATAATCGGCATCCACTTTCATAAAACCGTTGGGCATAAACACCTTATTTGTAATGTCTTCCCCTTTTTTATCGAAAGCAGTAAACCCGGGACCTGAAAAAGCAGGAATAAGCATAGCAAAATCAAAAGTTTCTTCGCCTTCGGTTCCATCAAGTTTTTCATAATACACCTTGCCCTTTTCTACTTTTTTCACTCCGGTTCTTTTCAGCCAGGAAATGTCTCTTTGTTTTAGAAATGATTCGGCAAAAGTTTTAGTGGAGGTAATGTAACCACCGCGCTTAATATAAGCACCTCCCATTCCAAAATCGCCCACTTCATATTCGTTGGTAATCCACTTTATTTCGGCAAGGTGGGAGAGTTTCCTTTTTTTGATTTCGTAGGCTACATTTAAGATATATTCAAAAGCAGCACCCTGGCATGTTGCATCCGGATGGCCTGTACCAATCAAAAATTTCTGCTTTTCACCTTTTTCCATTTTAGCAAAACACTCCTGGAGTTTTTCCCAGGCTTCGGCAGCATGGTCGTATGAACATACTGAAACAGTGTGTTTGCCGGGCCCTAATCCTTCGGTAGCACTGAATTTAAGCATGGGCCCAGTGGCATTGACCAGGAAATCGTAGTCCACTTTTTCCACTTCTCCTACCCTATCCTGACCGGTGTATTCAATGCTAACAAAACCCTTGTCAATTTCATTATCGCCTTCGGGATGGAACGAAACCGCTTTTGACTGTTTGTAAACAATACCTACTTTTTGATATCGTTTGTCAAGTTTAAACCTCACCTGGTCCACCGTCATTCGTCCAACACCTACCCAAATATTAGAAGGTATCCAATGATAGTAAGCATTGGGAGTTACAACAACTACTTCATGTTTTTTACCGAGCTTTTTTTTAAGCAATGCGGAAGCAGTGTGGCCTGATATGCCAGCTCCCAGAACAACAACTTTTGCCATATAGAAGAGGAATTACGATATTTGTCACAAAGCTAACAAAAAATTATCATATTGAGAAACTTATATATGACCCATAGAAATAAACCAATATGTTCACACACATCTATTAATCAACATTATTCATAAAATCTCTTGCAAAGCCGCTAAGCCGCAAAGAATAAGCAAATTACAAACAATGGTTTGAAATATTTAATTTGATTGTATGAAGTTCTGCAGATATTAAATCAAACTAATGGGTCTCTTCGCCATTGTGTGATGAATTATTCAAATTTTAAAGCTATCCAATAATATTTCACTAATTTTGGATAAACCAAAAGATCAACAGCTATGAATTTAAAAAACCAGATTCCGAATTTCATCACTTTAATGAACCTGCTTGCAGGGATTGTTTCTATATACCTCGGAATGATCGGTGAACTCCAATTATCTGCATCCCTGATCTTTTTAGCTGCAATCATGGATTTTCTGGATGGGATGCTTGCAAGAGTGTTAGATGCCAAATCAGAAATAGGTGCGCAATTGGATTCGCTAGCCGATATTGTGTCGTTTGGCGTTGCACCTGCATTTGTTTTGTTTCACACCATCGAGATGGTTTTGGAAATGCAGGGGCAAACTGATTTAAATTACCTGGCTTTTAGTGCTTTTGTTGTTCCTCTTTTCTCTGCCATAAGGCTTGCAAAATTCAATATTGATGAGAGCCAATCAAGCTCTTTTGTCGGACTACCAACTCCGGCTGTTGGTATTTTACTGGCTTCTTTCCCCATTATGATTGAGGTTTGCCTTGCCGAAAACAAAGGCTTTTATTACGACCTGGTAACCAATGTGTACTTCCTGGTGGCTGTAGCAATTGTAAGTTCACTATTAATGGTGTCGCGCTTACCGATGTTTGCCCTGAAGTTTACTTCAGTATCGTGGGCTGAAAACCAAACCCGCTACATTTTTATTATTCTTTCTGTTTTCCTGATACTACTATTGAAATTGGCAGCAATACCTCTGATCATCTTGCTTTATATTATTTTATCAATCATTTTTTTATTTGATGAAATAGGCAGGTAAAAAAGGAAAAACTGAAAAAAAGGATTGGTATTAACCAGACTATTTGGTGACATTGTTAAAATCCTTCTTGCGAAGTTCAAAATTCTGACCCAGGTAAACTTTACGGACGTGTTCATCTTCAGCAAGATCTTCGGCTGATCCTGCTTTTAGAATAGATCCTTCGAACATCAGGTAGGCACGGTCAACAATACTCAGTGTTTCATGTACATTATGGTCGGTAATGAGTATGCCTATGTTTTTGCTCTTTAATTTGGAAACGATTGACTGAATATCTTCAACGGCAATCGGGTCGACGCCGGCAAAAGGCTCATCAAGCAAAATAAAGTTTGGGCTTACCGCCAGCGCACGTGCAATTTCTGTTCGCCTTCTCTCGCCACCTGAAAGCTGAATGCCTTTACTTTTTCGGATGTGCTCCAAACCAAATTCATCCAATAAGGTCTCCAGTCTTTCTCTCTGTTCTGCCTTCGTCATTTTGGTAAATTGCATGACTGCCTTCAAGTTATCTTCGACACTCATATGCCTGAAAACCGATGCCTCCTGTGCAAGATAACCAATACCCAGTTGCGCCCGTTTATACATTGGCATATCGGTGATATTTTTATCATCAAGGAATACCTGGCCTGAAAAAGGTTTGATCAAACCAACAATCATATAAAAGGTGGTTGTTTTACCAGCACCATTTGGCCCGAGTAAGCCGATAATCTCTCCCTGGTTTACTTCAACCGACATATCTTTCGCAACTGTCCGCTTACGATATTTTTTGGTAAGGTCTTTTGTATATAGCTTCATAATTCAATCAAAGGTAGAAAATAAACGGCGAAATAATGAAAATTTATATAACTGACTATCTCCGTCGCAGAGTGAAGGAGCGTTTCGCCAATCTTATTTCAATCATGAGATTAATCATCGAATTTTCATTATTTTACCTCACCCCGACCCTCTCCAAATTGGAGAGGGAGAAATAGGAAACCCCGAGGCATAAGCTCGGGGAATTATTGCTTAAAATGCAAAGTATAATGAAGCAAAAATTCCAAATTTTGATACCCCCTGGTTTTCCGGATCGTCCAGGTGAGTCAAGCGCCAAATGGCATCAATTCTAAAAACTTTAAAAATATTTTCGATGGCTACTCCTGTCTCTAAATAAGGTTCGTTACCAAGGGGCCTTAAATTACCAGGGAACTCTGAAAATTTGCGATTTGCATCTGTTAAAGTGCCGTAAACTCCTTTAAAGTATATTACTTCTCTCCATTTAAGTTTTCGTATCAGCGGAATTCTATTAAAAAGCAGGCCGTCAAAATGATGCGTGTAAAATAAGTTAATATACTGATCACTTATAAATTCATAATAATCCATCAGGTTTGAAGCTGATTCAGTAAAAAGCCAGGTTTCGTTGGCATCGTGGATTTTAAGTAAAGGATACGGAAGCGTGCCCCAGATTTTACCAATATCAAGGTTAAATCTTGACCACCCGATTGTTCCGAGGTTAAACCACTGTTTAACTCCAATGTTCAATTTGTGATAGGTAAAATCTGTATTAAAAAGATTTGGAAACCCATACCTGTATCGAATTGTAATTATCGGATACTGACTTTTGATTGAGATTCGGCTAAACTTCCCGCTAATGTATTTTTCGTGAAAAGAAATCCTGGTGTCAAGGCCTATTTCAGATGTTGTAATTGAATTGAGATAAACTGTATCTTCAACTGATTCGGGATAAATAATAAATTTTGTATTGCCCAACGGAAATATTTCACGACGCTGTACAACAAATTTATTGATCAGTCCATTGAACCATTCATGTTCATAATACGTTTTATACTCACGAACAAGGGTTAATTTATCAATAGGCCCCCTGCTGTAAAATGAACTCAGTATATTGTCAGTTGATCTTCCATCAGGACTGCTACCCAATTGCTCCATATCATATTTGAAGGAAACAAATAATGATCTTCTTGGATTTTTATTGAATAAATATAAAAAGTCAGCACCGTATTTAAACTGCTCATCATAAGTACCATAAGCCAGATAAGCACCGATACGGAATTTTCTGCTTAACTCGGTTGAAGTACGACCACCAAACCTGACCCGTGCTCCTTCAACTTTGTTATAACTAAAAAATTTAAAATATGGCCCTATCTCTACTTTACCCCAGGGAAAATAACCACCGGTCAAACCATATAAAAGGTCATAAATGCGTTGAAACCTCGGAACATTTTTAACTGAATCAACCATTTCGTAGATACCATCTTCTGTCCCGGTTAACGATTCGGGGCGAATTGTATCCCAATAAGCATCACTGTTTTGTACTGCATTCTCCTGAATTATAACATAGGTTGGCTCCTTAAAAACATCTTCATAGTCCAGACTATCAAAAATATAATTGTTATAGAAAGTAGTTTTATGTCCATACAACCCAATAATTTTTTTCGCATTTTCAAAGGGATTAAAATCCGCCCACAGCCTTTCTTTCGACTTCATCCATATTTGGTCGTTGGTCCATTCAAACTGTTGTTCAACACCCAGGTCATTAATAAAATTAATGTTGGCATCAGCAGCAATTCGCAAATTAATCTGAACCAGTGCATAAGAAGTGTCATTTACCCACAAACCACCGGTATAGGTTAGTTCCTGTTTGCGTTTTGGCTTAAACATAATGTGATAGCACCATTTTTTGTTGATAAACGAACTATCAACCAGGTAGTATTTATAGTAATCGTGGCTAAAATTAGCAATCGGGCTAACAAAATTCTTCTCAAATATCTCGGTAAAATTCTGATACACATCAATCTCCTGCGACATGCTTCCCAAAAACTGAGAAACGTTAGTATTGTCGATGCCCGAAACCCGGGATGCGTTGATAATTTCTCTTTTTGATTTTGGAGATTTACGTTCATAGATCACCGAATTGGTTTCAGACATCATTACAGGCAAGTATGATTTACCATTAATTGTTGAAGTATCAACATAAGTCAAAACAAACTGAAATGGCTTCATAAACTTCCGTCCGACAATACGTTCGGAAACATTATTGGCCTCTAACCTGATTTTGGTGTAAACATTAAACTGAGAGGTTTGAAAAGGTTGAAACGTATTCTTTTGTTTATATTTAACAATGCTGTCGATTAGCGCATCTGCAGGATTACCTTTGTACCTAATTACAACTTCAGGTAATTCCTGGTCTTTGGAAGATAATTCGAAATTGATAGTCTGAAAAATCCCAATACTTATTGGTTTTGTGTTCTGGGCATACCCAAGCAGGGATGCACGAATAGAATCGGGTTTAACGCCTTTGATTTCGAGTGAATATTTTCCTTCAAAATCGGTTAAGGTACCCTGAAGCGAATTCAGGATAATAATATTGGCAAATGGTATTGGTTCGTTGTTTTCTTTATCAACAACTTTACCTATGATTTTTGTAATTTGCGATTGAGCAATTACAGGTAACAGAAAAATAACTAATCCCAACAGAAAACCGGAAGACAGACGAAAGGAACGGATATATTTTTCAATTAACCCGATATTAAGAATTATTGATCCCATTTAGTTCCTCCCAAAATTCCAGCGCACGTCGTGTGTGAGGTATAACAATTGTTCCTCCAACAAGGTTCGCAATACCAAAAATTTCCATCATTTCTTCCGTGCTCACACCTTCTTTGTAACATTTTTCAAGGTGGTAGTAAATACAATCGTCACATTTAAGTACCATTGACGCTACCAGGCCCAGCATCTCTTTTGTTTTTACATTCAGTGCGCCTTCCATATAGGCGTTGGTGTCCACGTTAAAAATCCGCTTAATTACCTTATTGTTGGGAGCTGCAAGCAGTTTTTTATTCATTTTTTGCCTGTAGCTTCTATATTCTTTAACGATATTTTTTTTCATCGGTTTCTTTTAGAAAATTCCTTCATTTAAAATGTCGTGTAAATGAATTACACCAACATATTTATCGCCATTCAAAACCGGAAGTTGAGTGATGTTGTTCTCTCTCATATTACTCAATGCATTCACAACCAGCGCATCATACTGAATGGTTTGCGGGTTTACTGTCATGGCATCCCTGGCTTTTAGCGCATGATAATCCGAATACTTTTGTATCATCCTCCTCAGATCACCATCTGTAATAAGGCCAACCAGCTCACCCTTTTCTAAAACAGCTGTTACACCAAGTCTTTTCGACGTCATCTCAATAATCACCTTATCCATTTGCTCGTCGATGTCAACCTTTGGAACCTGGTTATTTACCGACAGGTCTTCCACATGCAGGAACATTCTCTTACCTAAAGCACCACCGGGATGGAATTTTGCAAAATCAGATGCAGTAAAACCCTTTAACTCCAATAAGCTAATTGCCAGCGCATCACCAAGTACAAGTTGTGCGGTGGTGCTCGAAGTTGGAACCAGGTTATTGGGACAGGCTTCTTTTTCAACGGTAGCATCCAAAATTAAATCTGCCTGCCGGGCCAAATACGAAGAGGTATTTCCAACCAGCGCAATGAGCCGGTTTTTCCTGGCTTTCAACAAAGGTATAAGCACTTTTATTTCCGGGGTTTCACCACTTTTGGATAAAACGATTATTATATCTTCCTTTCGTACAATACCTATATCTCCATGTATAGCATCGGCTGCATGCATAAAAATGGCCGGTGTGCCTGTTGAATTGAACGTCGCAACAATTTTATGTGCAATAATGGCGCTTTTACCAATGCCTGTAACAATAACGCGGCCCTGGGCGTTAAAAACCATCTCAACAGCATTCACAAAATCTTCGTTTACAGCACTTAACAAATGCTCTACTGCCTCCTGTTCATTTTTCACTACATCAATAGCGGTTTGGATTATTTTTTTTCGGTTGTTCAAAATTTTTTTATTAAAACTTATGAAAAAGAAATCTTTTATTATTATATTTGTGTAGGCATCATTAACAATTAATACAAGTTCCTCTTTACCAGAGAATGAAATGATGTTTACACTCTACTATACGACAAAGATATATTTTATCTACTGATGTGATGGATAGCAAGAAGGAGAAAGTTGACTTGATGAATTTATTGAAATCCTTTTTTGGGTTTTCAAGTTTTAAAGGAAATCAGGAACCAATAATCAATAGTTTATTGGATGGCAAAGACACATTTGTTGTTATGCCTACCGGAGGTGGTAAATCGCTATGCTACCAATTACCGGCATTAATGAATTCAGGAACAGCTATTGTTGTCTCTCCCCTGATCGCTTTAATGAAAAACCAGGTGGATATGATCAGGAATTTCGGAACGCAATCGGGTATTGCGCACGTGATGAATTCCTCGTTATCGAAAGCTGAGTTAATAGAGGTCCGCGCAGACTTATTAAACCGGAAAACCAAACTGTTATACATGGCCCCCGAGTCGTTGACCAAAGAAGAAAATATTGAGTTTCTACAGCAGATCAATATTACCTTGTATGCTATTGATGAAGCGCACTGTATTTCGGAATGGGGGCACGATTTCAGGCCCGAGTACCGAAAGTTACGCCCGATAATTGATGCCATCGGACAAGATGTTCCGGTTATTGCCTTAACGGCGACTGCAACCTTAAAAGTTCAGGAAGACATTTTAAAAAACCTTGAAATCCCGGATGCAAAGGTTTTTAAATCATCTTTCGATCGGGAGAACCTGTATTATGAAGTAAGGCCAAAAACCAAACAGGTAATAAAGAACATAATCAAATACATCAAAACACAACCCGGAAAGTCGGGTATTGTTTATTGCCTTTCGCGGAAAAAAGTTGAAGAAACAGCTGAATCGCTTGTCGTAAATGGTATCAGGGCCCTGCCATATCATGCCGGACTGGATGCAGCCACACGGCGAAACAACCAGGATATGTTCCTGATGGAAGAAGTTGAGGTGATCGTGGCAACCATTGCATTCGGAATGGGAATCGATAAACCTGATATCCGTTTTGTAATCCACCACGATATTCCAAAAAGTATTGAAGGTTATTACCAGGAAACAGGCAGGGGTGGACGCGATGGCGGTGAAGGTAACTGTATTACTTTTTACAGTTATGATGATATCCAGAAACTTGAGAAGTTCACGAAAGACAAGCCTGTTGCCGAACAGGAAATTGCCAAAGAGTTACTATTTGAAACTGTGGCTTATGCCGAATCTTCGGTATGCCGTCATAAATCACTACTGCATTATTTTGGTGAACATACTACCAAAGAAAATTGTGGCGCTTGCGATAACTGCCTGAACCCGAAAGAAAAATTTGAAGGAAAAGACGATATTAAATTGGCCATTGAAGCTGTGAAGGCAACAAAGGAGCAATTTAAAGCCAAAATTATTTCCGATATGCTTGCCGGCAATAAAAGTGGGGATGTGAAATCCATCAAGCTTGATCAGAATGAATTTTTTAATAAAGGTAGTAAGCACGAATCAAAATACTGGAATACGGTCATCCGCCAGGCATTAATCCAGAGACTACTGGTAAAAGAAATAGAGAATTATGGCATTTTGCGGTTAACCGAAAAAGGTAATGAGTACCTGAAACATCCATTCAGCATTATGTTGGCCAGGGATCATGATTATGATGACTCCGATGATGATTCAATTATTACAGCCAACGGCGGCCAAAAAACGAGTGGTGCTGATTCGATGCTGTTTTCAATGTTAAAGGATTTAAGAAAGCATTTATCTAGGAAAGAAAATTTACCTCCTTTTGTAATATTCCAGGATCCTTCACTCGAAGATATGGCTATACAATATCCAATCAAGCAAGAAGAGCTGACACAAATTATTGGTGTGGGATCGGGCAAAGCGGAAAAATATGGTGAGCCATTTATTGAACTGATCAAACAATACGTTGAAGAAAATGATATTACCCGGCCTAACGACATGGTTATTAAATCAGTTGTCAATAAATCGGGGATGAAGGTATTTATCATCAAAAGCATCGATCGTAAATTACCGCTTAAAGATATTGCCCATTCAAAAGCTCTTAGTCTGAGCGAGATGCTAACCGAGATTGAAAGTATTGTTTCCTCAGGCACAAAATTAGATATCAGCTATTATATTAGTGATGCAGTTGATGAATATCATCAGGATGATATTTATGATTATTTTTCTGAGGCAGAAACCGATTCAATTGAAGATGCGCTGGCGGAATTAGGAGAATCAGAATATACCGAGGAAGAAGTAAGGCTGATGCGAATCAAATTCCTTTCGGAGGTCGGAAATTAAAACTATGATCAAACATATTTTTCCACTATCTTTTATTGTCCTATTTTTGTTAGGATGTTATCATGAAAATAAGGTAAATCCTGATAAACCTGAAACATTTCTTTCATATGATAAAATGACGAAAATATTAACAGATATCCAGCTTGCAGAAGGGATTATTGTTCATAACCGCTCGGTTCGTACCAATATGAATAATGAATACAAAGATTCTGTTTATGCTCAAATCTTTCGTCATTATGGCATAACGGTAACGATATTCAAGGAAAATGTAAATTATTACAACAGTTATCCCGAGATAATGGAAGACATTTACGAAGAGGTACTGGCCAATTTGAGCAGAATGCAAAGTGAGGTTGAGATGAAGGCGGAGGAAGAGGCAAAGGCGGGGGATATGAAGACTGACACAATAAATTAGCAATGATTACTTTGTAAATATCGCTCTCCTCAATTCTTTATCAATCCCGTCATCCAGAAAAAATTCAAATTCCAGCTTATTCTCGCTGATGTAATTCCCCGAACCTTCGGTTGTAAATCCATTACCGATATCTTGTTGATCAATAACGATCGTGTTGTTCACTACCAGACCAAAAGTATTGCTTCCAAGATCTCCAAAGTTTTCCATCAAAACCCGGTCAGCATATAGTGGAGAGCGTTGAATGGTAACAATATAATTCAACCTTGCCGGCTGATCAGATACATTCCAGGTTCCCAGAAACATTTCGACCTGGTTATCATTATCCTGGTTCCCGTCTATATCGTTTACACCACAGGAAGCGATCAAAAACAGCAATACTGGAAAAATAAATTTGAAACCATTATTTACCATATCATGAAAGGATTTTGCTTAGCGGGCTAAAATAAAACGACAAGTTATGACCTCCGCATTATTAATGTTTAACCTTACAAAATACAGGCCATTAATTAATCCGGAAACCGGAAGTTCAACTACATTACTACCCACAGTAAAAAATTGTTTTTCTGATGAGAAAAGATTATTTCCAAGAACATCAACAATTTCATATTCCACATTGACATTGTAAGAAATACTGAAATTAAGAAATGCCTTTTGAACAACCGGATTTGGATAAACAACTAAATTCTCGATAACCTGCACCTGATCTTCAACACCAACATACATTCCCCCGGCTGCAATCACCGCGCTGATTATATTTTCGGCAGTTGGCGGCCAGATGTATTGCTCAACAATTTGATGATCGGGTGTAATTACTATTACCGTAGGATAAGAAAGCACTTCGTAATCTTCAAAAACATCATCTCCGCCTCCTTGCGTGCCGCTAACCGAAGGATAGGTCAACCCAAAAATCGAATCAAATTCATGAACCCCATCGTTATCATCACCCCAGTTGATGCCCATAAAAAAAACATTGCTCTGATTTTCGCCAAACTCTTCATAAGCTTCCTGGTAATCAGGCGCATAATCCTGACATGGCCCGCAGGTTGTTGAGAAAAAGTCAATCACAACAATATTATAATCATCCAGTAAAGGGAATAACCAGATGGTTTCACCTTCGATGGTTTTAACATGAAAATTTACTGCCTCTGTAAGGGGAGTTTGACCATTTAAAAGTAAAGCGAATGCAATAGAAAATAGAAGAACAGATATTTGTTTCATCTGATTATATTTTAGAAATAATCATTCTCCCTGGGTGAACAGACGGGTTAACCCGTCTGTTTAATCGGAGTTTCATTTCAGCAAAATTGTTTGCAAATATAAAATAATGCGAATCAAGAGTTAAAATTCCTGGCTGATTATCAATTCGTTTTCAACTGGATGAATTCAGGTTACGGGTTGCGTGGATGCGGGTTACGGGTAATTTGATTGTTATAACTCACTGACCCCGCAACACGTACTTCGTACCAACCTGGATTTTTTGTTAAAGTTTAGTATAATTTAACCCTTGATTGGTATATATAAATAGTACAAACAGCTTTGCTAACCGGTTTCAGTTATTTCCTGATAAACCTTATTTGCCAGCCTGCTTGCCCCAATTCTGAAGTGGCTTGAATTTAACCATGCTTCACCTAAAACGCTTTTTACCATACAATAATAATGTATGGCTTCATCGGGTTCTGAAATACCTCCGGCAGGTTTTATCCCGATAATTTTACCGCTAGCTTCAAAATATTCTTTTATGGTATCAAGCATGATTAAAAAAGCCTCGGGTGTAGCTGCCGGGTCAATCTTCCCGGTGGAAGTTTTGATAAAATCAGCACCTGCCGTAATGGCCAGTTCACTTGCTTTCCTTATCAGTTCTACCGATTTCAGCTCGCCCGTTTCAATTATTACTTTTAAATGCGCTTCGCCACAGGCTTCTTTGATCAGCCTTACTTCATCCGAAATAAAATCTACATCCCCTTCAATTAATCTTCCTCTTGAAATCACCATATCAATTTCATCCGCGCCGTGGTCAACGGCATATTTAACCTCATCAATACGCACAGGCAATGGAGATTGTCCGCTCGGAAACGCTCCTGCAACGCATGCAGTTTTAATATCTGTGCCTTTCAATGCATGATGAACTGTATTTGCAAAAACCGGGTAAACGCAAATTGCTGCAACATTGGGAATACCTTTTTCACCGTCAAAAAACGACATGCCGGTATGACAGAGGTCAAGTATTTTTTGAGTGGTATCATCACCGCTTAAGGTTGTCAGATCAATAAAGCCCAGGATTTGTTTTAAGACACTAATCCGATTAGTTATATCGAGACTCTCTATCCTGATTGCTTTCCCCCTATTTGTAAGTTCGTTTTGTGTTGCTGTGTAATCCTGAAAATGATGCATGGTTTCAAATTTTTAAACAAATCTATATAAATATGGATTAAGGTAATTTGTATAAATCTTGATTTAAATTAATTTAAGAAAATCAGTTCTTAAATAACTGTAGCTTTGTAAAGCTAACTTTATTCAATCAATTATGCCTAAAATTATTAATTTCTCTGATGCTGCTTCCATTGGAATTCATGGTTTAATTGTAATTTCAAAATCGGATAAACCGTTAAATGCAATCCTGTTATCAGAAAAAATAGGTTTCTCAAAGCATCATATTGGCAAAGTCATGCAAAGGCTGGTGAAGGATGGCTTTTTAAAATCGTATCGTGGCCCAACCGGTGGATTTGAAATGAAAAAAAAGCCTGAGGATATAAAAATCTATGATATTTACCGTTCCATCGAAGGTGAAGTTGACATCGGTGAGTGCCCGCACGATTTACATATCTGTCCAACTAATAAATGTATCCGAAATGATTTGATAAAAAGATTATCGGAAGAATTTGTCACCTACCTCCAATCACGAACTTTACAGGAATACCTTTAATTGTTTTGAATTAATCCGCATTGAGAACCCTCTCCGGTTGATACTTTCTTGCCGATAATCAACGGAAGTCATCACGGTCAATGTTTACCGCTATTTATTTAGATATCTTCTAAATCAGCATTTTATGATTTAAATCATAAAATGCTCGCGACAAATACTTGTATTTTTGAATTTAAGTATTTTATGTCTTAAATTCTTTTTTAACTAAACCAACACATTATGAAAAGGTATTTTCTTCCGCTTTTATTTTGCGGGATTTTTATGGTAATGGCAGGTGATATCCTCGCTCAATCTGTAAAAATATCTGCCGAAGTCAGGCCTCGATATGAATTCAGACATGGTTACAAAACTTTGTTTCCTGATGACGCAAAAGCAGCCAGTTATGTTTCACAACGAACCCGATTAAATGGTTTTTTTGCCAATAAAACTTTCAAAGCATATATCAGTCTTCAGGATGTACGTGTTTGGGGTGATGTAAACCAACTTAATACTGGTGATACTGTTGGTTTCTCAGTTCACGAAGCATGGGCACAGGTAAAGTTTGCCAAGTTCCTGCATTTGAAAGTTGGCCGTATGGAAATCATTTACGATGACCATAGGATTTTTGGTAGCGTTGGCTGGGCACAGCAGGCACGTAGCCATGATGCCGCAATTTTGAAATTCTTTTTTGGTGATAGCCATAAACTTGATGCTGGTTTTGCCATCAATGCTATGCAGCAATCGCTATATAAAGTTGCTTATACCAATAAAAATTACAAAACCATTCAATGGCTGCATTACCATGGAGATTTTGGTAAATCAGGCATTAGTGTATTATTCCTGAACAATGGACTAGCTTATGATGCTGCAGCCGCTGACACAACAAAAGCATATGATGAGAAAATTGCCTACAGCCAGACTATTGGTGCCAGGTATACCTTTAAAGGTAAAAAAATTAAGTTCAATGCTGCTGTCTATTACCAGGGTGGAAAAAATAAGTCAAACAACGATTTGTCAGCGACGTATTTTGCAGGTGATATTTCTTTCCATCTGGTTAAAGGATTTTCTTTTGGACTAGGAGGGGAATATCTTTCAGGAACTGCAACAAAAGACAAGGGCCTAAGTGGTGAAAAAGACAAATCATTTACTCCTTTTTATGGAACAAACCATAAGTTTAATGGATGGATGGATTATTTCTATGTCGGGAACCATGGTGGGAATGTTGGACTGATTGATATCTATCTGCCCTTAAAATTTAAAGTTAAAAAGCTAAGCTTTGCATTGATTCCGCATTATCTGATGTCAGCCGCAACCGTATCCAAATCAATTCCTGATGAATCAAGAGATGTAAACGAATGGAAAGATTACGGTAGCGGACTCGGTGCTGAGATTGATTTCGTTGTAAAATATACGATAACAAAAAGTGTGAACATCCAGGGTGGTTATTCGCAAATGTTTGCTACCGAAACCATGCAGGTTCTTAAAGGCGGCAATTACCAAAACACCAACAACTGGGGATGGATCATGCTCACTTTCAAACCTACTTTCTTTAATTCAGACAATAAAAAATAAACCAAAAACAACAATTATATGGACAGAAGAGATGCATTAAAAAACATATTGGCGTTCATTCCATTAGGAGGTGCATTTGCCGGAATAACTGCAATGGGTTTTCGCTTTATTACTCCAAAAAAGCGCGATGTAACCCGGCGGATATTCACAATGCACCTGGATGAACTGCCCATCAACGCCTCCCGCAAGATCACCGATTTGCGGGGAAAAGACCTCGTCCTTGTACGCACCGGCGAACGGGAAATCAAGGCCATGTCCACTGTATGCACACATTTGGGATGTACAGTTTACTGGCAAAAAGATAACCAGGAGTTTTACTGCCCCTGTCATGCCGGAAGGTTTGATAAAAATGGGAATGTGATTGCCGGTCCGCCACCTGCACCCTTGCAGACCTACCATACAGAGATTGAGGACGACAACGTATTTATTTACTTTAAAGATGCGGAGGGTTAATTATGGGACTAGGAGCTTGGCTTAAACAATCATTTCCGGTTGATCAGGATGCCCTGATTGAACTGACCGCAGAACCCATCCCAAATCACCTGAAAAGATGGTGGTGGGCATTGGGTGGTACACCTTTATATATGTTCACTGTTCAGGTGATAACAGGTATTATGCTCGTTTTTTATTATGTGCCCGATACCGCCAAAGCCTACGACAGCATTGCATACATCACTTATACTGCCGATTATGGCTGGCTGATTAGAAGCATACACCGTTGGTCTTCCAACATTATGATTGCATCTTTGATATTGCACATGATGCGGGTATTTTTTACACGGTCGTACCAACCTCCAAGAGACATCAACTGGATGTTTGGTGTTGTTTTGTTCTTGCTTACGCTGATGTTTGGATTTACAGGCTATTCGCTTGTTTACGAACAAATGTCATATTGGGCAATGCAAGTTGGAACCGGTATCGCCGGTGCAACACCTTTTGTTGGCGAATGGATGGCAGATTTTATGCGGGGTGGAAGTGAAATTGGTCAGAACACACTAACAAGGTTCTACATTTTTCATATCGTACTATTGCCACTTTTACTTGCTATGGCAGTTGGTGTACATGTTTACCTCATCAGGGTGCATGGCGTAACAGAATTGGAATTTGAAGGCGAGGAAAAAGTGGAAAAGAAAACTTTCCCATTGTGGCCTGACCATGTTTTTACAGAACTTATCATGGTATCAATTATCATGATATTACTGCTAACACTCTCATTGTTATTCCCGGTACAGCTTGGCGACCCGGCTAATCCGAATGTAACACCATTGCACATTAAGCCCGAATGGTACTTCTTCGCCGTATTCCGCTGGTTAAAAATTACAAACCTGATGGTTGGGGTACTTGGGCCGATGGTCTTTATTGGGATTCTGTTCTTCTGGCCTTATATCGATCGGTTTTTCGATAAAGTTTTCCCTGGCAAAGAAGTTGGATTCTGGATTGGCGTTCTTGGAATGCTCACAATAACTGTATTCACCGTCTGGGAAACCTTCGGACATTAATTAATTCAATGAAAAAAATAAATAACTTAAAACTTACATAAAATGGCAACAAGTTTAAATACAAAAAGAACCATTATCGGCGTGCTGAGCGTGGTGTTTATCGTAATATTGCTGATGGCACTTTGGAAAGAAGTGCAGCATGCAATGCCTGATTACAAACCTTCCCCTATCGTTGATGAAGGAACGCGACATTGCGTTAGCTGTCACGGAGAACAAGGCGTCGGAAAGGTAATTGTTGAACAATGGAAAAACAGCAAACATGCTGAAGTTGGCGTTGGATGTCTTGAATGTCATCAGGCCAAAAAAGGGGATGTTGATGGCTATGAACACGAAGGACAGTTTATTGCTACAATTGTTACCCCAAATGATTGTGCTGAATGTCATGCTGAAGAGGCCGAACAGTTTACCACCAGTCACCATGCCGATGCAGGGATGATTATGGGATCGTTGGATAATGTGCTGGCAGAAGTAGTTGAAGGGCATGCTTCATTTATGGATGGGGCAAATCCGGCAGCCGCATCTGGATGCTGGCAGTGTCATGGATCGAGAGTACAGGTTCAGACTGATGAGAACGGAGATCCCAAATACAATGATATGGGGATTCTGCTTCTTGATCCGAAAACCTGGCCGAATACAGGCATGGGCCGTATCAATCTGGATGGATCAAAAGGAGCGTGTTCAGCCTGTCATAACAGGCACCATTTTTCTATTGCACAGGTACGGCAACCTGAAAATTGCGGCAAATGCCACATGGGACCTGACCATCCGCAATTGGAAATTTATAACGAATCAAAACACGGGATTAATTTCCGTGCACACCGCGAAGACATGAACCTTGGTGCACAGCCATGGATAGTTGGGCAGGATTATTCTGCAGCTCCAACATGCGCAACCTGCCACATGAGTGCTACACCTGATCAACCGGTGACACACGATGTAGGCGACAGGATTAGCTGGACACTTCGACCAAAAGTTTCTGAGAAAATTGATGCTGCCGAACTGGCTAAATATGAAGCGCAGGGAAAACCATTGCCTGAAGATTTTCTGACCTGGGAACAAAGAAGAAAAGGTATGCAGAATGTTTGCTTCCAATGTCATACAAAAGATTATGTAAAGAATTTCTACACACAATATGACAATCAGATTCACTTATACAATGAGAAGTTTGGCAAACCCGCTCTTGCATTGATGAAAGCTTTGAAAGCAGAAAAATTGATTACTCCTATTCCATTTGACGATAAAATTGAATGGACTTATTTCTTCCTGTGGCACCACGAAGGTCGTCGTGCAAGAATGGGCGCTTCTATGATGGGGCCTGATTATACACAATGGCATGGTAATTTTGAAGTGGCCGACAGGTTTTATATGGAAATGGTTCCAGAAGTTGAGGAATTAATTGCTGAAGGCAAAAAGCATGGCAAAACTGCTCAAGCCAGAAAAGTGCAAGCCTTACTGGATAATATCCTAAATAGCGAAATGCACAAATGGTTCCTCGGAAAAACCAATCCTGAAGAGGTGGCCAGACGTAAAGCTGCCGCAGCTGAATTCCGCAAAAGGTACTCTGAATAGGTTTTGCATGTTCTAAAGCAGGCTATGGTTTGGACAGTTCCGAACCATAGTTTGCCATTATTAATTAAATTGTTTTTCTTATCAAATAATTATCAGAATGCACCTTTTAAATCAAAATATTTTTCTGCTTAACGATTTACAAAAAACTTGCATAGCCGTAGCTACGGAAGTTTTTTGTAGAGAAGCTAAGTGGGAAAAGATGCAGATTTAATGGTGTATTATGGTGATTAATTGGTAACATACTTCTTTTCCAATAAGAAATAATATCATGGGTATAAACAGAAGAGATTTCGTAAAAACCACTGCCGTTGCAGCTGCAGCTACAGCAATAGGAATATCCCTGCCTAAGAAAATGATGGCAGGCACACCCGAAAAATCTGAGGGCGGATGGCGCTGGGACAAAGCCGTTTGCCGTTTTTGTGGTACCGGTTGTGGAATAATGGTAGCCACTAAAAACGAAAAAATTGTTGCCGTAAAAGGAGACCCCGCAGCTCCGGTCAATCGTGGATTGAATTGTATAAAAGGCTACTTCAATGCCAAAATTATGTACGGTGCCGACCGTTTAAAACAGCCATTGATGCGACTTGGTGCAGATGGCAAATTCAGCAAAGATGGCAAGTTTAAACCCGTTTCGTGGAAAGTTGCCTACGACGAGATGGAAAAGCAGATGAGAAAAAGCCTGGATGAATTAGGGCCGACAGGAATCGGGGTTTTTGGTTCCGGGCAATATACCGTTCAAGAAGGATATGCGATGGCAAAACTGATGAAAGCCGGTTTCCGTTCGAATAACCTTGATCCCAATGCCCGACATTGTATGGCTTCGGCAGTTGGTGCATTTATCCAAACATTTGGAATTGACGAACCCGCAGGCTGCTATGATGATATCGAATTGACTGATACCGTTGTAACCTGGGGCGCAAATATGGCCGAAATGCATCCTGTACTTTGGTCGAGGGTAACCGACAGAAAATTATCTGACCCTGATAAAGTAAAGATCATTAACCTGTCAACTTACACCAACCGCTGTTCCGACCTTGCAGATGTGGAAATCATCTTTAAGCCCCATACCGATCTGGCCATCTGGAACTACATCGCCCGTGAAATAGTTTATAACAACCCAGAGTCGATGGATCAGGAATTTATTGATAAGTATATGCAATTCACAACCGGGTTTGTTGATACCGGTTATGGTATGCGCACACCTGATCATCCCGGTTTTACCGATTTGGAGAAACAGACCGTTAAAAAAGAGGTTTCAAAGAAAATTTCTAAAGACGAAGCAGTAACCCTTGGTTATTTGGGATATAAAGAAGGTGATACACTTGAAATGAAGCACCGTGCGAAAGCAAATGGGCACTGGGCCATTTCATTTGAAGAGTTTAAAAAAGGCCTCGAACCTTATACATTAAATTATGTTACCGGCCTGGCGAAAGGCGATCCTGACGAAGATCTTTCTTCTTTCAAAGTGAAGCTGAAATTGCTAGGCAGCCTCTATATGGAGAAAAACAGGAAAGTTGTCTCCTTCTGGACGATGGGTATGAATCAGCATACACGTGGTGTTTGGGTAAACGAACAGGCGTATATGGTTCACTTTCTACTTGGGAAACAAGCGAAGCCCGGCAACGGTGCTTTCAGCCTAACCGGACAGCCATCTGCTTGTGGAACAGCCCGCGAAGTAGGAACATTTTCACACAGGCTTCCTGCCGATATGCTGGTATCCATTCAAAAGCACCGTGATGTCTCGGAAAAATTGTGGAAAATCCCAAAGGGGACTATCAATCCGAAGTTTGGTTCACACATTATGAAAATATTCCGCGACCTCGAAGATGAAAAAATCAAGTTTGCCTGGGTCAATGTTTGTAATCCGTTTATGTGTACTGCAAATGCCAACCATTGGCTGAAAACAGCGCATAAAATGGATAACTTCATTGTTGTCTCAGATAGCTATTCGGGCGTTTCAGCAAAAGTTGCCGACCTCGTTTTGCCCGTTGCCATGATTTACGAAAAATGGGGTGCCTATGGAAACGCTGAACGGAGGACACAACACTGGAAACAGCAGGTAGTTCCTGTTGGTCATGCCATGCCTGACCTCTGGCAATATATTGAAATATCCAAAAGGTTTAAGCTAAAAGATGTTTGGGGAGCGCAGAAAATTCCGGGCCTTAAAGGTGGTTTACCGGACGTTTTGGATGAAGCAAAAAAAATGGGTTATAGCCCTGAAGATACTTTGTTTGATGTGTTGTTTGCCAATGAAGATGCCAAATCGTATTCATGGCCTGATCCAATTGGCGAAGGGTTTACAAATACTGAAGTTGAAGGTGACGGACGTGAAATAATGGGTACAAATGGCGAAGAATGGAAAGGCTATGGCTTCTTTATTCATAAATATTTGTGGGAAGAATATCGTAGTTTCGGTGAAGGTAGACAACACGACTATGCCGATTTCGATACCTATCATAAAGTACGCGGATTGAAATGGCCGGTTGTTGATGGCAAAGAAACCCAATGGCGGTTCAATTCAAAATATGACCCTTATGCGCGTAAAGCTGATGTAGGCGAATTTGCTTTTTATGGTAAAGCCCTAAAAAAGATTGCAAAAGGAAACCTTAAGGGAATAGATAAATCTGCCGGAAAAGTTGATCTGACCAACAAAGCCAAAATATTCTTCCGACCGTATATGGATCCACCTGAAATGCCAAACAAAGAATATCCACTTTGGTTATGTACTGGACGTGTGTTGGAGCACTGGCACAGTGGAACAATGACCATGCGGGTTCCCGAGCTATACAGGGCAGTTCCCGAGGCACTTTGCTATATGCATCCTGACGATGCTATGAAATACAACGTTGCACAAGGTGATTTAATTTGGATTGATTCGAGACGTGGTAAAGTGAAAGTACACGTCGAAACTCGTGGAAGAAACCGCATGCCAAAAGGATCGGTTTATGTTCCATGGTTTGATGAGAAAGTGCTCATCAATAAGGTATGCCTTGATGCTACCGACCCGCAATCAAAGCAAACCGACTTTAAAAAGTGTGCTGTTAAAATTAATAAAGCATAATAGGCTTATTTTATCCTTTTACAAAACACATAGATTCAAATTAAATGGCTGACACTCAAAATATGAATTCAAGAAGGGATGCGCTGAAAACGATGTTCCGGGGAGCGGGACTATTGGGTTTGGGTGGAGCAGCCTGGGGAACGACAGCCATTAAACTCAAAGCTTCGGAATTAACCTTGCGGCCACCGGGTGCTTTGGAAGAAAAGCGTTTTGTGAAAGCCTGTATCCGCTGTGGTACTTGTGTCGAAGCCTGTCCTTATGACACTTTGCAGTTGGCAACTTTAGATGATCATACCGCAATTGGTACACCATTTTTCAAACCGCGATTGATACCATGCTATATGTGTCCCGATGTCCCTTGTGTCCCGGTTTGTCCGAGCGGTGCATTGGATGTTGATGTTATCGCAAAGCAAATTGATGGTATCAAGTCAGAAGAGCCTGATATCAATAAAGCAAAGATGGGTATCGCCATGCTTGACCAGGAAGCTTGCCTGGCTTTTTGGGGTATTCAATGCGATGCTTGTTACAAAGCGTGTCCATTGCTTGGCGAAGCCATTACTTTGGAATTCAAACGAAATGAGCGGACAGGGAAGCATGCTTTTCTGAAATCGGTTGTACATTGCAATATTTGTACAGGTTGTGGCTTGTGCGAACATGCCTGTGTCACCGAAAAAGCAGCCATTTTTGTCCTGCCGCGAACGATAGCAACCGGAAAGGTCGGTGAACATTACATCAAAGGATGGGACAAAGCTGACGAAGAACGCTTGAAAAACCTGAAAGAGGAGAAAGCAGTAAAATCTTCTCCGGAAGATGAATTGAATGATTGGGAATACCTGCTTGATGATGACTAATATTATTAAGAGAAACAGGTACTTAATACTGAGAAGAACCACGCAGTTAGGCCTGCTCATTTTATTCGGTGGAGCCAATTGGTGGGGATGGAAGTTCTTAATGGGAAATTACAGTTCAGCCTACGTGCTGGAAACATTTTACCTGGCAGACCCACATGCGGTTTTGCAAACATTTGCAACAGGGTTTGTCATGAGTGCCGATGCAATTATCGGTGCGGTTATCGTTCTTGTTTTTTATGCTTTGATCGCCGGAAGGAGTTTTTGCAGTTGGGTTTGCCCCATAAATATGATTACCGATCTGGCAACCTGGATGCGAAAGAAGTGGAAGATTACAAAAAAGGAAAGCTTTTTTACGTTCAGCCGGAAAACCCGCTATTGGGTATTGGGATTAGGAATTCTGCTTTCACCATTTGTTGGTGTTGCAGCCTTTGAGGTCATCAATCCAATCACCATGTTACACCGCGGAATCATCTTCGGATTTGGCATGGGATGGGCAGTAATTGTTGCTTTGTTCCTCTTCGACCTCTTGCTTGTGGAATACGGCTGGTGCGGCCACCTTTGTCCGCTGGGTGTTTTCTACTCGGCAACAAGCCGCTTCTCGCTGATCAAAGTAAAACACGATGTTGAAAAATGTACCATGTGTATGAAATGCTTCGATGTATGCCACGAAGAACAAGTGCTGCATATTGTTGGAGAACAATCAGGATTTATAAAAGATGAGTGCAGCAATTGTGGGCATTGCATTGAAGTTTGTGATGATAATGCTTTAAAATTTTCAATTAATAATTATAAAATTTAGGAGGGTGCAATGATGAATAAACTATTGGTTTACCTAATCTCTTTCGTAGTGCTGCTGACAGCATGCGATTGCAGTGATAACAATGCAAATTACATTGCTGATGAGAATATCGACATGTCGGATGCATTGCTTTTGAGTGATGAATCCGTCTTGACCGATATGCCCGAGTATTCAAAAGTACGTGGGGGTGAAAGCGAAATGTTTGACCGTTCGTTTGAAAATGCACCACCATTGATACCTCACCGTGTTGGTGGTTTTCTCCCCATCATGATTGACGACAATAAATGCCTGCGTTGCCATATGCCGGACAAAGCCCCTGAATTTGAAGCCATTCCATTGCCCAAAACGCATTTTACCAGCTACCGCCCTCTTGTGGTTGAAGAAGAAGGTAAATACCGTGTGGATGCTTATGAAGGCGAAGTGGTTGAAAAAGACCTTGGTCATTTTAACGGTGCCATGTTCAATTGCTCACAATGCCATGTTCCTCAAGCAGAAGTAACGGTAGACATCCCCAACACTTTCGATCCTGATTACCGCAAAAGCAGCGACAAAACCAAGTCGAACCTGAAAACCAATATGGGTGAAGGGGTGAGGTAATACAATGTATTGACCCACTACAGTATGCTTATTCAGTGTAGCGGATAGATTGTTATTAACTAATCTGTTGATATTTTGATATTTCCTCGTAGAGGATTGAAGGTTAACAAGACATTAGCGATATATTGCTTAATTTTGTTACAAAAAAGTGTATGCCAAAACTTTATGAATATTTTGGATTAGTTGTTTTATTCTATTCCCGTGAACATGAACCAATTCATGTACATTGTAAATATCAGGGAAAAGAAAGCAAAGCTGAAATACTTTATGAAAACGGAAAATTCGTAAAGGTCATTGTAAAGGAAGTTGCGGGGAAAGAACCGCTTGATGTACAAAATCTAAAAAAATTTAAAAGCTTGTAGAATACTATCGCGATGACATTATTAGGAAATGGGTGGACTTTTTTGTTTTCAATAAAGAAATTGTAACTGAACGAATTACGAAAAAAATTTAAGGACATGGTAATATCAATCCAAGAAGCTAATTATTTAGGAGAATACAAAATTCGTTTTTTGTTTTCTGATGGTATTGAGAAGATTATTGATTTCGAGAATTTTCTTAAAAATGCAAAAAACCCAATGACAAAAAAGTACTTTAATAAAGAATTATTTCAGTCTTATTCAATCGAGTATGGAGATATTATTTGGAATGATTACGAGATGTGCTTTCCAATTTGGGACTTACATGAAGGACAATTATAAACTCCTTTAACATTTTAGAAAAGCCAATTGTTGTTGAAATGGAAGTTGAGGAGATGCCGAAATATTTTAATACAAATCATTTTCTGAAAAGGCCGTTTTTTATTACTGGATTGATCCTTATCGCCTCAGTTCTCCCGGCCCGGGAAATTCATCCCACTCTTAAAATTAAAACTGCCGGCGCCATTACCGACTTTTTTATTGAAAATTCGAAAGTAGTCCTGTCAACCGATGCCGGCACTCTTGAGACTTATGATGTCAGAACCGGAAAACAGACGGATTTTTTGCAATTGCCCCCAATGAAAGATTTCATGGGTGATGAGGTTCCGACAAAAATCTATTCTATTGATAAGGTTTTGGGGAAACTGCTCGTTGTTACACAGGGCAATCATGGGTTTCGAAATGTTTCCATCTTTGAAAATGGAAAGCAGCAAGAAATTTTCAATGCGGAAAAGGATAAGCTGATGATTAAAAAAGCCAGGTGGATTAACCACAACACTATTTTGCTTGGTTTGATGAGCAACGACCTTATTTTGTATGATATTGGACAAAGACAAACCATTTGTGAATTAAGCATCTCTCCTTATACATTTTCTGATTTCTCGCTGACAGTTGATAAACAATTTGCGTTCACAGCCGATGAAAGCGGGATCGTTCATAAAATCGAAATCAAAAGTTGTGAGTTAGAACAAGATCATACAGGAATTAATGTGGATAATATCTACCAGATTGTTTCTAAAAACGGAATCGTCATCACAGCCGGTCAGGATCGCAGGGTGGGCGTTTACAATACAATTACCGGCAACGATTACTTTCTGCAAAAGGATTTCCTGGTTTATTCAGTTGGATTGAATGCTGACGGATCAATCGGAGCCTGTTCGGCAACAGAAGACAATAAGATTTCCATTTTTAAAACAGCAAGCCGCAATGAAAGTTGTGTTCTATCCGGTCATGAAAGTGTAGTAACCAAGATGGCTTTTTTTGATGACCATACTTTTATATCGGCAGGAGATGACCAATATTTGATGATTTGGGAAATTGAATAGCTTTGAAAAAATAAATGCCACGAATTCACGAATGATAATTATTTTCTACTTAATACGTTAATGATTAAATGTGTAAATGCTTGAATAATAGAAATATTGTGAAGATATTCTGTTTTAGGGAAGCCCTATTCTCGCATTGAAGCATTCAATCATTTTAGCATTGTTATTCGTGCATTCGTGGCCAAAAAAACATAAACCATGAACCTTAGCAGCATCGTCATACAAACCAGGCCTGAACACTTAGAATCAGTGCTCAAAATTATCAAATCATCACCCGATTGCGAATACCACATTCATGATGAAAAAGGGCGGATTATCGTTACCATTGATGGGAAAGATACAGAAGAAGAAATTGGCAAGCTGAAAAAACTTCAGGAAATTCCTTACGTTGTTTCTGCGGAAATGGCGTTTGCTTACAGTGAAGATGAATTGGAAGCAGAGCGTGAAAAGCTTGAAAAATCGAAAGACAACATTCCCGACTGGTTAAATGACCCCGATGCCAAAATGATGGATATTAATTATGGTGGCGATTTAAAGGGCAAGTTTTGATTGATCAAACAAAGACCTTCCAGAGTTCGCAGAACCTGGAAGAGTCTTGTATATGAAGTGCAATTTTTTAAACCTAACTCTTCCAGGTCGTTCCGACTCTGGAAGGTTTTACTTCTTCTCCCAATTCAACAGCCGCCGCTCTCCCTCAAGATTACGGATTTCCTTCACATCCTGCGTAACTTCAATCGTACCGCGGTAATTCCCTTCGCCATCTCTCATGGCAAAATACTGGATATACACAAACTGGTCTTTGAAAGGGACCCAAAAGGAGGCATCATCCTGTTCGCCTTTTTTAAAAGCATCCAATATTTCTTCCACCATCCAGACACTCTCTGGCGGGTGACAATTTTGAACTTTACGTCCGATTACTGCATTCGTACGGGTAAATGTCCGCTTTTTAGGTGTTGAAAAATACCTCACCGTATCCTGTTCATCCACAAAGGTGATGTCAACAGGTAAGTGGTTATATATCAATTCTATCTGTTCAGCACTTAATCTTCCGGTAGCAAAATTCACAAAACCCTGATCCAAGTTTGCTTTTTGGGGCTCAATATTTTCATCTTTATTTTTTGCTTCAACAAACGACCATCCTATTTCTGCTACTTCAGGCATCATATTATCCAGCTCATTAGCAAAACCGGCCTCAATAATTGCTGGAAGCAGGATTTTTTCTTCTCTAAAAATGATGGTTTTCAAATTGAAAAACAGGTCGCCGGTAAGCTGGTTGAAGCGTTTTAAATCCCATGTATTAACCTCGAATAATTGTTGTAACTCCCTGATCTCTTTTCTTACATCATCGTGCACCGACCACAACACCTGTAAACAGCGATGATCAGGCCATTTATTTTCGAGAAAGGGGAACAATACATTTTCCATTACCTGGTAATGCCGATCAACCCCAGCAATTGTTTTCAACTTTTGCTTTAATGCTTCAAATAATTCAACTGTAGGATGGTCAGGTTTCTGAATTTCTTTAATAAGAGGTTTTAACGATTCCATTAATTGGACGATCTCAGAATTATCATTTACCAACTGATCAAGAAAAGATCCGGATTTTAACTGTGGTTGTTTTAGTTGTGATAAATAGGTATAAAATACATTCAGCATTTTATTAATCCCCATTTTCAATTCATCAGTAACAGATTGCTGCTGAACCAAATGATCAACTGCTGCAATAAAATCCATTGGTACAGCATCAGTTAGTTTTTCCTGTATTGCGATCACCTCTTCCCTGCCGACTTTCCCCTTTATAAGCTTAGATGTAAAGTCGCTAAGGATAAGTGTATTATGATTTGGTTTATGGAGTTGTTCCGACATTTCAGGATATTTATAAATCTGAGTAAAATTAAATTATTTAAAAACACAGGTAACACTAACTATTATCTGTTAATAAAGGCTGTGTTTAGTTCAGAATGTTCGAGTTCAAGGCTTGTGATGTCTTTATAATCAGGAGTTTACTTTTGTAAATGACTGAGTTTAAAGACACGCGTAACGAAGAAATCGGACATTATGGACAAACACTAACTAAAACTCACAAAGTTCAACCGTAGGCTGTTCCGGCATTTCTTCGGCCAAAAGCCAGCGGCAAAATATAATGGCTTCTTTATAACCACCTGTACTGATCCAGTTATCAACATCCATCGGGTTATGGCTTAAATAAACAAAATATGACCCATCATCATTGGCTTTGGCCTGGCTTTTATTGATGCTGACTTTGTAGTTTTTGTAGTTCATCGACTGCATTAAAAAGTTCCATGTCTGGATGCCCCAGTAAACGGCTTCAGGAGAGGTGAAACGAATTTTTAAATACTGGTTTTCTTCTAATTTAAACCTTCCGAAACAGTAAATATTATCAATAGTTCCCCAGCCACCCTGGTCATCAAGGAATGGGAATGGAGGCAGAAAATCATTTAAAGGAAAATCAACAGGCAAAGGTGATATCCAGGTGGTTTGCTCAAAAAAAGTACTCATCACCTTGATTCGCCGTGCAAGTTCCTCATCGCTTAATGGTTTTGGTTTATCCTGCGGTGTGAGATTTTTGATGCTCAAATCACTTTCCCGGCTGTTGAACCGATCAAAGAAATATTCACGGGTAAAGAGGTTTACCGAATCCGTATCCAGTTTAAATTCATTTTTTCCATTCGGATTGGGTGTTAGTTTAATTTCAAAACTGCCATCGGGTTCAAATTCAATTTGTGTATGGTTGATGTTGTTGGTTACACGCTCAACAATCTCTCCATCAGGCTCTCCTCCATAAACTGAAATAGAGAAATAGCAGCTATCGTATCGTTTTCCTTTGATCAGGTATTCCTGGTCACCCCTGATCTGGGTGAAATAATAAACCGCATCCACATTGTCGCCAAGCATTTTGTGGTTATCATCAGCCAGCAACATTAATTTGGGTCTTAATGGATCGTTAAACAGGTAAAAATCGATGCTGGTTCTCATTAAATGGAAAAGATGCTGATACCCATCTATGTGCCCTTGTTCATCTATAACCTTTTCAGGATCGAGAAATGTTGATTCGGCATTTCTGATCACATTCAGGAATTGTTCCAGTGCTGATTTGCTCTTGTATGTCATTTTGATATATTTAAATTCGGTTATGTAAATCTCTTAAAATCAAATATATTACATATTGTTTGGAGTGATGGAGAACTGGAGTCTTGGGGTGTTCTTTACTTTTTACTACTCCAACACTCCATTACTCCAATATCAAATCATTATGTCAACTGGTATTACCAATATCCTCATCTTACCACTAAAGTTGCTTGAGAAACTCGTTGTAATGCTTGAATTTCGTATCAACCATCTCTTTATCCAAACCAAAATCTTTCATCTGGTAAAAATGAAGTCCATTCTTATCGCGTGGATTCCGGGCGATGAAATTCTCAAACCTCACAAGGGTAGAGTTTGATAAAGGCCAATTAAATCGTTCATAGATTTTTCTTACAGTAGCTACCTGGTCATCAATAAAATCCTCAAATTTCAAGTTGATAAACCGGTCTTCTTTATCAAGTCGTTTCCTGCTTTCAAGAAATCGTTCAAAATATAAACTCCACATTTCCAGTTGTTCATACCCGGTGCGTACGGGGTCTTCATGATCGCTGTACAATGAACGCACTGAAGAAATTAAGCTGGCCGTTGAAGTAACAACATTTGTTGGCTGTCTGTGGGTCATCACAATTCTTGCATCAGGGTAAACTTCAAAAAGTTCATCCAGGCGCATAAGGTGGACCGGGGTTTTCAACAGCCATCTTTCGGCTTTTACCCCACCCGATTGCAGGTATTGCAGAAATCGCTTATGAAAACGCATCGTTGCCAGCCTGTCGGCCCGGTTCGCAAACCAGTCCATATAAGATGGTACATACAACTGAGCAGAAATCTGAAAACTGTTAAAATCGAAGTTGTTGATCGTCAGGCATTCCTGGGGCGAGTCGGCAGCCATGAAATGCTTACGCTGGAAGTCGGGCACCAGTTTAAATAATTGTTTAAATTCCTTTTTTACAGTATTTAGCTGTGGGTTGTCATTGAATGTGTCGGGCTTTGGCACCGGGTAAGGCAACAGGCATTCCCATGCCAGCGGTGAACGGTGTGCCGGATCTTCGTGCATCAGCGCATGCAGGATGGTGGTTCCGGTACGTGGCATTCCGATGATAAATACCGGCTCTTTAATTTCGGCCTGTTCAATTTCAGAGTTTTGCGCCAGCACTTGTTCAATTTTATACCGGTCATACAGTGTTCGCTCTATCAATTTTTTAACTGCCAGTGAACCGAAAGGGTTGGGTTGGGCTTCTTCGTTGATGGATTTTATCATTTCACGAAGTCCGTTTTCAGCGTTTTCCAGCCTTCCTGAAAAGGATGCCCTTTTTTTTACTTTTTTAATGATCCTGTCGGCGTCCAGCCTGAAAGGATCAATGCCTACCGACCGTAATACTTTCCCTGTGCGATTGATACCATTAAGCATCGAACTGCGCTGAATACTAAGAGAGGGGGCTTTTTCCATGCTTCTGTTACATTAATTGTTTCAACTTTTGTGCTAAGCCGATATCGCCTTTTACTTTAATTTTTCCTGTCAATGTAGCGATCATGGGTTTTATTTCTTTGCGCTGAAGCTTTAGATAGGTTTCTTTACTCATGGTAATGGTGCAATCTGCATCCCCATCATGGTCGGTCACTTCGTTTTTACCGCCCGATCCATCTACCAGGATGAAATCATCATCCAGCTTGAATTTCAGCTTTTTACCGAGGGGATCTATCTTTTGTACATTGTTGGCCAGTTCCTGCCTGATTTGTTCAATTTCCATAGGCTAAAAATATGGAATATTTTGAATGAAAAATTCCAGATTACAAATAACAAAAAAACAACAATTTCGTTATGCCTGCAAGCTAATTATTTGTTGTGAAAAAAAATCTGTTAAGAGCAGTAAAACTACAGGCTTTTTTATTTCTGAGCCTGATGTTGGGTATCGTTTTTCTTTACTTAGGTGTGCTTTATGGTATATTTGGTAAGTTGCCTGAAAGAGAAGAGCTTGCTAATATCACCAACGAGCAAGCCTCTTTGATTTATTCGGGTGATGGTATTTTAATCGGTAAAGTTTTTGCACAAAACAGGACAGAAGTTGATGAACTCCCGATCCATCTCAAACAAGCCCTTATCAGCACCGAGGACAAACGTTTTTATGAGCACGAAGGTTACGATACCAGGAGTTACTTCAGGGTTCTTTTTAAGTCAATACTTCTGGGGCAACGAAGTGCAGGAGGCGGGTCCACCATCTCACAACAACTTGTTAAAAATCTTTTCGGCAGGCCTTATCATGGTTTTTTGTCTATGCCAATCAATAAAATAAGGGAGGCCATAGTTGCCAACCGTATTGAGGATGTATACAATAAAGAAGAAATTTTACTGCTTTACCTCAATTCGGTCCCTTTTGGCGAAAACACTTACGGTATTGAAGCCGCAGCGCAACGCTATTTTAATAAAAGTACAAGCCAGCTCAATGTCGAACAAGTTGCATTATTGGTTGGCTTGCTCAAGGCAAATACCACCTATAATCCCCGGTTAAATCCTCAGTCATCATTATCAAGACGCAACACTGTTTTACAATTAATGGCTAATGCTGAATACATTACACCTGCTGTATCTGATAGTTTACAAACATTACCATTAGGAACCGATTACACAAATTATGCGCTAACGAACCCTACAGGCTATTTTGTGTATCAGGTGCAAAAAGAGGCAAGAGAAATCTTACAAAATCTAACCAAAGAAAATGGAGAAGCCTACAATATTGAGAAAGATGGGCTTAATATAATCACTACACTGGACTATCATCTTCAGGAAATCGCATTGCAATCGGTTCGTAAACAACTGATGTCTAAACAAAAGATTTTGTCAAAGGAATTGAAAAATTCAGGTTTGTATAAACAATGGGAACGCTCAATCGAGTCTGGGTCAAAAGATAATGGAGATAATATCTCACGAAAAAGAGCCGTATTCAGCTGGGAAGACTCCCCGAAAGAAATGACTGTGAAAGATAGTCTCTGGAATTATTACAGCATGTTGCATTCCTCTGTTCTTGCCATTGAGCCTACAACGGGCCAAATTAAAGTTTGGATCGGCGGTAATCATTTCAGGTATTTACCCTACGATCTGGTAACATCAAAACGACAGGCAGCCTCTGCTTTCAAACCTATTCTTTATGCAACGGCCCTGGAAAATGGTTTCTCGCCATGCGATTACCTGAACAACGATAGCGTTGGTTATGAAAATTATCCTGATTGGCATCCACAGAATTATGACAAAAAATATGGAGGTGAAGCTGCACTCTGGTATGCATTAAGTCGCTCGCTTAACCTGCCCTCGGTTGACCTTTATTTCAAACTAAACACTGAAGAGCTACAACTGCAATGTCAATTATTCGGACTTTCTATTTCTGACGAAGAGCAACCTTCTGTAGCGCTGGGCTCAAAAGAATTTTCGCTTTACCAGATGGTAATGGCCTATTCAGCATTTGCCAATTACGGTTCGATTCCCCAAGCCATCATGATCAATGAAATATATGATGAATCAGGTGAATTAATATACAACAGTGAAATTCCTCAATTTGAAAAAGTATTAAGTAAGTCGACAGCAGGGGAAATAAATGAAATTTTGTTAAATGCGGTTCAGGAAGGAACCGGAAAAGCAATGCACAATGTTTATGGTATTCAATCGGATATAGCCGGAAAAACAGGAACCTCACAAAACTACAGCGATGCATGGTTTTTTGGATACACCGAAAACCTGGTTTGCGGCGTTTGGGTTGGCGCCATGTCACCGGAGGTTCATTTTCGTTCGGGTGCCAATGGCAGTGGAAGCAGATTGGCATTGCCGATTGCCGGTGGTATGCTGCATGATATTGAGAATGATCCCGGACTCAGGAGTAAATACCTGACCGGATTCAATGAAATGATTAACGATACACTGTCTTTTAATTGCGAACCTTACCGTGAACTTTCGATTCTTGAAGACCTCTTTCAAAAGAAAGAATCGTCTGAGAAAAAAGAGACCCGTAAAAACAAAAAGGAATCCAGGAAAGATAAAAAAGAAAAAAAGGACAGCAAGTTCAAAAGCTTCTTTAAACGCTTGTTTGGGAAGAAAGATAAGGAGGATAAGTAATACCAAATAAACACCAAAACACTTTCTTGTTAATCTGCCAAAATTCAAAATCATTTTGATAAATTCTTATTAATTAGTATCTTTACCCTGCTCATCATCAGCTTAATTGTTAGTGTATTTATCCTTTTCAATTTATCCCTGAAAACTACTATTTATTATAAATAGCTGAAAGGCACCTTGACTTTCGCTCACCATTGTAGTAACCTGAGTTCGATATAAAAAAACAGAAAAAACGTAAAACAAAAAGGATTGTTTTGTATATTTATAGTGTTGAATTACAAATCATTACAAAATCAATCCTTATGTTTAAGACATCAAATTTAGTTGAAATTTTCTGTTTA
>JAUVKF010000110.1 GCA_030596395.1 Chlorobiota bacterium | reverse complement strand
CCACTTCATCCCACCATTTTTGTAAGCCTTTGTTATAATTTTCAAAGGTGGTTTTTACTTCAGGGCATTCGTCAAGCAGTTTTTTAATGTCTTCTTTTTCTGCAATGGCATCCGTAAATCGTAGATAGTTTTCCTTGAAATCAGTAAAAAGTTTATCACGCAATCCGGGATAAGATGCAAAAGCAGGATTTAGGTCGTCCACTTCTGTTACAGGAATACCACCTTTAAGATGAGCATGCACATCGTGTGGCTCAGCAGGCGGTGCATTATCCACAAAACGGCGGATATTCAAGTTATATTCTTCTTCTTCCAAATCGTCTTTACTAACGAGTTTACTGTATTTGTCAATCTTGCTTTTGTGTTTGTAGGTGAAAGAGATTTTTTCAATGTCTTCGGGGCGCAGTCTATTTTGGTTTTTGCCTTCTTTGTATTCTCGGTCGGCATTAATAAACAAAACATGCTCACGCAAATGGGCGTCTTTTTTATTTACCACAATAACAGAAGCCGGAATACCGGTTCCGTAAAACAAGCCCGGTGGTAGACCAATTACGGCTTCGAGATAGCCCTTATTTATAAGCCATTTACGGAATTCCCGTTCTTCGCCGCCACGAAACAGAACACCATGGGGCATCACCACAGCCATACGCCCGGCGTTGTTTGTTGAAGAAACCATATGCTGCACAAACATAAAATCGGCTTTGCCTTTTACGGGCATCCAGTTATTAAAACGCTCTTTGAATTTCATGCCGTCCTTGCTGTAATTCTGCGAGAAGGGCGGGTTGGCAATTACAATATCAAATGTTTGAAGTTCGCCTTGTTTAATATGCAGGGGATTCATCAGCGTATCGCCATTTACAATATCGCTGTCAAAAATATTATGAAACAGCATATTCATTTTGCTCAAACTCCAAACCGTTCCACTTTTTTCTTGTCCGTAGAGCGAAAGGTTTCGTGCAGAACCATAACGGCTTTCTACATAGTTGTTACTTTCGATAAGCATACCGCCGCTACCCACAGTTGGGTCGTAAATTTCGGCATCTTCGGCAGGTTCCAAAATATTAACCAGTAAACGAACTACTTCGTTGGGGGTGTAAAATTCTCCGGCTTTTTTTCCGGCGCTGTCGGCAAAATATTTTATCAGGTATTCATAAGCGGCGCCCATCAGGTCTGGGAATTCCAGATTGTTATCGGTCAGGTTCTTTTTGTTGAATTCACGAATCAGTTCCCTTAAATCTTCATCGGTAATCTGTTTGTTGTTTTTACCAATGCTACGGTTAAAGTTGATGGATTTTAAAACGCCGTCAAGTTTATCAAGGTTGGCATCTTCCAATGCTGCAAGGGCAATGTTAAGGTGGTCGCCAATTTCTTCTTGCAGGTCTTTGATATAATTAATTTTCTCCCCTTTTTCATCAACTTCCGGGTCGCCTTCAAACTTTTTCCATCGAGCAGCCATTGGTACAAAAAAATCATACTCCGGGGCATTTTGTCTTTCCAGTTCTCCGTAAATTATTTCAGGTTCTTCGAGATGTCTTTTCTCTACAAGATTTTTCTTCCTTGTTTCACGATGAATTTCAAACTGGTCATTCACCCTTTTTAAGAATAACATTGCAATAATGTATTCTTTATATTCAGAAGCATCCATATTTCCACGAAGGCTTTCACAGGCTTCTTCAAGAAAGGTCTCTAATCGTGCAAGTGATAATTTCATTAATTCAATTCCAAGTTAAAAGTTAAATTATTCGTATTCTGTTGTGCGCTGGCAAGATTGCACTCTTTTGCAATTTTGGGTTTTTTCGTCAGCCTGTGCGAATTGCAAATGTGTGCAATGTGCGTTGGCTTTCTATTTTCTTTTTTGGCAAACATTTTATTCATTGGTTTCTGTTCTTTAGCCTTGCAGGTAACTCTTTATATGCGTACCAAATTCACCAAATAACAACCATACACCCTGGTAAAACAAACTATTCGCTTCGTTTCCTGATTTTATCAATAGAGAGGATCAGCACTTTTTCAACCAGACCGGGTAATATCGATTGCATAAAAGCATTTAATTTCCCTATTCCTGTTAAGGTTGTTCTGAATTTTCTCTTTCGGATGTTTTTCAAAATTGCCCTGGCAACACTGTTTACGGATTGAACATTGAGATTCGACCTGTCTTTAAGTGTTATCAATGAACCATCTGCTCCAATCGTTGTCTTTCCCTTTTCTATTTCGGTAATTCCGACCAGTACTAATCCCACATGTATTTTTGATTTGGCTTCTTCAATACGGATAGATTCGGCAATGGCCCGCAAAGCCATTTTTGATGAACAATAGGCTGAGTTGCCCGGCAACCCCCTTATCCCGGCTAAACTTGAAACAAATACAATGCTGCCATGTGATTTTTTGATGTAGGGTATGGCAGGAATAGTAGGATTGACAGAGCCAAGAAGGTTTATATCGAAAACAGTTTTATAAACATCAGGGTTTAAATCAGCAAAGTCGCCACGCATCGACACACCCGCATTATTGATAAGAATATCTAATTTCCCGAAAGTCTCAATCGTTTTATCTACCAGGCTCTTAGCTTGTTCGGGAACAGAAACATCGCAACACACCGAAAGGAATTTTCCGCCCAATGCTTTAATTTCATTTTCCGCTTTCGTTAGTCTTTCCTGATTTCGCCCGTTAAGTACAACTGAGGCACCATTTTTAACCAATTCAATGGCTGTTGCCTTTCCGATACCCACACTCGAACCGGTTATAATAGCGACTTTATCCTGAAATGTTTTTGCAGACATGATCATTTAATTTTTTTTGATATGCATATCAGGATGATGTTTTAACGCAATAGTAGTATTCGTCCATGCCATTGAAATATGAACAATAACTGCAATCCAGATGCTGCCGGTTTGTACACTTAATATACACAGGACAATTGACAAAGGGATTGCTCCAATCGTTTCTTTAAGTCCTTTGGGGATATGCGTTGCGGAGTACAATCCAATGTTAACCGCAATTGCAGGCCACAGGCCAATCTGCTCCACCAGCGGAAAGAGCAGTACGCCTCTGAAAAGGAACTCATATCCCAACAGGTATGCTGCCCATCCGGCAAGGTTACCTATTACCATTTTTCTATCCCATTCTCGTGCCCGGATCTGCGGGTAATACTGCAGGTTCTCGGGTTTTTTTGCGTTGTTGCCTATCACAAAGGCCATCACTCCTCCGAGTCCTACTGTCCATACGATAGTCGCGAAGAGCGTTTCAGCAGGTAAGCCCAATCCAAGTTGAGCTAATGTAGTTTCAGGAAAAGCAATAAGATAGGCTACAGCGGGGAGCACACCCATTGAAAATCCACCAAGGAACTTGGTGTAAATGATTAATCTGGCAGATCCCTGATCCGCACCATATTTATCCAGTAGCTTCTGCCTGAACTTTTCGGATTTATATGTGAACCAAAAAATGACAAATCCAATCAAACCTACTACGACAGGGATGAACACCCTGAGATCCTGCCGGTAAAAGCTAAGATCTATGTCAAATACTTCATACATAATTAATCTGTATATCCATTATTTTTTAACCAATTAAAACTCTCACGAATCCCCTCCTCAATTGGAGATTGGGGCAAATCCAATTCCCTGACTGCTTTTTCGGCAGAGAAATAGTGTGCATCACAGGCTATTTTTGCCATGGGCCACGAGACGGTTGGCTTTCGTCCGGTAATACCTGCCAGTAAGGAACCAAATCCACCATAAACCAGTAGCGCCCATTTTGGAATGCTCCGTGTGGGAGGCTTCACTCCCAACTCAACAGCCATCTTACCAAAAGCTTCTTTATAAGAAAGATTCTCATTGCCAATGATGTAACTCTCCCCTGTTTTTCCCTTTTCCAATGCATTGGCGATCCCCTTCGCAGCATCCTTAGCACAAATATAATTTCGTCCGCCGGGAGCATAACCCGGTAGTTTTTGCGAATACACAGCCAGGATCATAGCACCGGAACCTGGAACAGAATCGTATGCTCCAAGCATAAAGGTAGGATTCACAACCAGGGCAGGCAAACCTTCTTTAACAGCCTCCATCACCAATTGATGCGCCTTCCATTTGCTATCCATATAATCAAGACCGTACTGCAGCCCCTTATACGCAGTATCTTCCCGGCCGGGATTCTCTTTTGTACCAAAACTAAAGGTATTGGCCGTGCCGACATGCACCAGTTTTTTTACATCCGATTCCTTCGCTAAACGAAGAATATTGCGTGTTCCTTCGATGTTAACCCGGTTAACCATCTCATTTCTCGAAGGCCATATACTTGTACTGGCTGCCAGGTGAAAGATTGCATCAACTTCCCCGGCAGCAGCTTTAAGGGATTCGTAATTAAGCAGGTCACCTTCTGCTTTTTTCAGGTTTAGCCCATCCAGGGAATTTACAGTTCTTCCGGGTTGAACAAATACGCGTAGTTCATGTCCCCTGTCAAGTAGTATTCTTACAAGATTGCTACCCAGCAATCCATCACCTCCTGTTACGAATATTTTCATTGAGATCAGCTTTTAGTTTTGTGAAATTTAAATAACCTTAACGCCCACTCAGGATGGTGGATAAATCTACAACATAATTCAATATTTTCATCTTTAAGCACACAGGATTGCAAGCTGTCAAATATAATTAATCTACTTACAATTACGACTAATGGCAACTACAAACGATTTATAAAATGTTATTAATAATGTTAATGTTGTCATTCATTTTATCACGGGTGCAGCTATGAGCCGTGCCTGAGATATTAGAGCAGTTTAACATGCTACTAATGTACAAAATAATACATAATCATTAGGATATAAAACCGGAACCCGGCATGGCTTATGAGCTGTTGTTATGGGCTGGGCATTCATTTATTTTCAAACAATAATTTCAAATCGTTCAGAACATAGTAATGTCTTTATGATTAATTATAAATTGAAATTCCATATTAAACATCTTCAATAGAGTATGATTTTTTCTGTATTTATAAATTCCCCACTCGTGATTTTCATTATGTATATTCCTCTTGGTAAAAAAGAAAGGTCATATTCTTGTAGGGAATTTTCTATTTGGATTATTAAAACAGGATTTCCTTTTATATCATTTAAAATTGCCCATCCTTTATGAAATTGTTTCTTTGGAATACGAATAGTTAACTTGTCAGTTGCTGGATTTGGGAAAACAAGTATGTTATCTGATTTACCTGAACGGGTTATATTGGTTATTAACTGGTTTTCATATGCACCAATATCTATAGTGTCTTCCACAATCCTTATATTTCCTGCTAGATCAACTTCCGGAATAATTAAACCAATGGTATCCGGATCTCCTGTATTGATGCAAGGAGAAGTAATATCGAGATTGTAAGGATGGTCGCCTGAAAGCATGAATTGCGGATCCATTTCAATATTATTTTCGTAAAGGCCATTATAAACAACAGTATCGGCAAGTCCAAATGCTGAAATACCTCCTTCAATATTTGAATAAAAGAAATTTGGGTCTGAGTTGGCATCTAAAAATATCTGGTTGCCTGACATTACTGCAGTATTAAAAAAGAGAATTGTATTGTAGATATCGGGGCTTGAGTTAAGACAATAAATCCCTCCTCCTGTACTTTCAGGGAATTCAGTTTCATTAAAGCAAACTGTATTATTTGTTATGATTATTTCTGAATACTTACAAAGTATTCCTCCTCCATAGAATTCTGCATGGTTGTTATAAAGTAAATTGCCAATAATATTTATGTCTGATGAAAATTTGGTATAAATACCTCCGCCACTTCCATAGACTATGTTTTCAGAAATGTTGTTGTTCAGGATGTTGACATGATCACTTCTTGAAATATATATTCCACCACCATAGCCATAATTATTATAATTATTGCTTATTGTATTGCTGGCTATTGTAATGTATTGTGAAGTGTCAATATATATTCCGGCTCCATATGATACTCCGTATCCGCTAAAAACTGTGTTGTTGTCAATACTATTGTTTTCAATATGAACATTAATTGAATTGTTGATGTAGATACCACCACCATGGTAAGCCATATCATTATTGGTGATAACATTTTTTATGATCTTTGCAGACGAATTTTCGATAACAATCCCCCCACCTGTAAAATACCAATCGTTATAGTTGTTATTGATGATTCGGTTGTTTTCAATAACCGGTGAACTGCCATTAATGTATACTCCAAGCCCTTGTGAATCCCACTTGTTTGATTTATCTGATGGTGCTGATGCATTTGTTATGGTAAAACCTATTAGTCTGGCATTTTCAGTTTCACCGTTTGTAAACCTTACCAATTGGTAATTCTCATGGCTCCCGTCAATAATGGTTTGGGAGATGTATGTAGTATCCTGCGTAGTTAAAAATAAACTGGCTACAACAATATCCTTTCCTGTAAAATCTACTATTTCAATATAATTGCCTGGATAAACCAAAACTGTATCCCCGGTGTTTGCATTATTTATGCCTTCTTGTATTGTGTAATAATCACCAGTGCCATTTAGATCGACAAT
>JAUVKF010000076.1 GCA_030596395.1 Chlorobiota bacterium | reverse complement strand
TGAAGTATCACAGTCAGCTGGACAAAAGCCTGCAAACGAAAAAACAAGCATGGATAGAATAAATGGGGCAAGGTATTTTAGCATGATATAAATTATTTATACCAATTCATGCAAAATATAAGCCAGATTTTACATTTTGATCCATTCGATGATTTCAGCGTCATTGGGTTTGGTGGAGGGTGAAACCACTTTTTCAAGTTTTCCATCAGTACCGATCAGGTATTTCTGAAAATTCCACTTTACGGATGAATTTTCTCTTCCATTCAATTCTTCTTCGGTAAGCCATTGATAAATAGGCGCTTTATCTTTTCCTTTTACTGAGATTTTTGACATCATCGGAAATGTAACTCCATAATTCAGTGTACAAAACGATTTAATTTCTTTATTGGTTCCTGGTTCCTGTCGCATAAAATTATTTGCAGGGAAACCAATAATTATAAAATTCTCATTTCTGTATTTTGTATACATAGCTTCGAGTTGCTCGTATTGCGGTGTAAAACCACATTTTGAGGCAACATTTACAACCATTACTTTTTTGCCTTTTAATTGCTCAAACGAAAAAATATTGCCATCAATATCTTCTACGTCATAGTTGTAAAAGCTTGGAATTTGGCCAATTACAAACATTGGTACTAAAAATATATAGCTTAAAAACAGGATTGTAGTTTTACTCATCATCTTATATTTTAATATCAAAGTATACATACAATTAAACGATCATATGGCTCAAAAGGTTGGGCTGCATAGAAAAATATTTTGGTATCCCTGTTTTCATCTATTTGAAAAAAATAGTGGTTTTCAGGGATATGTAGTTTTTATAACCAATTTATATTTGCTAGTGTATAATAAATGGTTTATGATACATTTCAATTTATGAAAACCTGTTACTACAACAAGCTTACCCCGAATGAATATTCCCTTCGCCCCCTCCAACTCCTGGGGGGCCCAAGGGGTAAGTAAAACAGTAAACCTTAAAATATAGGATTAACCAAACAATAAAGAAGAGGCCGCGAGGCCTCTTTTTTAATTGAATATTTTAAAGTAAATGCTTAAACCTGGTTTTAATCATAGGATAGCTCCACACTAACCGGATAATGGTCAGAAAAACCAACTTTGTGTCGTGAGTATTTCAAAGTTCTGAAATGACTACTTCTCATAATGTAATCTATGCGCAAAAAGGGTAGTTGGCCTGCGAAAGTTATGCTAACTCCTCTCCCTTTCTCTTTAAAAGTATCTTGCAGTAAATCAGTGATTTGGGCATAAACATACGAAGACGGCGTATCATTAAAGTCACCTGCAAGGATCACATGATGCGGCGATGAATTTATTTGATCAGTTATAAACTTAATTTGTTCTTCGCGAAGCAAATAGGCTTCATAAAGTTTTGAGTAGATCAGGAATGCATGAGATGAGAATTGTTTGTCCTCCTGCCCGACAGTAACAACAAAATCAATATCGTCCTGGTTAAGCGCAATGCTGGCAAGATGTATATTGTAAACCCTGATAGTATCCGAATCAACCACAATATCTATTGCTATCCCGAATGTCCTGGTGCCAGTAAATTTTAGCTTCATTGTATTGACGATTGAATATTTCGAAAAAATTACAAGTCCGCTTAAATGATCTTCTTTTGGCCTACTATAACTCTCAAAATAATAGGTTTCGGCGTCCAACGACTTCTTCATATTCGCCAGTGGCCCGTATTGGGTTATCCCTGTGCTGTAATATTCCTGCAGGCAAACGATATCCGGGTCGGTTGTTTTGATAAAATCCTCTATCTGCTCATAGGTAATTAGTTTTCCGGGTTTGTTGTCCATAGCACCGAACAACTTAACGTTATTTGTAAGTACTTTTATCACAGCACCGGATTGTGTTTGAGATGAATGGGTAGTAAACTGGAAATTATTGAACAGGTTTTGATAACCAATAAGAATAACTGCAAGCGACAACAAAAAATATTTGCTCCGAAGCAAAAGCCAGAAAACAATAAATGACAGATTAAGAAACAGGAGAATAGGGTAGATCAGGCCGAAAACCGCGAGATAGGGAAAGCTGGAAGGTGGAATAATTGGTGATACCAGGGCAAATACCAAACCCAGCAGGGCTATGATATTTAATAAAAGCAAAAAGCTTTTTACGAGTTTAAATTTCCCTTTTTTCTGTGGCATAGTTGTATATGCAAATATCAGGAAATTTTATTGAAAATGGATAGGGTAATTTCACTTAGCAGAATAGCACTAATTAAACCCTGAATCTGTTTTATACAAATTATATTTCCTAAATAATGGGAAATAAGGGGAATAAGGTTATAGGGAGGACAATCAAAACCCATTATACCTTTATACCCATATTCCCTTTATCAAAATTGAAAAAATTATTTTTTGGTCACCGGAAAAAAATTAACAAATAAACCAGTTCATTGCGTTGGATTATTTATTACTGCTTTTAAACAACAGTTCCTTTTCCTCTTTTGTCAGGCTGTCGTAGCCTGATTTGGAAATTTTGTCAAGAATGCGGTCTATTTCGTCCTGTTTGGCCGAGCGTTTTTTGTTGTACGTATCATCACTTATTGGCTTGCCTGATTTCGGCCTGGAAGTTTCAAATGGGCTATGCTTCCTTTTGAGGTTAAAATCAGGGAATTTGATCCTGTTCAGGAATCCCAGCAGATCGTTATTATTTTTCAGCATATAGGCATAGATGAACCCGTAAAATGCACCTCCAATGTGCGCGATATGTCCGCCCGCATTTCCTGCTGATATGCTCATTACATCAATTACAACAAACAGAATGGCGATGTATTTCAACTTCATTCGCCCAAATAAAAAAAGCTGAACTGTATAATCAGGAACGTATGTGGCGATGGCAATAAGAACAGCCAGTACACTGGCAGAAGCGCCGAGGGCTACGGCAATACCTTTAACTTCTTCAAATACCGGAAATATGTTAAAAGCAAGGATGAAAAAGACAGCTCCGGTAATCCCACCCAATATGTATGTCAATAGCAGTTTCCGTTCACTGAGGTATTCACGAAAGATTATTCCACCAAAATAAAGCATAATCATATTAAAAAGCAGGTGGAAAAACCCTTCATGCAAGAACATATAGGTAAATACTGTCCAGGGTTTTGTGGCAAGCAATCCAAGACTTGATGGCAAGGCAAATGCCCTTCCGAAAAAACTGAGCACCTCATCTCCTGATTCCAACCTGAACAACCACGCAAAGGTGTTGATCACCGTTATCAGAATAAATACCGCTGTGTTGATGAGGATCAAACGCGACAAAATATTCTTGCCAAAAAATATTTGCTTAAATATTTCTCCGGTATTTCGCTGTGGTTGTTGAAAGCCGTACATTGATGTTTAAAGTCTAAAGTTTAATGTTTAAAGTCTGAAGTTTGATGTCTAAAATCTCAAGTTTGATGTCTGCCCGACCGTAGCGCAGCGGAGGCGGGTTTACAGTTTTTCAAGCCAGTTGTTCTTTCACAATTCACCAATCACTAATCACTATTCAACTAATAAAGTCTCCCTTTCTTCTTCCAGAAGACAATTAAAAAGAACCCAAAAACCATGCCTCCGAGGTGGGCAAAATGAGCAACATTATCATTGGGGTTATTCGCAAAGCCCGAATAAAGTTCCAGTGCTCCGTAAATGATTACAAAATATTTAGCTTTTATAGGTATAGCGAAATAAATGTAAATCAGCGAATTAGGGAACATCATGCCAAATGCCAGTAAAATACCGAATACAGCTCCGGATGCACCGACTGTTGGCGTATTGATCAATGTGCTCAAGCTGTGCATGGCAGGGTCAACAAACCTTTGTCCGCTCTGCAAAACTTTATAGCCTTCCTCATAAACATGACTGATTTGCTCAGGACCCATTTCTGGTAACAAAGCTGATATTCTGATATATGTTACAAGAATATGTACCAGGCCGGCACCAATTCCTGTTATCAGGTAATAATTAAGGAAGCGCTTTGGCCCCCAAACATTCTCCAAAACACTCCCAAACATCCATAAAGCGAACATATTGAAGAAAATATGCCAGATGCCGCCATGCATGAACATATAACTGACAAACTGCCATACGCCAAAATCATGAGAGCCCGGGTAATAAAGTCCTAAAAATTTAACAAGGTCAATGTTAAAAGCAGAACCTAATGCAAAAGTTGCCAGAAAGAATAAACCGTTAATTATCAGTAGGTTTTTAACTACCAGTGGCAGCATTGAAAATCCTCCCGGCCGTATATTTTGATTCATAAAATATTAATGATCTTATTATTTATAAAAGTAACAATTAGCAACAGTCAATCAGCATACCGAAAAGCTTGATCCTGTCACTTTTTCATTAATTTTTCAAAGTCTGATAACGCAATAATGTTTACAATGCTTTTTCCATCAGGCGAAATTTCAGGAACATCACATGCAAAAAGGCGGTGAAAAATATCTTCAATTTCTTTTTCCGATAGTTTAGTTCCTTCTCTGACTGAGGTGTTCGCAGCCATCGACCGGGCTAAATTAGCGTTTTTGTCGAAATCAAGGCTTTTAGCTTCCTGTTTGTGGTTTTCAACAATTCGTTCCAGCACTGTATCAACATCCGATTCTTTCATGCCTGCAGGAATACCATTAACAACGAAACCACTGCTGCCAAGATTCTCCATTAAAAAACCGAGCCGGATAAGTTCCTCCCTCAATGATCTTAATATCTCAGCGTCACCCGGGGATAAATGAATGTTGTGCGGAAATAATTGTTGCTGTGAGGGTTGCGAGGTGCCTGTCAGTTGCCTCAGGTATTGTTCGTACAATATTCTTTCGTGGGCTTTTTTCTGGTCAATCACCATTAATCCCGATCTGACATTGGATAGGATATACCTGTTGTGTAACTGAAAAAACCGGTTAGCTTCAGTCGGGGCATCAATAGAAATAGCTTCAGGAGTGGTTTTTCGAATATTTGTTTCCGGGTCAACAACTTCACGATGGCCTTCAAACAATTTTTCCCAATTTCTGTCACCGGTCTCAGGTTGTGGTCTGAATCCTCCAGAAACTTCTTCTGTATTTTTGTTAAATGGATTGTAATCAGGATCGATGATAACTCCCGGGTTTTTTATTTCTTTTTGCGGTATTTGTTGAAAAGCAGATTCAATGCCAGGGTCAACCTCAAAATCAATGGTAGGTGTGAGGCTGTGTTTTCCGATAGACTGCTTCACGGCGGCATGAATTACAGCATACACATACCTGGCATCCCTGAAATTCACTTCAGTTTTGGTTGGGTGAATATTGATATCAATTTCTTGTGGGTCAATATCAATATTCAGGAAATAAGTAGGAAAAGTGTCTGTCGGGATGAGTTCGGTAAATGCATTGGCTACAGCATGGTTCAAATATGCATGTTTAATAAAGCGATGATTGACGAAGAAGTATTGTTCGCCCCTGGTTTTCCTGGCAAATTCCGGTTTTCCGATGAATCCTGAAACTGAAAGTTTATCTGTCTTTTGCTCAACCGGTAATAAACGTTCGTTATAGGCATTGCCAAATAAACCGACAATACGCGATTTCAGGCTTCCTGAAATGAGTTTGAAAACTACTTTGTTATTATGGGTAAAGCTAAAAGAGATATCCGGGTTAATAGCAGAAACCCGAATGAACTCTTCAATAATATGCCTGGTTTCGGCGGCATTGGATTTTAAAAAATTTCTCCTTGCCGGGACATTAAAAAACAGGTTTTTCACCATAATATTTGTACCGGCTTTACACTGGCACGATTCCTGGCTGATCAGATTGGATCCTTCTATTTTAAGGCAGGTACCCAGTTCATCCTCATATGGGCAGGTTTTTATTTCGACCTGCGCAATAGCAGCAATGGAAGCAAGCGCCTCACCCCTGAAACCCATGGTACGAATAGCAAACAAATCATCAGCCTTGCTTATTTTAGACGTGGCATGCCGCTCAAAACTCATTCGGGCATCAATGGCCGACATGCCACTGCCGTTATCAATTACCTGGATAAGTGTTTTACCAGCATCTTTAATGAACAGTGAAATGTCAGTTGCACCCGAATCAATTGAATTTTCAAGCAACTCTTTTACGGCAGAAGCCGGACGCTGGATTACTTCACCGGCGGCAATCTGGTTGGCTACGGAATCGGGTAAAAGTTTGATGATGCTTGACATGGGGTTTTTTACTGTTCGATTGTTCGATGGTTAATGTTCATTGTTTAATGTCTGTATCCTGCTGTATCGTTGTCTTTTATCTTGTTTCTTTGCTCTTGTGTCTTTGGTCTCAGGTCTTATGTCTTGTATCTCAGGTCTTATGTCTTGTATCTTAGGTTTTGTTTCTTGTGTCTTAGGTCTTGTTTCTTATGTCTCAGGTCTAATTAATTTCCAACACCAAAAAGGGCTACCAGTTTATCCACAAAACCGGTAAAAAATATCACATAAATTCCGCCTAAAATAACAACAGCATAAAACAAATAGTAGATAATTCGGCTTAATGAGCTGGCACCTTTTTCTGTTTCTCCTTTCCTCCATCTTTTCGACATCTGTATGCGAAGGCCTTCGCCATGAGATAATTTTGATTCATAACCCATTTCAGCCTTTCTGCGTTCCATCCGCTCTTTTTCCTCATCGTAATAACGGGGTTTATACGAAAACTGTTTGGGTTGGGGCGTACGGAACATGATAAAGCGCATATCTCAGGAAATTTCCTGCAAAATTACCGTATTTTTGTATGCCTAAAGAAAGTCAGATGACAGATATTGAAAATAACCGCATCGATAAATTGATTGTGGTCGGCGACAGGGTTTTGATAAAACCAAAGTCTGATTCCGGAAAAACAAAAAGCGGCCTTTTGTTGCCTCCGGGGTATAAAGAAAAAGAAGAGATTCAAAGTGGATTTGTGGTAAAAACCGGCCCCGGTTACCCGATTCCGCTGCCTGCCGACGACATTGATGAACCCTGGAAAAAGAAGGATGAATCTGTGAATTATATACCGTTACAGGCGAAGGTTGGCGATCTGGCTATTTTCCTTAAAAAAGGCGCTGTTGAGATTAAATATCACAACGAGAAATACTACATTGTACCGCAACATTCCATTTTATTGCTTGAACGCGATGACCTTTCAATTACATAGATGATGAGAAATATGAAGAATATCCTCAATAGATATGTTTTTTTTATTCTGGCCATTCTGTTGTCATGCCAATCCACACCGCATAAACCGGATGTGGAAAAAACCTTTTCCGAATTACCTGAAATTCAGTCATTAGTACGATATGCAAAGGGTTTTGATTTGTATCAGAAAGATGGAATAACCAAAGTTCTTGTTTACCATCCCGAACTTACATCCATTGTAATTGGAACCTATTATGTTGCGGGTCCGGAAGTTTCCGGTCGATATAAAACATCTGACAATTTCTTTATTAGTCCAATGGATAGTGTAGCGTTGTTTTCAGCAACACAGATTAACGCTTTCGAAAAACTGGGGGTACTTGATCATATTGTAGGTGTTTCGGAAGCACGCTACCTAAAAAATCCAATTGTCAAAAAACGAATTGAAAAAGGAATAGTAAAAGAATTGGCCGGTAGCGGCGATTTTTATGTGGAAACAGCTATGCTATTAAACCCTTCGGTTATTTTTTATTCGCCTTACAAGGTCATCAAGTCACATCCGCTTGAGGTTACCGGAATTCCATTAATCCCTTTTTATGATTACCGGGAAACCAATCCCCTTGCAAGGGCTGAATGGATTAAATTCTCCGCTGTTTTTTTCGGTCTTTATCAGGAAGCCGATAGTATTTTTAATGAAATTGTTGACCGCTATGATCATTACAAGTCATTGGCAGAAAGTGTCACGAATAGGCCCACTGTTTTTTCCGACAAATACTTTAACGGACAATGGTATATTCCGGGTGGGCAAAGTTATATTGCGCAAATTCTGGCAGATGCCGGAGGCGATTATTTATGGAAGAATGACCCGCACAAAGCTAGTTTTCCACTGGACTATGAGGTAGTTTATGATAAAGCTTACAATGCGGACTATTGGAGGATTGTTGGATCGTTTGGGGATATTCCATCCTATGAAGCGCTAAAAAATGAAAATGGACTTTACCAGCATTTTAAGGCATTTAAGGAGCGCAAGGTGATATGGTGTGATGCCGAAGCCACGGCATATTTTGAAAAAAGTCCACTTGAACCTCATCTGGTTTTGGCTGATTTAATTAAAGCTTTCCATCCTGAGTTGTTGCCGGATTATAAACCGAAATATTACCATGTTTTACCTTAAAGACCTTCCAGGGTTCGGAGAACCTGGAAGAGTCTGAAAAGAAATAAATAATCGAATTTAACCTGGAGAATTTTGATAAAATACAAACAGTTCAAAAGTACTGGTCAAAGCGGATGCTTAAACCAGTTAGTGAAACCTGGTGAGATATAAACACGTCAACTCTTCCAGGTCTTTCTGACTCTGGAAGGTTGACTTAAGGAATAATATTTTAATTTTATTCACTCATGGGCGGGAGATTAAATAATTCATTTTGGTATAGCCTGTTCACAATCTTGCTTGCAATTTTGTTTCTGACAAACTTGTGGTATGGCTCTGTTGTGATACCCTGGGATGATGTGCTTAATTCATTGTTCAGATCAGAAGATCAATCTACTTATGGGATTATTGTCAAACAGTACCGACTCCCTCAGGCAATAACTGCAATGATAACCGGAATGGCTTTAAGCGTAGCCGGCTTGTTGTTGCAAACACTGTTCAGGAATCCGTTAGCAGGTCCCTCTGTTTTAGGCATTAGTTCCGGTGCAAGTTTTGGAGTAGCCATTGCACTGCTAGCTGGTGGCGGCTTAGGTGTTAGCTTGCTGGGATCGGGCGGTATTTTTACTGGTTTGATCGTGATTTTCGCTGCATTGTTGGGTGCCCTGATCGTGTTATTGTTGATCCTGTATGCCTCTAATCACATTGGCAATATTGTTACGGTACTTATCATCGGAATAATGATAGGTTATGCTGTTTCGGCACTTGTTGGTGTACTGCAGTTTTTCAGCCGGGCGGAAGAATTACACGCTTATGTATTGTGGGGACTGGGAAGTTTTTCCAAAACCAGTCTTTCCCAATCTGTTTTTTTATTGATAATTGGAGTTGTTGGAATCTTGTCAAGCTTGCTGATCATCAAACCTTTAAATGCTGTCTTGCTGGGTGAACAATATGCGAAGAGTGTTGGCGTGAACACAAAACGATTGCAAACCATTGTGATCATGATATCCGGTTTCCTGATTGCCATAACCACTGCTTTTACCGGGCCAATTGCTTTTATCGGACTCGCAGTTCCTCATCTGGCAAGGAATTTCTTTCAAACATCAAACCACAGGATTTTGTTGCCGGCAATCATATTAATGGGAGGTGCATTAACTTTACTATGTAATTTGATCGCAAAAATGCCGGGATACGATACTTCCCTGCCAATTAACGCAGTAACTTCTTTTATCGGGGCGCCTATCGTGATATGGGTCATCATTAAACGGGGAAGGGTCAAGAAATGATGGATAATATGAAGGTGAAAATAGAAAGTCTTTCCACCGGTTTCCTTTTAAAAAGAGGAGCGCGTAAGGTTTTGCATCAAAAGCTTGATTCCCAGTTAAGCGCTGGGGAACTGGTTTGCATCCTCGGGCCAAATGGTGCCGGAAAGTCAACCTTGCTAAAAACATTACTTGGCTTTGAACTGCCACTCGAAGGAAAGGTTTTCTTTAATGAACAGGAATTGAAAAGCATTTCGGTTAAAGAAATGGCGCAGCTTGTCGCTGTTGTACTGACCGATAAAATTGATGATATTTACCTGACCGCACACGAAATCATCAGTATCGGGAGATATCCATACGGTGGTTTTACGGGTAAACTTTCTGTTGAAGACATTGCCCAGATAAAAAGAGCAGAAAGTCAGGTTGGGATCAGCCATTTAACTGAAAATGTCTTTTCAAAACTGAGTGATGGTGAAAAACAAAAAGTGATGATCGCCCGGGCCATTGCACAGGATACCCCATTTATTTTTCTTGATGAACCGGTTGCATTTATTGATGCTCCCAGTAAAATCGGTATTATGCAATTGCTACACCAGCTTGTTGAAGATACTGGCAAAGGAATATTAATGGCAACCCACGACCTGGATTCAGCCTTGAATTACGCAGACCGCATCTGGCTGTTGGGAACAAATGGCGAATGGGACGAAGGAAAGCCAGATGAATTGCTAAATTCAGGAAAAATAAACCGGTTTTTTGACAAGGAAAACATTTCATTTGACATTGAAAATAAAAGATTTAGCTGGACAGGGAAATAATCGAATGTAACTAATCAGAGTATAATTTAATTCTTAATCAGCAGGTGATAAAAATAGATTTTGTAAATAAGATCGAGGAAATATGGGTATAAGGGTATAATGGTTTTAAATGACTCTATTCCCTTTATAACCTTATTCCCATTTATTTTGGAATTCAATATTAATATTTGATAAGAAAATTTAAGTGTTCATTTAGTACTGATTGGATAAAAGCGAATTAGCATAAAGAAAAGCGTTATGATAAAAAATTACCATGTTTTATTTTTAATACTAATTGTAGTAATGATTAGTGCATGCAGTGATAAAAAACAGGTCGACACAATTGTATATAATGCAGATGTTTACACGGTTAATGATGATTTTGAGAAGGTTTCTGCATTTGCCATTAAAGATGGAATATTTATCGCCTTAGGTGATTCTGAATTCATTTTGGATAAATTCAAAGCTGTCAATTACATTGATGCCGGAACACGTCCGGTTTATCCGGGTTTTAATGATGGACATAGTCATTTTATGGGTTATGGGCTCTCGGTTACTGTATCAGCTAACCTGGTCGGAACCAGTAGTTTTGACGAGGTAGTTGACCGGGTTATCGGGCATCAAACAAATTACCCAGCAGATTGGGTTTTGGGAAGGGGATGGGACCAGAATGACTGGCCCGGACAACAATTTCCAACGAAAGAAAAACTGGATGAGGCCTTTCCTGATACACCCGTTGTGCTCAGAAGAATTGACGGTCATGCATTGATTGCGAATTCCGAAGCCATGAAAATAGCAGGAATTTCCCTTGATTCTTTTGTGGAGGGTGGGGAAATAATCAAAAAGAATGGTCAACTAACCGGTGTTTTTATTGACAATGCAATGGATTTGATCGAAGACGGAATTCCAGATGCAACAACAGAACAAAAGATAAAAGCACTTGAAAAAGCACAGGAAAATTGTTTTGCAGTTGGGCTGACAACCGTGTCGGATGCCGGACTGAACAAGGCTGATATTTTATTAATTGACGAGCTTCATGAAGGCGGATCACTAGATATTCGGGTGTATGCCATGATGAGTCCTACCGAAGAAAACTTTAACTATTTCTTTTCAACAGGCCCTTACTACACAGGTAAACTTTCTGTCAGTTCTGTAAAATTGTATATTGACGGAGCCTTGGGCTCACGTGGAGCCTTGTTGCTTCAACCATACTCGGATGACGAGGATAATTACGGATTACAACTTCATCCTGAACTTTATTATGAGGAAATCTGTCAGAAGGCGTATGATGCCGGATTCCAGGTGAATACGCATGCCATTGGTGATTCAGGAAACCGGATCATGCTGAAAACCTATGCTAAATTCCTCGAAGGTGAGAACGACAGGCGTTGGCGGGTGGAACATGCACAGGTTGTTAACCCTAATGATTTGGATTATTTTAATGAATACAGCATTATCCCTTCTATTCAAAGCACACATTGTACATCTGATATGTACTGGGCAGATGAACGGCTTGGAGAGGAAAGAGTAACGCATGCTTATGCTTACCAGGATCTGTTAAATCAGAACGGATGGTTTATTAATGGAACTGATTTCCCGGTTGAGGACATCAGTCCGCTAAAAACTTTTTATGCAGCTGTAGCCCGTAAAGATGCAAAAGGATGGCCCGAAGGCGGATTCCAGATGGAAAATGCGATCAGCAGGGAAGATGCCTTACGTTCGATAACTATATGGCCTGCAAAAGGAAGTTTTGAAGAATCGTTTAAAGGAAGCATCGAACCCGGAAAAGCAGCTGACTTTGTGATCCTTGACCAGGATATCATGCAGGTAGCGGAAGATAAAATTCTGAATACTAAAGTATTTGCAACTTACCTTGGAGGAGAAGATGTTTACAGAAAAGAATAATGAATATCGAATAAGAAATGTTGAATGATGAAGAGGAGATTCTTCCTTTAATTATCTTGTAACTATATTTTTACTTATAAGTCTCCAATCACTAATCGCCAATCACTACTCATCACTCATGATACCCCCTCGGCTCAACATGAATAGTAACCTTCACATTCGCAAGATTTTCTTTCATCTCTTCCTCAATCTTGTCGCATAGTTCATGAGACCTGGTCACTGTCATTTCGCCTGGAACTTCAAGGTGTAGGTCAATCTCCCTGTAAGAACCCGTTTTGCGTGTTCGTAGCATATGGTAACTCATGTCTTTGGTAATATTATTTTTAAGGACTTCATTGATAAGCAGTTGTTCATCTTCAGGCAAAGAGTTGTCCGTTAGTGGCTTGAAGGCCTCGATCAGTATTTCAAAAGCTTCTTTTAAAATGTAAGAAGCAACAACAATGGCAGCAATGGGATCGAGAAAATGCCAGCCGGTAAAATAGATGACGGCGAGACTAATACCAACACCGACAGAAGTGTAAACGTGGGTACTCAGGTGGAGCGCATCAGCTTTAAGGGCGATGGAATCTGTTTCTTTGGCAACCCGGTACAAACGTCGGCTTACTACCAGGTTAATAAATGCCGAAACCATCATTACGATAAATCCCAATGTCAACCCCTGGTCCCCAATCATTTTTTCGCCTTCAATCAGTCGGATAACAGCATGATGGATGATCCAGCCTGAAGCAACAAAAATCAACAGGGCTTCAACAACGCCTGAAACATTCTCAAATTTTCCGTGGCCAAAAGGGTGTCTTTCATCGGCCGGTTTATCAGAAATTTTAACAGAGAAATAAGCCATGATCGCAGCAAGAAGATCAATGACCGTATGAACTGCTTCTGACAGAATACTAACCGAACCACTCAGCAAGCCCACTACCGTATTCATCACGATCAGTGCCGTGTTGGAAAAGATTGATAGCCGTGCTGTTCGGGTTTTGGTGCTCATTAAGGTTTATAAATTCCAACAACAAAGATAATGTTTTGATGATTTACAAGCATACTTGTATTTTTAGTTTAAAAATAAGGTGTATCCAAAAATCTGAGTTATCAGGAATCAGGATGAAATGAGAGAGAAAGAAGAAACCTGTCATTCTGAACGTAGCGTAGCGGAGTGAAGAATCTTTACAAGGGAATTGTTGAAGAGAAATTAAAACAGGTAATTGATGACAGTTTCATAAAGATTCTTCGCTTTCGCTCAGAATGACAAACTTGGGTTTTGAAATAGAGATTTTAACCATTCTGCTCCTTCAACCACTTATACCATCCATCCATCCCTTCACCCGATTTCACCGAAAGTTCAATGAACTTTAGTTTAAAAATAAGGATGACAGTTTTGGAGTATCTATCATCCTGAATGAAGCGAAGCAAAATGAAGAATCTTTAGTAGGGAAGGCTGAAAATAAATTGGAAATAACCTTTTTTGTTTGGTTTTCATAAAGATCCTTCTCCGTCAGCCGACAGATCAGGATGACAAAATCGGAGTAAGTTGAGAACCTGTCATTCTGAACGAAATGTAATGCAGTGAAGAATCTTTAAAAGGTGAGTTATAAAGATTCTTCGCCTCGAAACCATCGGGACTCAGGATGACAATTTCGGTGTAGTATAGTGCTAACGAGAATAGTGCATCAACAAGTGCAAAGTTGCAGGTTGATTTTCAGGTAAATGAATTTTTTGTATATTTATGGGCAGTGACCTGAAATTAAAATGTGTGTCTTTTTGATGAATACCAAAACAACTAATCCAAACTAATATCTACTATTTATGAGTATACAGTCCTATTATTTTAAAGTCATCCCTGAGTTGCAGGATTACGTTGACTTTGTTGTATATTTTGAAGGCAGCAATAGTTTTTTCCCGGATCGAATGATACCAAGTACACATGTACATTTTTTTATTAACGCCGGAAGCCCCATTGTAATTTACCCGAATTGTAATAAAAAAAACCCGGTGGCCATTCCAAAAGGATTGCTTAAGAGCCTTCATGAGAGACCTTATTGTATAGAACTGGGTGAATTTACCCGATCGGTGAGTATCCGATTTAAACCATGTGCTGCTTATTCTTTGGTTCTTGAACCTATGAACTTAATATCCAACAAAATCATTCCGGCAGAAGAAATGAAGGTTCCCGGTTTCATCGACTTGCATAATGAGTTTAAAAACATTTCTGATCCTGAGAAAATCAAAAAAATGGTGAATGATTACCTGCTGGCCCATTTAAAACCCAAGGAATTTGACCGCCCCAGGATATTTAAGGCATTACAGATGATGAAGGACCTGAAAGCTGAAGTCACCTTACCTGCTTTAGCTAAAGAAGCTGGTGTTAGCACAAAACACTTAAACACATTATTTGATAAATACATAGGGCTTAGCCCCAAAAAGTTTGGATGCATTATGCGTTTTAATGAACTATTACCACAAATCGCAAAACACCAGCACAACGACTGGATGTCGGTGGTGGAAAAATTTGGATACCATGACCAGTCGCACTTTATCCGTGATTTTAAAAGATTTACCGGGCTTACACCTACCGAGTTTGTTAAGGATTTCCTTTTTATCGATAATAATGTGTTCCGGAAAAGCAAAAATCTTCACCTGGTTCAGCCTGATGCAGCCAAAGGTAAAACAGAGTTGAACAGCGGTTAATTCTTCGTCACTACCTATTACAATTCAGGCCTTTAACCATAATCCGGAAAGTATAAACTTCTCCCCAAAACCCCCAATGCTAGTGCGCGAATTTTTCGCGTGCGACTAACTACTAATATTCACTCTCACCCCAACTGGTAAGATTTTTACAATGAAATGGGTTTTTGTTGTTGTAATTTAGTACCCAATACAATTTCAAACTGGCATAAAATGCACAACCAAATTACCAACAATCCTGCATTTCATTTCAAAACCAAACAATATTTATTCACCAAAACCAAACACCATGAATAAATTCCTGACTTTTCTTGTAGCATTATGCATATCCTCGGCATCAGGATTCGGCCAAATGCTATCACCATCAATTGTATCGTCACAGGGTGGTGTTGACCAGACTGAACAGATCATCCTTGAATGGACTTTGGGAGAAAGTTTCGTTGAGACTGTCACCTCACCTGGTAAAATTTACACCCAGGGATTTCACCAGTCATTTCTTGAACCGGGTGATATTGTGGTAATAGACCCAAAACCCGACTTACCATTCGATATTTATATCTATCCAAACCCGGTAACTTCGTGGCTGAACATTGCTGTTCTGTCAAGCCAGGTTAACCAGATAAACATAAACCTTTACGATCTTGACCTTAGAATCCTCCATCATACTGTTCTTTACCCGATTGATGATGTAGCACGATTCGATTTGTCAGGATTACCCAATGGCCTTTATCTCTTATATATATCTACCGAAGATGGTTTGCACATTGAGACTTTCAAAGTAATAAAACAATAACAACATTGAACCAAACAAAATAAAATAACCTCTAATACTCAAAAACATGAAAAAGCTAACCCTAATGATTATCGCTATAGTGATGATGTTCCCATTACTCAATGCCCAGACAATTCCTGCAGGCATGAAATACCAGGCTGTTGCCCGTGATGCATCAGGATCGATCATCCAGAACGAAACCATTAACTTGAAAATTAACCTTAAAAGAGGCAGCAGTTCGTTCGAAAAATACTATACGGAATACCATACTGTTACAACAAACAGTTTTGGTTTGTTCTCTATCGTGATTGGTGAAGGGGAAGTCGAAAGAGGACTTTTCAATGATGTTCCCTGGAGTGAAGAAAGTATCTGGATGGAGATATTGATCAAATATGAAGGGGAATCTAATTATACGAAAATTAGCAACAGTAAACTGCTGGCTGTGCCTTATGCTTTTCATGCCGGTACGGCATCTGAATTTGTAGGCGATTTGAGTATATCGGGTACTGATTCGATCCCTTTGCCTCTCCAATCCTGGAAACTCAGGGGTAATTATGGAACCAATCCTTTTACACACAAGCTGGGCACACTCGATTTTGCTGATCTTGTGATAGTAACCAGCAATATTGAAAGAATAAGAATTACACCTTTAGGTGATATTAACATGGCAAACAGGTTGACAGTGAGAGGTGATGTTGGTGTTAACAACAATCTTCGTGTTGATAACGATGCCCGTTTACTAAATAATGTGCATATGAATATGCTGGGTGGTGATACATATAATTATGGCAACTTTACCGTTGAAAATATGCGCCCCACTTGGCTAACTGGTTCACTTAACGTTGATAGGGAAACCAACCTCAACGACAATTTAAGTGTCTTCGGTAAATCAGAATTAAGAGGTAGGTTATCAGTTGAAGGTGAAACTAACCTTAATGGGAATTTAAATGTAGATGGACCAGCCTATTTAAATAATGAGTTAAGTGTGAATAATGGAAGTTCAGCAAAATTCTCAGGCTCAATTTCTATTGCCAAAGCAGCAGATTTTAATGATAATGTAAATATTGATGGTGCAACTAATTTGAATAGCGGACTTTGGGTTAACAATAATAGTTCCTCTATGCTATCAGGTCCATTATCAGTTGATGGAATTACCCACTTTAAAAATGATGTAAAAGTTGACGGCTTATTGAATTTAGGTGGTGATTTGACTTTGAATAATGGTACTTTTTTGGGAAATTTAACAGTTAACGGATTAACCAATTTAAATAATGGCTTGAGTGTAAATAATGAAACTGCTTCAATTTTATCTGGTCCATTATCAGTAGAAGGCGCAACACACCTCAAAAACGGCTTAAAGGTTGATGGTCCGTTTAATGTAAGTGGAGATGTAACTTTTAATAATGGAAGTTTTTTAGGCAATTTGAATGTGGATGGAACAGTTGATTTTAACAATGGCCTGAGCGTAAATAATGAAAGTGAATCAATTCTCTCTGGTTCAGTCACAATAGGTAGAGAGGACAAAGTATCTGAATTAAGAATTTGGAATAATGTTACACTAGGAGGTTTAAGTAAGGCAGTTAATTTAGAAGTTTTTGGCTCAAAGCATAAATTTATCGGGCAAACATATTTTGCTGATCCAGTGATTATAAATCATCTTAGGACTAATAATGGTTTAATTTGTAAGGGTTCTTCAGGATTAGAAGTAAAAGAGGGCCCTGTAGTAATAAAAAAAGGCGATTTAATAATTGAAGAAGGAGGGCTGAATTTGATGAGTGGAGATGTAACATTTAATAATGGAAAATTTTTGAAAAGTTTAAAAGTAATGGGAGGTGCTTATTTATTTAATATGACTATCGGGAAACATTAACATGTAATTTATAATTGCAAGTTACAGAAGCCACTAGAAGTCTGTCGAACAAATTTTCCCCAAAGTATCTTCGATTTACCTTATAGCAAAACTCATCAAGATAATCTTGCATATAC
>JAUVKF010000006.1 GCA_030596395.1 Chlorobiota bacterium | reverse complement strand
GGGTGATAAGAACTATTACAAGATCATAGAAGATGAACTGATGAATATCGGAGGGATTAAGACTCTCATCTCGAGCAATTATTACTCTGAATCAGACTTCTGGAAAATCTGGAATAAGGAGAATTACGACAAGGTCAAGCGTAAAACCGACCCGAACAATATTTTCCGTGACCTTTATACAAAGACTTGCAAAACAATGATGGGGTTGGAAAGGTAAGGTAACCATCAAAAATAATCTGAATTACAATGTTGAAAATATTCAATTTTCTATCAAAAATAAAAATACATAAAATAAAGCTTTTTTAAAATAAATTTTGATAAATAATTAAAAGACTATCAAACGAAATAAAGAAAATATTTTTTGAACTCACTCCGCTACGCTTCGTGCCACGCTGCGCTCTCCCTCCCTTTGGTCGTCGGGGCATATAACAAGGGATATACGGTTCAGCCCTCTGCTCGGGCTTCACCCAAATTTATCTTCCACTTCGTTCCGGAAAAACTTCGTATATCCCGGACGTTGCTACCTCCTTTACAAATCCGCCAGCGTACCGCTATTTTTCAGGCAATTAATGATCTTGTCGCAAATCTGGGTTTCATCACCGGAGCAATATCCCGGATACCTGCACTTAATATTCTGGTCTCCGTCAAGTAAAATAGTATATGGCGTTGTGGTCACACCCAAAGCCCTTTTCAGGTCACCATTGGTATCTACATAGGTGTCAAATTCCCAGTCTTTGCCCGCTACATATGGTTTTACTTTAATCCACATACCGGGATTGTCAACACAAATGGCAACCAGGTTTACACCAAATGCTTTAACCTCTTCAAGCCAGGAAGCCTGAAGGTTTTCGAGGTTATTACAACTTTGAGAATTGTTTGTTTCCCAAAATATAAGAATCGTGCCTTCAGATGAAAGTATATCATTTACCTGAACAGTAGAACCGTCAAGTGTTTTTAAATGTTCATCTGAAGCGTAGAAATTTTGTGAAATAGCCTGCAGGAATAAAAGCAGCACAATCAGGGTGGTTATGGTCGTTTTCATGGCAGAATTAGTTAAAATTAGTAAATCAATTGAGTGAATACAAAGTAATCAGAAACTGTTTGAAAAACCTTCACCCTAATCAGGGATAAAGAATAATAGTGGTTTTCCGCTACATCGGTTTGTGAAAAAAATATTTTGCCAATCGGTCCTTTATTTAGACTGTTTTCAATCATTTAGCATAATCCATTTTTATACATTTGTCGATTATTTGAAATAAACGTTTTAACAAATTATAAACTATCAAAAAATGAGCAACCCAATTGATGTCGCACAAATTCTCGACAAGCTTGGAATAAAAGAATTAAATGCCGGTGTTAGTACCGGAACCCAGTGGTTTGAAACTGAAGGCGCCGTAACCTCATCCGTTTCTCCCATCGATGGAAAAGAAATTGCCAAAGTAAAAAACGCCACCATGGATGATTATGAAATGGTCGTCAAAAAAGCACAAGAAGCCTTCAAAGTCTGGCGGCAAGTACCTGCCCCGATTCGTGGCGAAGTGGTAAGGCAGATAGGAAATGCTTTGCGCGAATACAAAGAGCCACTTGGTGCGCTTGTTACCCTTGAAATGGGAAAAATTTACCAGGAAGGCCTGGGTGAAGTCCAGGAAATGATTGACATCTGTGATTTTGCTGTAGGGCAATCACGCCTGATCAATGGAGTTTCGCTGCAATCGGAACGCGTTGACCACCGATTGTTCGAGCAATATCATCCACTTGGAATTGTAGGTTTGGTAACATCTTATAATTTCCCGGTAGCTGTTTGGGCATGGAATTCTGCTTTGGCTGCTATCGCAGGTGATGTGGTTGTTTGGAAGCCTTCATCAAAAACACCATTAACAGCAATTGCTACCCAAAAGATCATCCACGATGTTTTAAAAGCCAACGATATTCCCGAAGGCGTATTTAACCTGGTTATTGCCAAATCTTCGGTTATGGGCGATAATTTCCTTGCTGATAAGCGCATCCCACTGCTATCTGTAACGGGTTCAACTGCTGTTGGTAAACGCGTTGGCGGAATTGTAGGAAAACGGCTTGGCAAAACCATCCTTGAATTGGGTGGCAACAACGCAGTTACCATAACACCCAGTGCTGACATTCCAATGGCGATCATGTCAACTGTATTTGGAACAGTGGGTACCGCAGGTCAGCGTTGTACTTCAACCCGCCGCATCATCATCCATGAAGACATTTATGATGAAGTTCGTGATAAGTTTGTCAATGCTTATAAAAACATTGTTCCTAAAATCGGTAACCCGCTTGATGAACAATACCTGGTTGGCCCGGTAATCGACCAGAGTGCTGTTGATGCCTTCCTTCATGCTAAAAAGGAAGTGGTAAGAGAAGGTGGAAAAGTTTTGTTTGGAGGTGATGTTTTAACAGGAGAAGGATACGAATCGGGCAACTATGTTGTACCATGTATTGCCGAAGCTGAGAATCATTTTGAAATTGTACAGGAAGAAACATTTGCACCCATTGTTTACCTGATTAAATACAGTGGTGATGTTACCAATGCCATTGATATTCAGAACGATGTACCACAGGGTCTTTCATCCTGTTGCTTCACACTGGATATGCGCGAAGCTGAAACTTTCGTTTCTTATGCAGGATCGGATTGTGGTATAGCCAATGTAAATCTTGGCACTTCAGGTGCCGAAATCGGTGGTGCCTTCGGTGGAGAGAAAGATACAGGTGGTGGTCGCGAATCTGGCTCAGATTCATGGAAAATTTACATGCGCCGTCAGACCAATACTGTGAATTACAGCACTGATCTGCCTCTTGCACAGGGTATTAAATTTGACATTTAATCATAAATATTTGAATACATAAAACTCCCATGAACTGACGGGTTAACCCGTCAGTTCACTCAAGGTGAGTGATTATTTCTTAAAAAAAACAAATGAAAAGAAAATCAATTGCATTTCTGATCATGGCAGTGCTTTTTATAAGTGTTTCTGCTTTTGCTCAGAATGAAGACAAAAAAGACGATGACGAAAAAGGCTTTAAATTCAAAGACAAAGAAGTCGTTGATCACACCTCTGTTAAAAACCAGTACCGTTCCGGAACCTGCTGGAGTTTTTCTGGCCTTGCCTTTGTTGAAGCTGAATTATACCGCACCACCGGAAAAGAATACGACCTTTCGGAAATGTTTGTGGTAAGCCATACTTACTCCGATAAAGCCGAAAAGTATGTCCGCATGCACGGCAACCTGACTTTTGGTGCAGGTGCTGAAGGTACTGATGTATTCCGCGTTTGGGAAAAATACGGAATGGTACCGGAAACGAGCTGTTCCGGTCTCAATTACGGAGAAGAAAAGCATACCCATGGCGAAATGGATGAAGTACTGCAAGCTTACGTAGATGCTATTGTTAAAAACAAAAATAAGAAACTAACTTCGGTATGGCACGAAGGATTTGACAAGGTGCTGGATACTTACCTCGGTGAAATACCTGAAAAATTTGAATACGAAGGTGTTGAGTATACGCCGAGGAAGTTTGCTGATATGACTGGTTTAGATGTGACCGATTACATTGAACTGACCTCCTATTCGCATCGCCCATATCACGAAGAGTTTGTTATGGAGATTCCTGACAACTGGCTTTGGGCTCCTATCTGGAACCTTACCCTGGATGAAATGATGGATGTTATTGATCATGCAATCAAAAAAGGATACACCGTAAACTGGGGTGCCGATGTAAGCAACAAAGGATTCTCATGGAAGAAAGGGGTCGCCATTATTCCGGATGAAGAAAAACCTGATCTGTCGGGTACGGAAAAAGAAAAATGGGAAGCTCTGACAGCCAAGGAAAAACAGAAGGCCTTATATAAATTTGATGGTCCGGTACCGGAAAAAGAAATCACTCCTGAAATGCGCCAGGAACATTACGACAATTACCAGGTTACTGATGACCATGGTATGCTGCTGGTTGGTATTGCCGAAGATCAGGATGGCAATAAATTTTACAAGGTGAAAAACTCATGGGGAACCGATGGCCATATTTACGATGGATATTTTTATGCTTCGATTGCCTTTGTAAAATTACAAACTATTGGCATCGCAGTTCATAAAGATGCCATTCCAAAGGATATCAGGAAGAAGTTGGGGATGTAATGTAGCGGCGACTTTAGTCGCCGTTATGCCATATTGATTATGGCGACTGAAGTCGCCATTACATGCGGCAACCTGCAAGGTTGAAAAAAATAAATCTTTCAACCCGCCGGGACCAGGTCGACCCGGCGGGTTTTAATTTATTTTACCATAATTTTCCGCGTCAAATGTACTGGCGACTTTAGTCGCCATGCATCCAACACAAGGATTTTCAGAGCGCCTGATGTACCGGCGACTTTAGTCGCCTTATGACAATATGGGTTATGGCGACTAAAGTCGCCATTACGTTCGGCGACTAAAGTCGCCGGTACAAAGCCTGGCAGGTTATTTTTCTTCTATTTTTGCCGCGTAATGTCAATAGTAAATTATAAATCAAGAATTCAACAGATCGCTTTATTCGTTTTTCTGTTCTCGGCAATTCCGGCAATTTCACAAATCAACTACAAGCATTTTTTATTCGCCGGCCAGAACGACCTGCACAAGAACGAATATCTTGATGCCATCAACAAATTTAATATTGCCATTTCGTCAAAACAAGATGGGTTTGAAGCCTACTTTTTAAGAGGTATAGCCAAATTCAGCCTGGGCGATTTCCAGGGTGCAATTAATGATTTCAGCAAAACTATTTCCATACACCCTTTGTATGTCAGGGCTTATCATTACCGGGGTATTTCACGCGACAGGGTTTACGATTATGCACATGCCATAAGCGATTTCGACAAGGCGCTGGAAATAGACCCTTTCAACCCCGAAGTATATATGGCCAGAGGTGACACCAAAATGCACCTTAACGATAATCATGGCGCCATTGAGGATTATTCGGCTGCAATTAATTTTGACGATGATATTGCCGCTGCCTGGCTGAACCGTGGTATCGCAAATCATTTTGTTGGTCAAAACGAACAGGCTCTCAATGATGTTAACAAAGCCATTTATCTTGATTATTTCAATGTGGAAGCCTGGATTAAAAGAGGAATGATCAAGTATGAACTCGATAGTATTCAGGAAGCTCTTGAAGATTATAATCATGCCATTTCGCTGGAAGAGGACAGGCCATTTGTTTATTTTCAGCGGGCTCTGACTTATCTTAAACTTGAGGATACAACAGCAACCTTAAATGACTATAATAAGGTACTTGAGCTTGACCCTGATAATGCGCTCACCTATTATAACCGCGCATTAATCAGGTCACTAAAAAGACAATACGATTCGGCTTTACTGGATTACAACAAGGTGATTGGTATCAATCCGTATAACGTTTATACCTACTTCAACAGGGGTGTTTTATATTTCGAACTAAAGAAATTCCGGAAAGCAGAAGAAGATTTTTCGACTGCAATTGAAATCTTCCCCGATTTTGTTGGCGCTTATGTTAACCGGTCTGCTGTCCGCGAAAAAATGAAAAACCGCAGAGGAGCAGCGAAAGATCATGATTATGCCATGTACTTAATTGAGTTGGCTAACAGTGATGAGGTAAACCCTGAATTGCTTTATCGCAAATACGCAGACTCCGCCTACTTTAAAAAGATCATTGAACTGGAAGCTGATTTTTTGAGTGGAAATATGAAAAAAGGAAGGATACAATTTCAACGTGTACCCATCCAGCCCAAACCAAACTTTCAGCTCGTTTATGCTTTTAACCTTCCCGATTCCATTTATAAGGATTACCAGAAAACAGAATACTTTGATGAGATCATATCTGTATTTAATGCGAACAACAAAATGGGAATCAGGGTAGTATTTACAACACGCGAATGGCCTGTCAGTCGCGAGAAAGCGCTTGATGAATTGCACCGGTTGGATAGCGCTATCCGCATTGCCGGAGATCCATCAACGGCCTTCTTTATGAGGGGGGTTGTTAATGGAATGCTTCAAAATTACAACATTGCAATCAGCGCATATGATCAGGCAATTGAACACGACAATAAGTTTTCGTATGCCTATTTAAACAGAGGCACAACAAGGTTTGAACTGGATGAGTTTATTTTTTCTGAGCAGGAATATACTAACGCTGTAACCATCAGCCGCAGTACGTTCAATAAAAACCAAAAAGAAAAGAACGACCCACCTGACCATAAGGAAACACTTGCAGATTATGATAAAGTAATTGGATTAAATCCACGCCTCCCTTTTGTTTATTATAACAGGGCCAATGTAAAACTGAGGTTAAAGAAGTTTCACAGAGCGATTGATGATTACTCGATGGCCATTAAAATTGAGCCTGATATGGCCGAAGCCTATTATAACAGGGCGCTTACTTTGTTGTATCTGAAAGAAGAAAAACTGGCCTGTAAAGACTTGAGTAAAGCCGGTGAATTAGGCATCACCGAAGCGTACAATATAATTAAACGATATTGCAATTAATACCAATTGTTATTTGAAAACCTTCCAGAGTCGGAACGACCTGGAAGAGTTAACCAAAAGGATCAATGATTATTGACTCTTCCAGGTTCTGCGAACTCTGGAAGGTCAATTGTAATCTTAATAATCAGGCACTAATTCCTGGAAATGGGCAAACATACCGGTTGCAAAAAACACAATCGTAACAACAACCGTAATAATGATTCCGATCAATGCCAAAACACCATAAACAGTAAAGTAGGTACTTAAACTGTTTTGTGCTTTGATCAGTGCGGCTTTGTTTCCCTGGGCCTGAGCCTGTTCAATTCGCGAACTGGTTTGAATTAATAAAACGCCAAGCCAGATCGGCAACCAGGCAATAACAATACCCACAATTGAAATCGCAACAAAAATTCCGTAGATAAGCATAAGGATTCCCAGAAATTTTATCCATCCTTTGCTGCTAAATAATGGGTAGCTAATCTCTTTTACCAGATTCTCTTCAAATTCTAATTTATCAGTTTCCATGTTTCGAAAATTTGAGTGGCACAATAAACTTGAGTATAAATATCTGAAAAATTGAAATATGAAAAATATGTGACATTAATTTTTGTTCAAATAATAAGTCCATTTTTTAATTACCATGAATAAATTAAGTGTACTACTAACAAAATAAAGTTTAAAATTCCTGCGTTGTAAACAACACACTGCATGGCCATTCATTAGCTTTGCTTCATATTCAATTTCTATGTTCTGGCGAAAATATCTGCACAATAAATATTTCTATACAGGCTCTATTTTCCTGATCTGGATGTTATTTTTCGACCAGGAGGATTTTATCACACAATATCAACTGAACCAGACACTTAACGACCTTCAAAACAAGAAGGAATTTTACCAGGCAGAGACCGAAAATAACCGAAACATTATCGAAAAGCTTGAGACTGATACTGCCTGGCTGGAAAAATTTGCCAGGGAAAAATACTTCATGAAAAAAGATAATGAAGAGGTATTTGTGATCATCAGGGAAGAAAATTAATTGATGACTAATTTTTTCTTCTCATCCAATCAGTACATTTTTAATTATTTTTATCAGGCATATTAATTCTATTATGAAACTGCTGCTGTTCATTACGTTTGTTTTTCTAAGCCTGTCGTCCAGCAGCCAGCCACAGGTGATAATTAATGACAATTGTAAAAAAGCTTACCAGGAGATTCTATCATTAAGGTTTGAAGAAGCAGAGCAGATACTGGAAACAGAAAAAGCAGCAAACCCAAACAATATTTACGTTCCTTACCTCGAAAATTATATCGACTTTTTATCAGTTTTTATCAGTGAAGATGAAACGATGTTTGATCGTTTGGAAGAAAACAAATCGGAACGCATTGATCAAATAAAAAAACTGAGCAATACCTCCCCCTACCGGGATTTTTTACTCGGTAACATAAACCTGCAATGGGCGGTTGCACGCTTGAAATTCCAGGAATATTTTATTGCGGCTTTCGAAATCAACAAGGCCTATCGTTTACTCGAATCAAATCGTAAAACCTTTCCTGATTTTATCCCAAATAACATCTCGCTTGGTGTATTGCATATCATGATCGGCCTTGTTCCCAGTAAGTACCAATGGTTGCTGGATATTATTGATATGGAAGGCAATGTTGATCAGGGTAAAAGTGAATTAAGGCTGGTATTGCAAAACAGCATGGAAGATAAAGCCTATCATTACCTTAAAAATGAAGTTTTGTTTTATCTCGGATTTGTTGAGCTGAATATTTATCCCGATGAAAAAGAACTCGAATTTCTTTTATCTCACCTTGAAAATGAAGAACAGGATAACCTTCTCCTCTCCTACCTTACAATTAATATCCTGATGAGAACAGGAAACAACGAAGAGGTGCTTTCAAAATTTGAGCAATTACCTGAATTAAGCGCTTATTTTCCATTTTACTATCTAAGGTATCTCGAGGCTGAATGCCAGCTTCGAAAACTTGAAACTGAGCAGGCGAAAATTCAATACGACTTTTTTCTTGAAAACTACAACGGACAGAATTATATTAAAGATGCTTACCGAAAAAAGGCCTGGTCATCACTTTTGAATAGCGATACACTTCGGTATCAGGAATTAATGACAAGGGTAATCGAAAATGGGCATATGTATATTGGGCAGGATAAAGATGCGGAAAGGGAAGCAAACTCTGAGGGTCTACCCAATGTAGATTTGATAAAGGCCAGGCTATTATTTGATGGCGGATACTACAAGCAGGCTGACAGCATATTGCACTCGATGGATACAACGCATCTTTCAGAAGTACAAACTATTGAACGGGTTTACAGAAAAGCCAGGATAGCACATCAAACTCAAAATATCCAACTTGCTATGTCAAATTATCTGAAAACCATTACTATAGGCAAAGATAATCCAAGATATTTTGCGGGAAATGCTGCACTTAAACTGGGAGAAATCTACGAAGCCGATTCAAACTATCAGGATGCTTTATATTATTACCAGGTTTGCCTCGACCTTGATTTTGATGAATATGAATCCGGTATCCACAGCAAAGCCAGGGCCGGGTTGAAGAGGGTTTCAGAATAGTTATTTTTTCTTGAAGAAGTATCGCACAGATAAAACGAAATTCTGATCAGTAAAAGTATTCTTTACTGCGTTCGATTGTATTTCAACAGGTGGATCGAGATTTGTATTGGAGTAACTGTACAAATAATAATCTTCATCCATAGTCGACCTTACATAGGCAAAGTCGATGGCAAAATTTTCACCACGGTAACCAATTCCGCCCGAAAAGGATTGTCTTTTTCCATCATTCAAATTGTCTTTGTAAGGACTTCCATATATGGCATAGCCCGCACGAAGACTAATTTTTGATATACGCCATTCGGTACCAACCCTTATGTTACTAACGCCTTTAAATGAGTTTTTAATAATATCATTTTCTGATTCAAAACCATAACCTTTTGCGCTAAATTTCGTCTTGCTATAGCCTGCATATTCGTACTCACCCGAAATAAATCCAATCTCTTTAATCACGAAAGCAAGGCTGCCGATAAACCGCATTGGAGTGGTTAGTTTGTATTTATACTCACCAACCGGTGAATCAGATCCACCGCTGTGCCAGGTATTATCACTATATGCGAACACATTGCTGTAAGTGTAAGTTCTCCAGGTATCTTTCATCGAGAAGTAATAAGTAGGCGTATGAAATGCCAGGCCTATACGCATAAAATCAACCGGTCGCACAACGGCTCCCAGTTTCAGGTTTATACCCCATCCTATCGTTTTCAACTCATCATAAACGCTCCAATGGTCAAAAGTGGTAACTGTATCATCCAGGTTATATTCTTCATAGGTTGTCTCCCTGATATACCTTAGATAGGGCACGCCCACCGTAGCACCGATGTATAATATATCGTCAAAATTAGCAGAAGCTGCAACCAGAAATTCGTTGTTCGACCCTTTAGTGTTAATGGTTTGACGTTGTTCCATATCAGTTTGATAAGGTACGGGTGATACAAGTATCAGATCGTTATCCGCATTTCTGATGGTATCAAACAAATAAGTATTCCAGGCCGGCCCAAGATAAAACGGGTCATATTCGTTAATTTGATCTATTCCATAACCTGCATCCTGCATATCGAGAATCTGTTCGTAGTAAACATCTATTCTTGAGGACGCTATATCATTGACATCATCAGGGTTCCGGTTCAAACCTTTAATAAATACACTTCCGTTATAATTATTCAGCCGGTTCATCCCTACTCCAAATTGCCAGTACTTCCATCCACGGCCTCCCCTTCCTATTTGTTTGGAAATAACATATCCGATATTGCTAATATCAAACATGGTTTTTGATACATCAGTGGCTGTTCTATTATAAGATGATTCTGCCTTGCTTGAATAAGCCTCGATACTTGCACTAAAATCATTTGACCTGAAAACGGCTAAGCCTCCCGGGTTTGTACTTAATACTGAGAAATCACCACCCAGTGCACTTAAAGCTCCTCCAACAGCCATGCTTCTTGCAGTACCCTGATAATACAACTGGGAATAGCGAAGTGCATCCTCAGCAAATTGACCAAACAGGCTTATCTGGAGTACAATAAGGGCTGCTATAAAAAGTATTCTTTTCATAAGTCACTGATTTAATGTGTAAAGATGATGAAATTCCTATCTTTTACCTCCGCTGCTACTTCTCGAACCCGAGCTCCTTGAACTGCTGCCTCCGCTACTCCGGGAAGAACTTCCACTTGAACTCCTGCTAATTGAAGAAGATCCTGAGCTTCGGGATGGAGAGCTGTAACTGCTGCTTCGTGTTGTAGTTGATCGCGAAGGTGATGAATAACTACGTGAAGGTGAATTTGAATTAGACCTTGAGTTAGTTACTGAGCGTGTATTTGTTGATGGTTTTTTTGTTCTTACATAAGGATTAGCGTTTGAAGACCTGGTTGCAGGTGACTTTGTTGTTGGCCTTACATAGTCTTGTCCTGACCTGGGTTTTTGCGAAGGTAAACTCTGGTACGATTTGGGTTTCTGATATTTGCGTTCAGGAACAACCTCTTGTGAGTGTGTTGGTTTATCATACCTGTTTTCAGCTACAGTTCGGTTTTGAACCTTGTTGCCGGTTTTTTTTACTTTTTCCTGAGCCAGGGCGGCACCTGTTGTTCTGTTTGAGATTGTATTTTCACCCGATGGTTTTTCCAATTGACCACCCGTCCTTGTACTAGCACCTTCAGCTACTAACCGACCAGAACCTCCGTTTGTTGATCCGCTTCTGTTAGCCACTACAATTGTTCCGCTTTTTTCATTATCATCCTGATAGCCTGAGCGCCCACCTGAACGAGGAATGGTTGTTCCGCCACCTCCCGAATTCCTGGGACCATATACAACTGCTGGCGGGCCATAGCCATATTCCGGATAATATCCGCCATTGTAACCACCGCCACCATAGTAACCGCCACCACCATAATACCCGCCGTAACCACCACCATAATATCCGCCATATCCGTAATAAGGGTATCCCCAATATCCATTGTAGTAACCACTATTATAACCGGCGTTGTAACCAGCCCAATAACTGCTTCCATAATAACTATGTGGCCAGCCATAACCATAACCCATCGACCATCCGCCACTGCTGTAACCAAATCCTAACGACCAGTTTGACTGACCACAGTTGCATCCTGAGTTGTTGTAACCATCATAATATCCAAAACCACTACTGCTTGAGTTATTTCCAAATCTGTTAATGCGTTCTTCATAACCTGATTCGTAATACTCATCAATGTATTGGTCATCGTTATCAGCATCTATACCAGAAACTGTTGTAGCAATATCTCCTCCTCCGGCACCACTATTATACGAACCATCTGTGGTTCCTTTTGAAGCTGTTCCGGTATTATAGCTTTGTGCATTTTTTTGAAAATCATCCCAATCATATTCGCCGGTGTTTTTAACATTCTTTGAATAATAAATATCATCTTTCGGGAGTTCACTTACCGTTGAACATGAGGCAAGGAATATTACCGCCAGGATTACACCAATCCACGCAGTATATTTACCAGGAGTATTCATTTTTTCGATATGTTGATGTTTGTATAACATTGTTTATTTTTGCTGCTTTCCTTAAAAATTACAAATACTATACCAAAATTCAATAATGGCCAAAGAATTAACTTCAAGAGCGGAAAACTATTCGCAGTGGTACAACGATTTAGTTATTAAGTCAGATCTTGCTGAAAATTCTTCTGTCAGGGGATCAATGGTAATTAAACCTTATGGTTTTGCTATCTGGGAAAAGATGCAGGCAGCGCTTGATAAAATGTTCAAAGAAACCGGGCATCAAAATGCATATTTCCCGCTACTTATTCCAAAATCTTTTTTTAGCAAGGAGGCCTCCCATGTTGAGGGATTTGCCAAAGAGTGTGCTGTTGTTACTCATTACCGGTTAAAAACTGATGAGAACGGAAAAGTTGTTGTTGATGAGGATGCTAAACTTGAAGAAGAATTGATTATACGGCCAACATCTGAAGCCATTATTTGGGATACCTACAAAAATTGGATTCAATCGTATCGCGACCTACCACTGCTTATCAACCAATGGGCGAACGTGGTTAGGTGGGAAATGCGGACAAGGCTTTTCCTCAGAACCACTGAATTTCTCTGGCAGGAAGGTCATACAGCACACTCCACCAGGGAAGAAGCAATAGAAGAGGCAGAACTTATCCTTGACATTTATGCTGATTTTGCAGAAAAATGGATTGGAGTTCCTGTTTTAAAGGGACTAAAATCACCCAACGAGCGGTTTGCCGGGGCTGTTGAAACTTATTGTATTGAAGCGCTGATGCAGGACGGCAAAGCCCTACAGTCAGGCACTTCCCACTTTTTAGGACAAAACTTCGCGAAAGCATTTGATGTAAAATACGTTACCAAAGAGAATAAGCTGGAGTATGTCTGGGCTACTTCATGGGGTGTTTCAACCCGTTTAATGGGCGCCCTGGTTATGGCACATTCCGATGATAATGGCCTGGTGCTTCCTCCTAAACTTGCTCCTATACAAGTAGTTATAGTTCCAATATACAGAAAACCTGAGCAGATGGAAGCTATTCGTAATAAAGTGGATGTTATCACCAGCAATCTGAAAGCCAGGAATATTTCTGTAAAATTTGATGACCGTGATACTTTCAAGCCCGGATACAAATTTGCAGAATGGGAACTGAAGGGCGTACCTGTCCGCCTCGCTATTGGCCCGCGTGACCTTGAGAACGAAACTGTTGAAGTTGCCAGACGGGATACACTTGAAAAAGAAGTGCTGCAAATGGAAGATATTGCAGAGAAAATTGAACACTTACTCGAAAAAATACAGGACAACATCTTCCAAAAAGCTTTTTCGTTCAGAGATAACAGTACGTTTTATGTTGACACCTGGGATGAGTTTAAAATACAGGTTGAAAAAGGTGGGTTTATGTGGGCCCATTGGGATGGAACACCAGAAACCGAGCAAAAAATAAAGGACGAAACAAAAGCTACCATTCGCGTTATTCCTTTCGATGGTAAAGGAGAAGCAGGGAAATGTGTATTTACAGGTAAACCTTCTGAAAGAAGAGTAGTATTTGCCAGAGCGTACTAATTTATGGCTAATGTTATTCATGCCGGGGCATAAATAACATCTTGCTCATACTAATCACCATTGTTTCTCTGCATCATTTATAACCTTATCTATTCTGAGAAAATTATCCCAGTACCACTCTTTTGTCATATCCGACCAATGTATATAACCATATTGATATTGAAATGTTTGTATCTGACAAACAAGGATAAATAAAAAGGTTATTGGTATAAATAGCTTTTTTAATTTGCCAAATTCTAACCACAGGGCTACTGGGATAAACATAAATACATAGTAGTCGATAAATGCCCTTGAGCCAAAACTACCACCATAATACCACTGCCACCAGGAGGATAAAATATATATCACAATCAGAAGAAATATTACAAGGCTAAAAAACCGGAATGGACTACGCCTGAATAAGGTATAACTCCCTAATATTGACAGAAAAAATATTGGTGTATAAACTAAAAACCCTTTTCGGTATGATATAATAAAGTTAACAATGTTTGGGTCTTTAAAATCAAATCCTTCGCCTGAATATGAGTACACGATAAAATCGCCTGTCTGAATTTTATAAATAATTAATTGAATGAATACAATTGAAAAAGCAATGAACAAGCCAACTGTGGCTATCCCGACATTTTGATACAAATAATTAAAACCGTTTTTAAGTTTCTTCAGGCTCCCGGCCAAGAATGGTAAACTCAACACAACCAGTATGTCTACAGGGCGTATTAAAATTATCATTCCAAGTGCAAACATACCGGTCAGAAAGTAAGTTGATGAAGGCCTTTTAAAGAACCTGATAAAACCGTACGCAAACAACGTTATGAAAGCAAAGGAATAAACATGCGACATTCCGGGTTCAATTGTGATGTAATAAAATATATTTGTCCCAAAAATGGCACTAAAGATCACAAGTGCATTTATTTTATTCGAAATTTTAAATTGATATAAAATCCTGAAAAGTAAAAATTGTCCCAATAGCGCATAAAAAATTGTTGCAACCTGAATAAAGATCAGGTAATAGGATGAATAGCCATCTAAGGGTTTGTTTAGAGCCCAGCTGGTTATATGCCCGAGGAAAAAGAAAGGCATTTGTGCCAATGACGTTCCGGCAAAATATTTATTGATGACATGCTCTTTGTGTGGATCCACCCGGTGAACAAACCCCCTGTTTTTAGTTGGATCATCATCATTATAACTTGTTAAATAGTCAAATGATAAGTCATGGTAAATAAAAATCGCGGGCAAATATGCATAATAACCCTTTGCATCATGCGCTAGGTTTTTATACCACCGTTCATCTCCCCATCTCAGGTTTGCACTCGTCCAAACAAGTATAATTGCCGATACAACAATAGTAATTTGAATAAGATATCGGTTGATGAATCTTGTCATTTAATCTTCAAGTTTTATTAATTCACCACTACCATTCCCTGTTAAATTTATGTTATGAGGATTGCCCAAATAATAAACGTTTCCAATGTTTTCAATTGTAACCCCAAGTGTTGAAGTTGAATTAACATAAATATCGTTACTGCTTTTATTACTCAGGTAAACCAAATTACCAATTAATGATCTGTTATCAACTTTACCTGCTCCGGCCAGATAAACAAAGCTGATATTCGTTCTTCCGGAGGTAATGATATTAGCTGTTCCGTAATGCAAGTTGGTATTAATTTTATATGTATCAACGGTTAGCTCGATTTTACCTGCACCCTCTTTAACATCAATGACCAATGTATCCATTCGTATGGTATCTTCATTGGTTACATTTCCTATTGACCTGTATTCCAGTGTGTCCAATTGAACAAAATCAAGATAAACGTTGATGGGTTTATCATATGATCTCACCCAGTTACACCGGTTGTCATTTTTAATTTCCAATACGCCTTCGGCATTTACCTCTGTTATAATTTTTGACATCAGGTTACTTCCTGCCTCAAGTATCAATTTGTTTTTATGGGCCTGGCGCAGATGAAGGTTCACATTATCTTTTAATATTATCGAAGTAAATTTATCTATTTCACGTTCCACCTTCTTTATCTTTCCTGTACTGTTAAAGCAATCCAGAACCGGACTCTTTTTACAGGATAAGCCTGAGATTAGTAAAAACAATATCATTAATAACAGGATGTTGTTCAATCCTTTGTATGTTGATTTCCTGATCATCAATGTTTAATGGTTCTTCTATAAATAAAGTTTAATTGATATCCAATTCCAAATCCCACATATTCTGCCTTTCCCCAATTTGAGTTTATGGCAATTTTCGCAAAAAATTGATCTGTGAATAAATACCTGAGTGTCAGCCTCTGATAAACACTACCTTCACTTTTTTCTTTCCCTGCCAGGTAATAACCAAAATTAAATACAAACGAAATGCGTGAAATAATCAACTGGTAGGCAGCGTTTATGCCCGGTTTAAGTATCTGCCAGTTGTTTTCAGCAGGATTTCCATTCCATTCCAGCAAATATTTGTCAGATGCATCATATGTCAGGTCAATACCAATTCCAATTTTACTTTTCCATGAAACTTGCTTAAAAATATTTGCAGTCAGTGCATAAACCAGAAAACGCTCACCCACTTGTTGGGTCATATCTTTCATCCCCAAGGAAATACTAACATCAAAATCGAGTGATTTTTTGCCATCAAACTCGAAGGGATACAGTTTCGGTAAGATTTTGTTACTAAGTTGTGGGTTTGGGGTTTTCAAATATGCTGTCATACCGATATTAGCAGTAATCAGGTTCATCCCAAAGTTAGGTGTTTTCATCGCTCCGTTTGAGAAATGAGTTAAGCCCGCTCCGGCAGATAGGGTAATCATTTTCGAAACTTTTCTTCGATATTCAAGGTACAGGCTCCCGGCAACATTCAAGTGTGAACCAATGGCGAAATTTTTATAGTTTTTTGTCTGATGAAAGTGATTGGTGAGATAACTTAAGCCAACACCCAACCTGAAATTGAGGCTCTGTTTTTCGTCTTTCACAAGAGGGAAATTAATAAACGGGTATATGGCTATTGCCGACCCAACTTCCTCAAAACCACCCAGCGGCGAATACCAGATACTTAGCCCTATTATCGGGTAAGCATAAACAATTTCCCAACGGTTCTTCCCCCATGTTGCCTTCTCGATACTGAATTCAAAAGCCGGAAAATGTGACCTGAAAATATTAAGTTCAAGGTGATGGCTTGCAAAAAAACCATAATGCATCTTGAATTCAGTCATCAGGTTGTTTTTGCTATATGGTGTATGAGCCTGGCCTGACACCTGAATGTGCAGTATTAGAAATACGACTAATAATTGTATTTGGAGGAGGCGTCTCAAGGCTTCTTTTTATCTTCGCACAAAATTAGGAGAAACAGCCACAAAAGCTAAGAGACTGTTTAGATTTTGTTTTTAGAATTTATTATGATGTATTTTTTGTCAGATCGAGGCATCCCGAGGCCTCGGGATAACGATGAGATGGCTAAAAAGACACATAAGAAAACTGAAGGATAAATTCTAAACAGTCTCTTAATTACATTTAAAAAGATGAAGGAAAAAAAGAAGACGTCTGATTCAGCTACAAAATTAAAAACCAGTGCATTTGAGCGATTGTTAAATATAATGGATGACCTTCGCGCGGGTTGTCCCTGGGATAGAGAACAAACACTGGAAAGCCTCCGGCATCTGACCATTGAAGAAGTTTATGAGCTTTCGGATGCCATTCTTGAAAAAGATATGGACGGAATTAAGACAGAATTGGGCGACTTGATGCTTCATCTTGTTTTTTATGCCAAAATAGGCTCTGAAAAAAATGAATTCGATATAAAAGATGTTTTGGATAGTATTGCCGAAAAACTGATTCATCGCCATCCGCATATTTATGGTGATGTTGATGTTGTGAATGCAGAGGAAGTAAAACATAACTGGGAAAAATTAAAACTGAAAGAGGGTAAAAAGTCAGTGCTTGAAGGTGTACCGCAATCAATGCCCCCGCTTGTGAAAGCTTACCGCATACAGGAAAAGGTGAAAGGTGTAGGATTTGAATGGGAATACAGCCAGCAGGTATGGGACAAAGTTCAGGAGGAAATGTCGGAATTAAAACATGAAGTAGAATCGGGCGGAGACAAAGACAGAATGGAAGCAGAGCTGGGCGATTTATTGTTTGCCCTGGTGAATTATGCCCGTTATATTGGCGTAAACCCTGAAGATGCCCTTGAAAAAACCAATAAGAAATTTATTCGCCGCTTCCAGTTTATCGAAACAGAATCAGCCAGCGATGGCAAAAACATCGAAAACATGACCCTGGAGGAAATGGATGTATACTGGAACAAAGCAAAGGGTTTGGAGTTTTGAGTTTGGAGTTTTGAGTTTGGAGTTTGGAGTCTGGGGTTTGAAGAGAAACTGACTGAGAATTGCCGATTGCTGACTGCTGACTGATTGTATATTGGTAACTTTTATATTATCAGAATGTAAAACAGAAAAGATGAACCTAATGCAATATAATTTATTCAAATAAATATTACTTTTGCATCCTGAAGATAAGTACTAAAATGAGTAAAGACGAAGTTGTTGTTAAGGTCAATGATTTTTTGATTGACGAATTTGAACTGGAGGAAGATCAGCTTGTTCCAAATGCCAAGATGAAAGAGGACCTTGATATCGAAAGCCTTGATTTTGTTGATATTGCTGTTATAATTGAAAAACAATTCGGTTTAAAAGTTACCAGTGAACAGATGGTGAAAATCAAAAAACTGGAAGACCTGTATAACTTCATACTCGAACGATCGAAGAACTAATGGCCTCATGGAAAGGCAAAACCAGAGGTGGCATAGCCGGCTACCGCTTCTTTATTTTTCTTCTTAAATATCCCGGACTCCGTTTTTCCTATTTTTTCCTGCGTTTTGTGGTTTTGTATTATGTGTTTTTTGCACCTAAGGCACGTAAACCTATTTTCCACTACTTCAACTTTATTCTGGGCTATAGTAAAACCAAATCCGTTAAATATCTTTTTAAAAATTTCTACAAACTCGGACAGGTTCTGCTGGATAAGGTCGCACTGCTTGCCGGTTTTTCCGATAAATTCACATTTGACTTTGAAGGTGAAGAATATTTGCACCAGATGGCTACGGATGAGGGTGGTTTCTTGATTGGCGCCCATATCGGGAACTGGGAAATAGCAGGCCAGCTGCTTGAAAGGATCGATACCAAAGTACATGTCGTCATGCTGGAAGCCGAACATGAAAAAATTAAAGCACTGCTTGATGACGTCATGACCAGGAAAAGCATGAATATCATTCCAATGAAGGACGATATGTCTCACCTGATCAAAATTAACGAGGCGCTCAAGAAAAAAGAATTGATTGCAATTCATGGCGATCGTTTTATTGAAGGAAACAAAACCATTACAGGCAAATTATTAGGACATGATGCTGAATTTCCGTACGGCCCCTTTTATATGGCTTTGAAGTACAACAGGCCGGTCACTTTTGTTTCGGCAGCAAAAGAAACAAATACGCACTATCATTTTTATGCTACCGATCCGGTAAAATTTGATATTACAAGGGACAAAGAAATTTTTAAAAAGCAAATAACACAACTCCTTAATATTTATACCATAGAAATGGAGCATATCCTGAAAAAGTATCCTGAACAGTGGTTCAATTATTACTATTTTTGGTCGCTTCAGAAATAACAGAGAAAATGAATTTTACATACGGATCAGATAAAAAATCAGCCGTACAGGCCAGGTATAATGCACAAAAAATTGCCTTTGCGCCTATTATGTTCCAGGCTGCAAAAGCATTGCGCGACCTGGGCATACTGGATTACCTGATGAAGAAGAAAAATAAAGAAACAGATATTGAATCTATTGCCGGCAACCTGAAACTATCTGTTTATGGAGTAAAAGTTTTATTGGAAGCCGGCTTAAGCCTTGAGATGGTGTTGGTTGAAGAAGAAAAATGGGCATTGACCAAAACTGGCTATTTCATTCTTCGTGACGACCTGACAAAGGTGAACATGGACTTCACCAACGATATTAATTATTTGGGGTTCTTTCGTTTGCAGGATGCCATCAAAAAAGGAAAACCGGAAGGCCTAAAAGTTTTTGGCAATTGGGATACAATATATGAAGGTCTGGCCGAATTACCTGAACATGTGCGTAAGAGCTGGTTTGCTTTCGATCATTATTATTCTGATTATGCTTTTCCGGAAGTTATGCCTTACTTGTTCAAAGACAATCCGGCCAAAATTATGGACGTGGGTGGAAACACCGGGAAATTTTCCATCTTTTGCGCAAATTACGACAAGGATGTAAAGCTGACCATACTTGACCTGCCGGGACAGGTAAAAGATGCGATGGAGAATATATCTGAAAAAGGATTGAAAGACAGGATTGATGCCGTTGCCGTCAACCTGCTGGATAAAACTGCACCTTTCCCGAAAGGGTATGAAGCTATCTGGATGAGCCAGTTTCTTGATTGTTTTTCGCAAGAAGAAGTCTTGAGTTTGCTTAAACGATCATATGATGCGCTGGATGAAAATGGCGCTCTTTTTATTCTTGAAACTTACTGGGATAAACAAAAATTTGAAGCATCAACTTATAGCCTTCATGCAACCTCCTTGTATTTTACTGCCATCGCCAATGGTAACAGCCAGATGTATCATTCGCGTGATATGGAAAGGCTGGTTGAAAAATCAGGATTGTATATTGATGAAGTTTCTGAAAATATCGGCATGAGCCACACGCTATTTAAGTGCAAAAGGAAAAAATAAATAACAAAGAACTGTCATCCTGAATGAAACGCAGTGGAATGAATGATCTTGATTAGGTTTCAAAAAGATTCTTCTCCGTCGGTTGACGGATCAGAATGACAAAAAAGTTAATCAATCATGTTCCGCTACTCCACAATAAGCATCTCATTTTTCATCATCCTGTTCGCTTTGATTATGCAGGTGCAATATGAAGGAAACCCGAGTTGGATCATACTTATACCAATCATTATTTATTTGGCCTTACTCGCTATAGGTTCGATAAAAATCAGCTTGAATTTTTATTTTCCATCATTATGCAAAGCAAAAACACAGAAAAAAGAAATCGTAATCACTTTTGATGATGGTCCCAATCCGGAGATTACACCCGGATTGCTTGAAATTCTTAAAAATGAGAATGTACCGGCCACCTTCTTTTGCATTGGCAAACAGATCAATGAACATCCCGAAATTATTAAGGAAATTGAAAAAAACGGACACCTGATCGGGAACCATTCCTATTCACATCACCGCTGGTTCGACCTGTTTTCTTCAAAGAAGATGATCAATGATATAAAAAAAACGAATGACGTAATAAAGAAGGAAATTGGTAAAAACCCATTATTGTTCAGGCCACCTTATGGTGTAACCAACCCGGCATTAAAAAAGGCGCTTCAGGAAACGGATATGATATCGATTGGCTGGAGTTTGCGCTCCTTCGATACTTTTAAATCAAAAGATAAAGTGCTTCAGAAACTGAAACGAAAAACCAAAGGGGGCGATGTGGTTTTGTTTCACGATACAGATGAAAAAATTCTTGAGATAATTGAGGAATACCTCTCATGGCTGAAAGAAAACGGCTTTAAAATTGTAAGTTTGACTAAATTGTTCGAAATCGAGGCCTATGAAACTGAATAAACTTGTAATAATCCTTCTTTCATTGACTCTGGTAATACCGGCTTTTTCGCAGGCACCTAACGGCTTTACTGAAGTTCAGGATATTAACACAGTTAAAGAAATGATCAGTGAAAATGCTGATGAAACAAATAGTTTGAGCAGCGATTTCATCCAGGAGAAATACCTGACCATGATGGAGGAAGTTTTGATCAGTCGCGGACAGTTCTTATTCCGGCAAGAAAATGATGTACGCTGGGAATATCATTCTCCGATCAATTATGCAATCGTCATAAATAATAATCAATTTATGATTAATAATGATGGTAAAATCAGCACATTCGATACTGAATCGAATAAACTTTTCAAAGAGATCAATAACATGATTTTGATGGCGATACAGGGCAATTTTGTAAATGACCCTGGATTTCAGGCTTCTTTTTTTAAAGACAAATCGTGCTACCTTACCATTTTAAAACCACAGGATGAAATCTTGAAAAACATACTCGAAACCATTGAAATATATTTCGAAAAAGAAAGCATGGCTGTTGCTAAAGTTAAGTTTATCGAACCGGAGGAGGATTTTACCCTGATCACATTTACAAACAGAAAGAAAAACACAAAACTCGAAGATGACCAATTCAAGATTTCTGAATAATAAAACACACAAGTTATACCTGGTCGCTTTACTGATTTCTGTTTTGTTTGCGGGTGGTTGCGCTTCAAAAAAATCAGCTGTTGTCCAGAAAGACTCCCCTGGAGAAACCGGGGGGTCTGTAAAAATTTCCCAACCAAGGGTATTCAGCCCAACATATAAAAGCGGACTTTACAAGGCTGACATGCAAATTCATGGTCGTAATCTGAGTGGACTGATATTTTTCAAAATAAAGAACACTACCATGCGTATAGTCATGCTTTCGGAAGTGGGTTTGAAATATTTTGATGTTGAGTATTCCGCGGATGAGCAAAACCCATTTGTTGTACATCAAATGATTGATTTTCTGGATCATGAAAAATTCACAGGTTCATTGCAAAACTTCCTGAATCTTGTTATGCTTGATGCGCATGAAGCAAAACAAGACTACACATTCGAATGCCAGCCACAAAATATGGTCAGGGTTATAAAAAAAGATGGTAACAACCACCGGTATTATTACAACAGCAATTCCGGCGCAGTCAGCGAAATTATTCAATCAGGTTTCCTGAAGAAAAAAACCACAATTACCCTGACAGGTTATGATTATCTTTCGCCAGGAAGTATCATTTATAATAAGGGAAAAATACATTATTCCTTAACCAAAGTTGAGAGGGAATAATTAAGTACGTTTAATTGCGAGCGGAATGAAATGGAGCGCGGCAATCCCCTTGTATTTTTCTTGTTCCAACTCAGGAGATTCCGTCGGTCGTTCCTCCTTCGGAATTAAACGTATATTTTATTCCATCGCTGCTTCAAGCGTCCACGCTTGAAGAATTACTACTTGAATCCCAAAAAAAGTATTTTTGCTGAACTGCATATTTCTTAAATGAGCCAACAACCACACTTCAAAGATATTTTCAAAGGCCAAAAAGTCTGTGTGATTATTCCGACTTACAACAACCATAAGACTTTATTAAAAGTGATTGAAGATGTTCGGCAATACACAACCGAAATCATTGTTGTTAATGATGGGTCAACGGATCAAACAAAAGATTTGCTTACTGAAATCCATGGCATTGATTTGATCAGCTACGACCAAAACAAAGGCAAAGGGTACGCCATCCGCCAGGGATTTAAGCTTGCACTGGAAAAAGGATTTGATTATGCCATAACCATAGATGCTGATGGCCAGCATTTTGCTGAAGACCTCCGGGTTTTCGCAGAAAAATTAAAAGAAGATTCCGATGCCCTGATCATCGGTTCGCGGAATATTGAAGTTGAAGGGATGCCTTCAAAAAACACCTTTGCCAATAAATTTTCCAATTTCTGGTTCTGGGCCGAAACCGGTCAGAAACTACCAGATACACAATCCGGATTTCGACTGTATCCAATCAAATTTTATAAAAATTCGAAATTCTTCACCAATAAATATGAATTTGAGATTGAGGTGTTGGTGCGCTCTGCATGGAGTGGTATTAAGGTAATTCCCGTTCCCATTAGGGTAGATTACCCCGAAGAAAGGGTTTCCCACTTTCGGCCCCTGCCCGACTTTGCCCGGATCAGTGTTTTAAACACAGTTTTGGTGCTCATTACCTTCCTCTATATTGTTCTCCGGAATGCTTTCCGTTACCTGACCCGAAATAAATTTACCGACATCGTGCGTGACCAATTACAACTGCACAATGAAAATCCTGCGAAAGTTTCAAGCGCTATTGGTTTTGGTATCTTCATGGGCATTGTGCCTATATGGGGCTTCCAGATGCTGACTGCTGCTTTTCTTGCCCATTTTTTCCGGCTGAATAAGATACTGGTGCTGGCGGCCTCCAATATTTCAATCCCGCCACTGATTCCATTTCTAATCTATTTCAGCTATAAAACTGGTGGTTTTGTGGTAAGCAACCCCGAAAACCTCACGAAAGAAACCCTTATCCAACTCAAACAACAAATAATGGATGGCCACTTTTATGTCACATTTCAGGACCTTGGATACAGTATATATCAATATGTAGTGGGTAGTATGGTTTTTGGACTGGGATTGGGTTTGGTTATTGGAATAATCACCTATTTGATCATGAAGATATCTATCGTTATCAAACATAAAACCACCTAAACTTAACCATCGTTGGTGTCGACCGTTTCCCTCGTCGGTGTCCTCACCAACGAGAGTTAATTTCGAAGAATATATATTACCTCATAAGCTTCCGGTCGGTGATGACAATTACCAGGGTTTAAAAGATCGCTCGTTAGTGTCGACACCAACGAGGGGGGATTGGACTAATAACTTTTTAATTTTGCTATTTATAAAACCGCCGGATGAGCACATTCTTCCTATTCATATACCGGATCGCAAAACAATACAAATGGATATTTATCTTTTTGATATTGTTAGTATTCGGCTATTCCGTATACCTGGCTTCAAAACTTAAGTTCAGTGAGGACATTACGAAAATCCTCCCTGAAAGTGAAAAGATCAGCAACCTCAACTTTGTGCTTTCCAATGCAAAGTTCATGGACAAGGTTATTTTCAACATCAGGTTAAGTGATTCAACTGCAGAAGCTAACCCGAAACTGCTCACCCGGTTTGCCGATCGTTTAAAAGATTCGCTTCAACAACAATTTATTCCGGATCACCTGCGCTCCATCGATAAACCACCTGAGGATGTGGAAATGCTGGAAATATACAATGTGGTTTACGAACATCTTCCACTCTTTCTTGACGAAAATGATTATCAGAAGATTGATTCATTGATTACTGAAGAAAACATTGCTTCAACGTTGGAAGCAAATTACAGGAGCCTTGTATCCCCAATGGGGATGGGAACCAAAAAGATGATTGCACGCGACCCGCTTCACTTTACTCCCATTGTAATGGAGAAGTTCAGGTCGTTCCAGTTAAGCGATAACATGATCCTTTACAACGGGCATTTCCTGACCAAAGACAAGCGGAATTTGCTGTTAATGATCACTCCCCGTTCAACCAACAATACTGCTGTCAATCAATACTTATTTGAGGGGATTGATCTCATCATTGATAATCTTACAAATGAAGAGTTTACTGATGTAACGGTCAATTATTTCGGAAGTCCGGTGGTAGCCCTCGGCAATGCGCAACGCATTAAAAAAGACATCATTATCACTGTCTCTATCGCGATTGTTTTGCTTGTTCTGTTTATCAGTCTGTTTTTCCGCCGCAAGCGAACATTTCTGATCATCTTTCTTCCGGTTGTATTTGGAGCTATTGTTTCAATTGCAGCACTATACCTGCTCAAAAGCGAAGTATCGGCCATTTCACTGGGAATTGGTTCCGTTCTGTTGGGTATTTCACTCGATTATGCCCTTCATATTTTCGCGCATTACCGTAAACACAACGATATCAAACTCCTCCTCAAAGATCTCTCCACACCTGTGGTAATGAGTAGCATGACAACTGCAGGTGCTTTCTTTAGCCTTCGCTTCGTCAACTCGCAGGCGCTGAACGACCTGGGCATGTTTGCTGCCATCGCCGTACTGGCAGCAGCATTATTTTCTTTGGTGGTTTTACCACATCTCCTGCCGGGAAAGAAAACCACATCCACAACAAATAAAACCGGTATCATCGACCGTATCGCTGCTTATCCATTTTCTAATAATAAATATTTACAGGTTGCTATTCTTTTTCTAACGATTGTATTCCTTTTCCTTTGGAAGCATGTGGAGTTCGAGTCGGATATGATGAAGAACAACTACATGAGCAAGGAATTGTCGAAGGCAGAAAAAGATTTAAACGAGGTTACCAGCCTGAGTAAGAAAACGATCTACCTGGTCACGCCGGGTGCAAACCTGGAAGATGCCTTGCAAATAAATGAAAAAACGGCTTTACTAATCGACAGCCTGAAACTAGCAGGCGCAATCCAGGATGCAATGGTTGTTAGTGATTTTTTTCATTCTGAATTGGGACAGAGAGAAGCCATTGAACGATGGAACGAATTCTGGTCAAACCGAAAGGAAAAATTAATTGATGACCTGAAAAACATTGGATCTCAACATAAGTTTAAAGCCAATGCGTTCAACAAATTCAACGACTGGTTGAAAGCTGATTTCAAAGCGGTTGAACCTGACCGGTTTCCCATTTTGAGCAAACTGTATTTTAACAATTACACCATCAATACCGATACACTTTCAGCAATCATTAATGTGGTAAAGGTGAACACTGATTCTGACGATATAAATGCAGTTCTGGATTTTTTTGAGACGCAACCCGACACCTGGGTTATCGATAAGCGGGTGATCACCAGTGAATTTGTGGGCATACTCAAAGATAACTTCGACAAATTAATCCTTATATCCTTATTGATCGTTTTCAGTATTTTGCTGATCGCCTATGGCCGTATTGAACTGACCATCGTTACCATGATTCCCATTTTTATCAGTTGGTTGTGGACGGTAGGTATTATGGCAGTGCTGGGTATTTCGTTCAACATTTTCAATATCATCATCCTCACCTTTATTTTCGGACTGGGAATTGATTACAGCATTTTTATCATGCGCGGTTTGTTGCAGGAATACAAATACGGAGTGAAGGATATTTCATCTTACAAAGTGTCGGTGATCATTTCGGGCATCACAACCCTTTTGGGGATTGGTGTGTTAATATTTGCCAAACATCCGGCTTTGAAGTCCATCGCTACCATGTCGATTATCGGCATCCTATCCGTAATTTTCATCACTTTCACGCTGTTGCCAGCCATTTTCAGATGGATGGTCACCTACAAGAAAGGCCCGCGCAACAGGCCGGTTACGCTGCTCGACCTTTTCTTTTCGCTGGCATCGCTTTTGGTGTTTGTAATTGGCGCCCTGATGATGACGATATTATCATTCATCCTGCGTATCATTCCGGGATTTAAGAAACAGAAAAAATATTTTTTCCATGTGGTCTTTAGCAAAATGACCTGGTTTTTGATCTATATGAATTTTCTCTCACCTAAAAGGATCATCAACCCACTGGGTGAAGATTACAGCAAACCGGCCATCATCATTGCCAACCACCAGAGTCACGTTGACCTGATGCTGATGATGTTGCTGAATCCCAAAGTGCTGGTTCTGACAAACAGAAGAAATTATACCCATCCGATCTACGGTAAAGCTTTACAATATGCCGATTTCCTGCCATCCGACATTGGTTACGAAGACATTGCTGAAGACCTGAAAGCGCTGATTGCAGATGGTTATTCATTCATGATCTTTCCTGAAGGCCACCGCAACGATGACGGCACCATCAAGCGATTCCACAAAGGGGCCTTTTACCTTGCGACTAAACTGAAGATTGATATCCTGCCAATTATCATACATGGCCAGAACCAAAAGCTGAAGAAAAGTGAGTTCTTTCTGAAGCGTGGTCTTGTCACCACGAAATTCTTACCAAGAATTGATCTTGCGAAAAAGGAATTTGGTGAAACTGTCCGCGAACAGACCAAAGGCGTCAATGAATGGTTCAGGAAAGAATTTGCTGCTGTAAGGAATGAGTTTGAAACGCCCGATTACTGGAGCGATTACATCATCAAGAATTTTATTTACAAGGGGCCTACCCTTGAATGGTACACCCACATCAAACTGCGGTTAGAGAACAATTACCATTTCTTCAACAACCTCATTCCACGCAGTTGCACTATCACCGATCTTGGATGCGGTTACGGCTACCTCGATTTTATGCTCAATATGGTTTCTGAAGGGCGTACCATCAAAGCATACGATTACGATGAAGACAAAATTGCAGTAGCAAATAATTGCGCCATAAAAAACAACCGGATCACATTTGAAACTGCCGATATCACTCAACTGGATTTAGAACCCTCTGATGTGTATATCCTGAATGATGTTTTACACTACCTACCCCAAAACCTGCAAATACAGACCATTGAAAAGTGCATTCAAAAAACAAATCCCGGTGGTATGATCATCATTCGCGATTCGGACAAAGGCCTCAGGAAACGGCATCTTGTAACGCAGTTTACTGAGTTCATTTCCACCAATTTTGGATTTAACAAGACTGAACACAAACTGGAGTTTGTTTCAAGACAGATGATTGAAGAGATTGCCTTGCTGCATAAGGTTGCACTGGAAGTAGTGGATGATACGAGGTTGACATCAAACCTTTTCTATATTTTAAAAAGTAAAGTAGGAAAGTGACTTTGTAGCCTTCCCATACGTTGAATTGGGATACCACCCCTCCTCTTAAACTCCCTCAAAGGGGGAGAAAATATAATAATGGCAAGCGAAACATCCGTGCGCCAATTAGGGGTTTGATTTTATCGGTTTCACATTGTCAATGTATAAAAAACCCTCATAAAGTCCGGGATTTAAACTCCCTCTGAATTTAATCCAAACCTGATTAACGGTTGCATTTGAGGGGATATTTAAATTTGCTTTTAGGTGACTCCATTTACCAGTAGACGCATGATTTATTGGATGAAATAAAGGCTTACCTTGCGTGCCTACTTCCATTATGTTCTTGTCTTTTCCCGCAATTTCAACCCTTACTCCAATATTTACCAGAACAGGATTGACTCCCATTCCATATTCATCCATTACATCAACTTCAACTCCCTTAATGCCCTGCCATAGGTTAGATTTGTATGCATATAATCCAGTATAATATGCGGTAAGCTCCCAATATTTTGATGTCTTCTCCGGGAAGCCTGACAATTTAGCCCAAGGGCCAAATTGGCCGCCACTAATTAATAAATGTCCCTTTTTACTATTTGTTTTCTTTCCACTATGTAATAAATCAAAAAAAGGTGTGTAGAAATTTTGTTGATCATCGGCTACAGCGGTAAGTTTCCACCCTTGTGTTGTTCCATCATCAAAATCATAAATACTTAATGGACTTGTTTGGCATCCTGCTGATAAAATAACTGTTGCCAACATAATTCCAAGAAATAACAATATGTTATGACAATCTAAAAAGTTTTGTGGTGCATTTGTTTTCATGGCTTGAGTGTTTAATTAATAATATTTAAATAAAGCTGTGTATATTACAATGATGAAAATGAGTAGTACATTTTCATAAATTGAATTAATAGCCTATCAAAATTAATACAACAATCCTCGTTTGTCAAGTTATTTTACTTTTTCTTGCCTAAGGTCCAATAATCCATACCTTTATACAATGAAAATGATCACTACTATTTCGCTGCTTTTAACATTCTTTGTAGCCACCGGACAGATAACACTCGACAAGATTGGGCAAACACCCGGCGGGTCGGGTTTTCATGTTAATTACGATAGCAATACCCAACGGCTGTTTGTGGGTTGTGGCGGCAGCGTGCGCATGTACGATGCCACCCAGGAAGATAGTTTAGTGTTGATCGGTCACAGGGCTTTTTTCAGCCTGGTCAACGAAACATACATTGATGGCAATACACTTTACGTAGCAGCCAACCATGATGGTTTTTGGGCCCTCGATATTACCCAGCCCGAAATGCCCATCCTCGGGCACTACCCAACGGGTGGAGACTCGGCTGCTTTCGACATCGATATATACAACGATACACTCTATTTTGCCAACCATCATAAAGCCATTGAGCTGACTTTTACAGCGGAAACAGGTTTTCAGAAAATCAGGGAATTCGGTACCGGAAATGTAATGTGTGTAGAGCGGAGGAACGATATGATTGCCGTGGGAAGCCGGATATTTTTAGCAGGACAAGTGGCTGTGTATGATGTTGCAGATGTGTCCACTCCACTGGCAAGCTGGTCAGATAACCTGGTGTCGCACTTAGAAGATTTGCAGTTTGCCGACCTCAACGACAGCATCATTTACCTTTGCGGTGGCCACAGTAACCTGGCGCTGAGGGGTGAGTTTTGGGCGCTTCAATTTAGCGGTACTTCACTCGATTCAGTGGCACGCTTTACCATCGATGGTTTTATTCCCGGTATTGCATCAGCCAATATCATTAACATGGATTCGCGTAACGATACGCTATATCTGGCTACCCTGGCCGGCCTGTACAACCTTAAAACCACAGTTCCTGTTCTGGACGCCACCGGTCTGCCTGACGGAAACCTGGATGTAATTGACCACATTCGTCCTGGGCTCTGGCATTTTGATGTATCGCTGGCTGATGGCACCGATTATCTTGCTATTTCATCGGAGTGGATTGGCTTCGTATGGCGCAACCTCAACAACCCTATTCCCTGGGATACAACTGAAGTTTACATGACCGGGGGCTGGGGAAACTTTTCGCGTTTGCGAGGCGATACGCTCTGGGTTGCCATGGAGGGTTACGGCCTTGCAGCTTATTTACTCAACGACCTTTATTATTCATCGGGATATATCCAAGATCAGGAATTACTGAATATTTTCACTCAATTTGTTGCAAGCTTCGTCTTTATTGACGATACCCTTGTGTGGCTCAGCAACCACGAAGTTTATAACCTGAAACCCTGGCTCGAAGGAGGAGAATCTACCCTTGTGGGAAAAGCAGCAGGAGCAGGTATCGGCACCCGGATGGCAGAAACAGATCAGGGAAAACGGGTAGTGTCAAGCACATATAATACGCTTTGGGGTCTTGACATTGCTGGCGAACTGCGGTTGTACGACCCTTACGATGCCCCAAATTATCCATTATTAAGCACAAAAAAAGTTGAAGGTGCTCCTTATGTATATACTGTTGAAAGCGATTCGGTTTGGGTAGGTGCACAGATAAATTCGGTTTGGTCGGTAGCTGTATATAAAATCGAGGCCGACAGTTTCCGGTTGGTGGCTCATGCCCCGGCTCCGGGTAAAGTGTACATTGTGTCGAAAGATGGCAACCGTATTGCAGTTGGTTGCAAACTTGGTGGCGCTGCATGGTATCATTTCAACGGAACAGATTTTATACAGGAAGGGAGTATTCCGGCATTCGTGCATAATGTAATGGATGTAAAAATAAAGAACGACTATCTCTACATTGCTGATCAGAAAGAGGGTATGTATGTTTATGATATATCTGTTCCCGACAGTCCTGTTTTGGCGGCGCAAAGTTCCGGAAGTGGGGGATGGGACAATACTTTTGGTTCCCGGGGAATAGATGTGGGCCCGGATGGTAAAATCTACCTCACCGATTTTCATGTAGGTACTATGATAATCGAGGCTTTCGACACTACCCTCGTAAGGGTAGTACCGAGAAACTTACATGACAATACAAGCAATATTACCGTTTATCCCAATCCTGCCAAAAATGTTGTGATTTTCACCTCATCGCGGCAAGTATTTATCGATGCCCAAATAAGCCTTTACGACATGCATGGCAGAATGGTCATTAACAGAAAACATAATTATGGCCAACAGGTCTCCATTTCTACTGTTTCCTTACAACCCGGCATTTATATCTATAAAGTGTCGGATAAAAATATCCGGGCTGTAAAAGGGATTTTAGTGAAGGAATAATGTTTTTGCGATAAATAGATACCTCCTGCTGGTCGGAATTTGTAATTCCGAGCCATGGATTTACAATCCGGGATAAATGATTAAAAATCATGTCAACCTAACATTCGGATATTAACTGGTTTAAGTTTAAAACTTAAACCAGAGAAAATAAAATATCTGGTTATTTTCTCCCCTTTATTTTAAAACCAAGCGGTTTTCGGTTTTTATATTCCGGTTCTAATAATTCCTTGATTATTTTGTAGATATTACCGATGTGCTTATTGCTGCTTTCTTGTATTGCTTCCAGTTTTTCTATTTTGTCCAACAAATCTTTGTACCCTGAGATCATTTGCCTCATTTTCACAAAAATGCGCATGATCTTGATATTCACTGCCACAGCACGAGGGCTGTTCAATACACCCGAAAGCATAGCTACACCCTGTTCGGTGAAAGCAAAAGGTAAATACCGAGAACCTCCCCAGCCTGCATTTGCTTCTGAACTTGAGGAGTCAGATTGACGCTTCAAGTTCTCATTTTCATTTGAGGTGCCGAATTGGTACCTCAAGTTCGTCCATTCTTCTTTTGTTAATTCAAACATGAAATCATCTGGAAATCTGGTTATATTTCTGCGGACAGCTCTTTTCAACATTTTCGTTTCAACATCATATAATTCGGCAAGATCAGCATCTAACATTACTTTTTGTCCTCGGATCAGATAAATTTTATTGAAGATTCTTTCGTCAGGCAGACTGATTTCCTTGTTTTTTCCAGGCATCTGATTAGTTTTGATTTTTCAATTATAAAAGTAGTCTAAAATCATTTTGTAAAGACAAACCATCTGGTCAGAATTTGCAATTCCGACCCATAGAGCCATGGATTTACAATCCGGGATAAATGATTAAAAATCATGTCAATCTAACATCCGGATTGTACCAAAGGCACTCCTTCGGAGCAAATCCGGATGAGCGAAGGTTCCTGCTTTAAGTTTAAAACTTAAAGCAGTGCAATAAGCGCGAGTTAAAACTGAAACCTCACCGTTGAGTTGGGAAACCAACCCATTCTAAAATCTTTTACAATTTCACCATTTGTTACATCAATGCGGTACATATAAATGTAAGTGTAATTGGCGCGGTATTGTATATCAAAGAGGAAAGCAACATTGAATTTCCTTTCATTTCTGCGTAAGCCTACACGAAAACTGGTTCGGAAATAATCATCGTGCCTCGGCACATAAGCATTTTCCCAGTCAAATATCACATTCCCGGCATCAACAGTGGCTTGCTGATCGAACGGCAAATAAGGCCGTCCACCGGCCCAGCTTACACGTAATCCGAGAATCAAAGCCCGGTTTTTCTTTTTACCGAAAGGCAATTCATAACCTCCAACTGCATTGATGATGTAATTGCTGTTGAATGATGTGTTTCGGTCGATGCCATCATATCCTTTGTATTTTGATTCAAATAAGGATGCGGTGACCAGGAAAAAGTAGTTCCGGCTCATGAACTTTTCCAGTGTTAATTCAATACCATAATTGAGTCCTGAACCCAGGTTTACCAGGCTGTCCATGCGGTCGAGAAAAAATTCAGTTCCTTCATTTAAAATGGAGTATTGAGGAATGCTTTCTTTTACCGGTATATCATACAAATACTGATAATAGGTTTCTGCCTTTATCCTGAATACTTCCGCAAACAGGTGATCGTAACCCAAAACAAATTGCAGGCTCTTAGAGAAACCCATTTGTTCGTTGGTCAACGCATAGTCATCATCCGTTAATGGTGTTTGCACAAAATACATCACCCTTGCCTGTGTCTGGCTATGCAATCCAACACCAAAACTCAAAGTGTTTCGTGGATTGACTTGCCATTTAAGTCCGGCACGGGGTTCAAGAAGTTGGCTGTCATTGAGTGTAAAATACTGGTAATGCAATCCAAGGTAACTCGAAAAACTATTGCTGATCTGGTACTGCCACTGGGCAAAGGCTTGTACCAAAGAAAATTGAGTTCGGATACCGGTTTGATGCTTGTAATCATGATGAAAATAGATACTGTCAGCATAATCAACATCGTACATTTCCCAACTTGCACCCACATCAATTACATTAGCAGCATTGAATTTTTTGGTCAATTGTGTAGAGACTCCATATTTTACTTCTGATGAGCGTTCACCATTTCTTGTAAATGGTGTTTGGTTGATGACACTAAATGTATCAATCCGGGTTTCAACCATGCTTCCAACCACAGAAAGTCTTGTCTGGATACTTGTGCTAGCATTGAAAAAGTAATTGTGAGAAAGGCCTAATGTACCCATTGCACTTTTCGAGCGTAGGTCTTCGCCATGCGTAGCAAAAGTCCAATCATCCTGGCTTTTATCGGATTCCGTTTTAGTAATTCCACTGGTTCCTCCAATTCCAAATATTGAGAAAACGCCGGCTTTTTGTGTCGGAAAATTCAGGTTGAATGAGAGGTCTTGATATCGTGCTCTTTCGTTCAGTTTCACGCCCATTTTTTCTAAGATATCAGTAATTGAGTAGCGGTAAGATGCCAGGTAAGTAGCCGATGATTTTTTTGAAAACGGGCCTTCCAGCCCGAACTCCAGGCCGTTCCAGCCAAGCTGCCCCCAAAATTCATATACCTCTGTATTCCCTGTTCGCATATTCAGGTCGAAAACACCTGACAGGGCGTTGCCATATTCAGCCGGGAAGGCTCCGGTAAAGAAATCTGAGTTGGTCAACAAGTTCGTATTGAGAATCGTAATGGCCCCACCTGTAGTTCCCTGTGCGCCAAAATGATTGGGGTTGGTCACTTCCACGCCATTGATTCGATATTGCAGGCCAATGGGTGAATTACCCCTTATCACAATATCATTCCGGTTATCACGAGATGAAACAACTCCGGCATAATTTGCAGCCATCCTTGCCGGATCACCGTAACTGCCTGCATATTTGTTGGTTTCCTCAATTGAGAAGGAGCGGGCACTGACGACAGCCATGGGATTAATGGGTTTATCCTTGCGGAAATCGGCAACAATCTCAACTTCGCCCATGGTTTCGACAAGTTCCTTCAATTCAATTTCCAGAACGAGCTCTTTTCCGGTACTCACATAAAGATCGCTTAAAACTACTGTTTGGTATCCGGTATAACTTACCTGGAAGTTTTGCCTGCCAACAGGTACATTTTTTAGAATAAACAGACCATTTACATCAGCCGAAGTACCTATTTGTGGATTGGATTTCATTAGGACAATATTGGCATTGGGTAAACCAAAACGTGAATCCATATCGATTACTTTCCCGCGGACGATCTGGGTGAATTCTTGCTGGGCAGTAAGGCTAGTGAATAAAACTAATGACAGAAATAATGATAAAAGAAATTTATAAATCATGGGACTTGTCATCCTGAACGACAGTGAAGGATCTTTTTGAAAACCTATCAAAGATTCTTCATTTCGCTTCACTTCCTGCTCGTCCGGCAGGCGGGCATTCAGAATGACAGCTTTTCTTTTGCTTGTCACACTGAGTGTATGCAAAGCCTGCCTGCCGGACTGGCAGTGATCTAGATGGAACATAGAATCTGTCATCCTGAGTGATAACGAAGGATCTTTATAAAACTTAATCTGTGATTTAAAAGGATTCTTCACTGTCGTTCAGAATGACAAATTGTAGGTTATTTAATAGCAAAGTTAGCAATTGCCCTTTAACGCATCATCTCATCTACCGCTTCCTTACTCACACGTTTCCAAACAGGATTGGTAAGCTGATCAGTATCCAGACTGAACTTAACAATATCAAAAGTCTCTTTATAAAAATCCAGTTTGGATTTGCTGTCAGGGTTTCTTTCGATAAATATCAAATGATCAAATTCTATATCAAAATTATGACAAATTGTTGTAGCCAATTGTGCCGACCAACGTGAGATTGATGTTCCCGGATTAATCTTGTACAGGTTTGTTGCAATGACAATGGTATTGTCCTGATTTTCGATTATTTTCAAGCCACAAACACTTGGCACATCCCATTTACCTTTGAAATGATACTGTTGTTCGATGTATTTGTCTGGTGATTCCATGACCTAATTCAAAGATTCCATTATGTCGCCCTTACAGGGCTTCGCTTAATCTTTTTTCATTTTACAACCCGGAATTTCATTCCGGGTTGTAATATTTCGTCCCTACAGGGCTTTTATTTTTCATTCATTCATGTCCCCGAATTTCATTCGGGGCTAATAATATCTCGTCCCTTTGGGACTTTTTTAATGGCACCAATTAACGGTCTACAATCTTTCCAAAACTGGATTCTATCAGGTCTTTTCGGGGTTTACGGTAGGTACCGTCTTCCATTTCCCGTTCAACCACTTTCATCATCATCCTGAACATTTTCTGCTCCTGACTTTCGCTAGCATAAAAACTATCCCATGCCTGGAGATACAATTCCTGTAATCGGTCGGGCGACATATGCCTAGGTTTGAATACTACAGTGTCGGCTGTGTAGTGGTTCCAGTCGTGATCGAAAATCCGGCCTTCTTTTAACATATCGTCATATGCTTTTGTTTCTGGGAAAGGCGTCAATACAGTAAACTCTGCAAGATCGAGGTTAATCTCTCCTATAAAATCTAGCAGCCGTTTGATGTCATCTTCGGTCTGATTGTCCATCCCCAAAAGGATGGTTCCTTCCACACTAATTCCGTGATCATGGTATTTTTTAACCCTTTCCTTAATGTAATCGGAAGTATCAAATACCGCCTGGTAAACATACCATGATCCGGCCTGTGCTGCCAAATCAAGTACTTCAGGATCATCTGCAATGGTATGGCTACACCAATTTTTCTTGAACGGGATCATCGTCCTGAACAACTCCTTTGTCCACTCATTGTCCTGTGCCAGTGTATTGTCGACTACAAACAACCTGTTGTTGTCGATGGTATCCAACTCTTCGGCGATGCGGTCGAACGGCCTCGGCCTGAATCGCCTTCCACCAAGAAAAGAAACAGCACAAGGATAACAATTGTATTTACACCCACGTGAAGCATGAAACAGGTCAACCATTTGAACGCCTTTGTGGTAGTACAATTCTCGCTCAAGCAAGTCGCGCCTTGCCGTGCCAACCAATTCAGTATCCGGTTGCTGATTCATAAAATTGTAGAGTTTTTTGAGTTTTCCTTTTGAGAAATCGTCTAATACTTCTTCCATATGTCCTTCGGCTTCGCCCATAAAAACGCTATCAGCATGCTGCATGGTTTCTTCAGCATGAAGCATGGTGGAAATACCTCCGAACAATACCTGTTTCCCTTGTTCACGGTATGTCCCGGCGATTTCCCAACCCCGCTTGATCTGAGAGGTAAGCATCATAGAAATACAAACTAAATCTGCAGGATCGTCATAACTGAATGATTGAACATTTTCATCACAAAAGTCAACATCCACATAATCGGGCAATGCTGCTGCAAAAACAAGTGGTCCGTGTGGTGGCAGGTTGAATTCTGTCTGTCCATCCAGTTTTGACCATTTGGGATATATCAATTTAATCTTCACAAAAATCCTTCCTTTTTATTGCTTGTAATTATAGTAAATAAAATGCTTTCCGAGTATTCTTTTAATCGTTTCTTTTTCGGTTTCTGAAAGCGCATATTTGTTTTTCTGGTATGATTTCATCTCTGAGAGCCATTCTTTCACACTGGCCTCAAAATCCTGCGAATAATTCAATTCCAGCTTGTTATAAATATGTTGCAAAGCGGAAACCGGATCACTTTCCAGTTCTTTAAAACTCATCTCCACTTTTGCATTTTCAGTCAAACATGCCAGGTTTTCATTGATGTTTGTCAGCATCCTGTCGAATACAATGGCAACTTCCTCTGTTTTTGGCTTTTCAAATTTTCTCTTCAACTTATTTTCCTTGCCAACTACACTCCACATATGAATGGTTGAAGGTACAACTTCATAAGGATGCCGGTGAATATGGATGAATTTCGCATTGTGGAAAAGTTCAAGCAACAATGGTATTCGCATTGAATGAAATGGATTTTTAAGCAATACCCTTTTGCCTTTGGAAAAACTTAATCTGAAGCAAAAATCCTGAAGTGCTCTTTTCCATTTTATTTCATTATCAGGATTAAAATCAGCGTATTCCGATAAAAAATACTTTTTGCCTTTTGGAAAAATGAGTTTTTCAAGTGGCGAATCGGCAGTCATTTTAATTAAGGCATATTCTTCCTCCTGGGGTTCATCAAATCCGAGTTTTACATTGTCCATAGGCCTTTTTGATTTCATTGCTTTCGTCATTGCCGGACGGTAAAACTTTTCTGATATTAAAAAACTTTCAGGTGTTGAAACATGAAACACGCTGGGTGTCACCAGGTTTTCATCCAGTGCCATCAATTGGTGAAGCAAGGTTGTTCCGGTCCTCCAGTGCCCTATAATAAAGATTGGGTCATCAGGAATGGAATAGTTTTTCAACTTTTTTGCCATCCTGATTTTTTCAATCCGGTTAAAGATTGATGCAAATATTGATCCCTGCAATAAAAAAAGAATTCGGAAAAGGTATTTAGGATAAATTGAAAAGCCATTTTTGAATAAAAGTCTGAATAATTTTCCCGATGAGATACCCGCTAATAAATATGAGTGATTCATCTGGTAATTGATTAATGTCTGTTTAGAAAATTGAGGAACTCAAAAACAAAACTGTCATTTCGACCGGAGGGAGAAATCCCCTGAGAACAGGCTACTTTCGCTGGAGATTTCTCATCGCAATCCCGCATATGGCGGGAAAGCTTACTTCGAAATGACAACAATGTTCTTGGAGAAATTTTTATAATTATTTTTTTGAGCTTATTGACAGACACTATCCAAGAGTTTTAATTATTTCTTTCCCTGTGAATAAATTCGGCCAGTGTATCTATCGATTCAAGCACATCCCTGGCAAGGTTCTGGTCAGCTATCCTCACGTTGAAGTGTTTTTGAACCGTCATTATGATGTCGATGGCATCCACCGAATCCAAACCAAATGGATTATCGGGTGCAAATAGCGGTGCACTGTCATTAACATCTTCAGGATTTATTTTATTAATATTGAGGGTTTTGATGATTACCTCTTTGACTTCTGTTTTTAGTCGTTCTAAGTTGTTCTCTGCCACAGTCGTGTTCTGTCTCTTATTTAACCATTTTGTAAAGTTCCGAGAAGAACGCCTGTTCCTGATCTGCCATGTTATAAATCATCTGGCTTAGCTCGTTCAGTCGTTCTTTGCCAAGGTCGCGGTTCTTACCAATTTTGGCTGCAAAGTAAGAAATATTTCGCCAATCGTCGCCAATGGCCATCATCCTTTTCGACATGCCTTCTAACTGACTGTCGTTTAGTTTTTGGGCTGCTTCCTGCAAAAATGTTGCATACAAAAACCTGAACCCTGCACCTCCGGTTCCCTGGTCTTCGAGCAATACATTTATTTTCATAATCTCATGCGAAAGATGGTCGATATCCCGTGCCAGTTCTGGCCATCCTGTTACCTTTTTAGCAAATTTACGCATGCCTTTTATCCCGACAAAAGGTACAGGGAGTTTAGTCATGTCGAATGCTGCTTTTTTAATGCCCTTGATGATGGCTTTATTGAAATCAATGTTTTCAGGAATATGAAATGGATAAAATAGAAACCCCTTTGGTGCCATATAACCGCCTACAAAACGGGCTTTGTTCAACACCTCAACACTAAGTTCGGCTTTATCACGGTGGTAGGCATCGCTTACCAGGTAATTTTTTTCATTCTTACCAACGATGTTTACAAAATGCACATTGATGTGGGCACGTATATATTCGGGCAGGAATTCCATATAATAAAAATCGACCTGTGTGGCTACCGGATGGCCATCAGCCAATAATCGGTCGAGTTCGTCTATACCCTGTTGCGGTTTTTTAAAGCTCTTGTTATAAAATTTTACCCCCATCCGTTTCGCAATGTTTCTGCGCATCGACCCGGGTTTGTTCCTGACAATAAACATCGGGAAGGAGAAATTGGATGATTCGAAATAACCGAAAAAAATACCGCTGGCTATCCCAAACACCATTGGTTCTGTTATCTCCAGGCCGCCATGGTTTAATAAAGCAGTAACTGTACCCGACTCACAATGGGCAGCCATTTTATGTTCAAATTTTATTTCTTTCATTCCTTCAATTGTCTCTTCAAATTTCTTTCAACAAATCTTATTGTATTTCAATTTTGGAAATTGTGATGTATGGATTATTTGATTTCCTTGTACTGATCTTAAGCCTTTTCTGGTCTTTTTCGTTGATGGCAATGAAGTTTAACATATTACTCACCGGAACGTCAAAAACATCTGCATAGCGTTTCAACAATTTCAGGCTAATTTTTTCAAATGCCGCCATTTTACAATGTTTCCTTAGTTTGCGTTTTGAAATGCCAACGCGGGAAGCAAGATCACTTTCACCAAATTCCAGCATGATCATATAATAATAAACAGGACTGATATCCCCTTTTTCAAGCTTATCCTTTAATTCCCTGTCCCATTTTTTTATTTTCTCAAGATAATCGTCAAGATAATTACTTGATAAAAAAGAAGCTGATTCGATGCGTCCGTATGATCCATCCTCTTTCTCAACATACAAAACCAACGGATGAAGATCAAAATCAATATGGGCTTCCTTTTCTTTCATGATCAATTAAATTATTGCTTCCAAAATTATTAACTTTTAGCGAACAGTTGCATTTCAAATTCGATTGCGTTGTTATTTTCCTCATTTTTGTTTGCAGCTATAACGATGAAGATACTTTTAATCAATCCGCCACGTTCGCCTGAGAACATGATCCTTGAATCTGCCCCGGCAGAAGCAAAGTACTTTATCCATAAAAAGCTGATCGGACCACCCCTGGGATTGTTAACTATAGCCGAAGCCGTTAAAAACCATGATGTTACGGTATTTGACATGAAGGGTGAATATGACCTTGTTCATGATGCGCCCGAACCTGGCGAAATGGTGATGGACTTATTGGAAAAAACAAAGCCGGATGTTGTTGGTGTAACTGCCATCACATCAGAATTGTATTTTTCACTCGACATTTTACGAACTGTTAAAAAATTTAATCCGAACATCACCACCGTTGCAGGCGGATTGCATACAACACTTTGCCCTCAGGATTTTAATGATTCAGCTGTTGATGTCGTATGTCCCGGACAGGCCTCGTTTACCTTCCGTGATGTGATCAATGCCCTGGAATTAAAAAAACCGTTGGAAAATGTGAAAGGCATTCTTGTCAAAAAAGGTAAACAGCTAGTACCAACCGGGGCTTCTCCAATTTATTTTGATTCTGCCGATAAGCATTTCCTGATGCCCGACAGGAGCCACCTGGAACGATGGCGATCCACTTATGCTGTTGGGAATAACCCCGAACCAGCCACCTACTTGTTTACTTCATTGGGTTGCCCGTATAGTTGTACGTTTTGTTCCATATGGAAAGAATACGACAGGAAATATTTACAGCGCAATGTTGAAAGTATTATCGAAGAATTAAAACTGATTGATTATAAAATCGTCCGCTTTGCGGATGCCAATACTATTGTGAATATCAAGTTCATCAACCGGCTTTTTGACCGGATCGTAGAAGAAGGTATCCATAAAATGTACATCATGGACATCAGGGCTGATACAGCGGTTGAGCATCCTGAGTTGATTAAAAAACTGGCTAAAGCAGGGCTGAAGGTTGTGATCACAGGTTTTGAGTCCTTCCGCGATAAAGAGTTGAAGCATTACAATAAAAAATCGGAAGCCAGAATGATCAAGCAGGCCATTGATGTCTTTCATGACAATGATATTTTGCTGAGAGGAAATTATGTGGTTCCTCCTGATTATGATGAAGACGATTTTAATGCGCTTTCAGAATATGCAAATTCCCACAAAGTAACCTATGCCGGGTATACCATATTAACACCGATGCCAGGCACCGTATATTATAACGAAGTAAAAGACAGGATCATTGACCACGATTATTCCAGGTATAATTTTTTTAACAGTGTTATGGAAACCAAACTACCACTTGAACAATTCTATGAAAACATGGGCAAATTGTGGTTGATCAAAAAAGGAACGGATGTTATTTAATTAAATGAATACTAAAAAAAATAAGGTTTTTGTAACTGGAATGGGTATCATTTCCTCACTGGGAATTGGTATTCATCAAAACCTTGAGCGGCTAATTGAAGGGAGATCAAGAATTGGGGCCATCAGACATTTGAAGACCAGGTTGAGCAACGAACTGATTGCCGGAGAAGTACCGCTCTCAAACAAGGAACTCATCCCTTTGTCAGGAATTAATGATGCAAAAGGAATCAGCAGAGCAGCTTTGCTTGGGATTATTGCAGCGAGAGAAGCAACGAAAAATACAGATTTCAATGACTCGAATGTGAGAACAGGAATTATCTCAGGTACTACTGCCGAATCCATGACGAATATTGAGCTTTACCTCCAAGACTTTTTGAACAACGATAGCAGGAACGAATACATCGAATCTCAGGACTGGGGATATAGTACTGAAGTTATCGCAAAAGAATTAGGAATATTCGGTTATCAAACTACAATTAATACGGCCTGTTCATCAGCAGCTAATGCCATCATGACCGGTGCCCGGATGGTCAAACACAATATGCTCGACCGTGTTCTGGTTGGCGGAACTGATGCCTTATCCAAGGTGATGCTAAACGGATTTCATGCTTTGATGATTGTTGATCCACAGATCAGTAAGCCATTCGACAAAAACAGGAGAGGGCTTAACCTTGGTGAAGGCGCTGCATTTCTGATGATCGAATCGGACAAAGTGGCTGAGGAAAAAAATATCATTTGCGAATTAAGTGGGTATGGTAATTCAAATGACGCCTACCACCTCACCGCACTTTCACCAGATGGCAAGGGTGCTGCAATGGCTATGATGAATGCCATTGAAGGAAGTGGTCTGAATCCAAAAAAAATCGATTATATCAACGCCCATGGAACTGGATCAGAAAATAATGATCTGTCGGAAGCATTAGGAATTGAAAAGGTATTTGGCAAAAATATTCCAAAATTCAGTTCAACAAAACCATTTACAGGGCATACACTTGGAAGTTCGGGAGCACTTGAGGCTGTTTTTTCAATCCTATCTTTACAGAAAAACCTGGTATTTCCAAATTTAAACTTCAAAAACAGTATGGATGAAGTTGATGTAACACCTGAGAAAGATCTGGTCAGATCGATGAAAATTAACAATGTGTTGTCAAATTCATTTGGGTTTGGAGGCAACAATACCTCTCTCCTATTTTTAAAAACTGAGTCATGATTTACATCAATGGTTTAGCCAACATATCGCCTCAACCTGCTTTTAACAATAAGGAATTCCTTACTGATATAAGGCAATACAAAACCAATATGCTCCAGTGCATTGAGCCTGATTACTCTCACTTTTTTCATCCAAATGCATTGAGAAGGATAGGCCGTGTTTTAAAGCTGGGTTGGGCCGGGGCAAAATCCTGTCTTGATGATGCCGGCATTCAAACACCTGATACTATATGCGTTGGCACAGGAAAAGGCTGTTTTAAAAACACCCATGTCTTTCTAAATTCTGTTATTGAAAACGATGAGAAGTTTGTACCCCCGTCGCCATTTATTCAATCTGCTCACGGTTCAATTGCCTCTCAAATAGCCATTCAAACGGGTTGCAAAAATTACAACATGACCTATTCGCATCGGGCATTTTCGTTTGAAAGTGCACTAATAGATGCTATGATGCTTTTGAGTGAAGGGAAATACAAAAACGTTTTGGTGGGTGGGGTTGATGAAATTGAAGAAATTCAATTCAGGACTTTTGACCGTATTGGCCATTTCAAAAATCCTGAGACTAATAATTTGTCATTGTTTACTGAAAAATCAAAAGGTACGATTGCGGGAGAAGGAAGTGCATTCTTTTTCCTTGAGAACCATCCTACAGAAAAAACTTATGCAGGAATAAGGTCAGTTCATACTTTTTCAAATCCGAAAGGACGGATTGAAATTGAGAAACAGATTGAAAATTTTCTGAATCACGAGAACCTTACACTCAAAGATCTTGACCTTGTTATTCTTGGGATAAATGGAGATTCAGATTTTGATTGGATTTATTATGATCTGATGAAATCAATTTTCTCAGAGAACAACCATGCTTATTACAAACACCTTTGTGGTGAATATCATACCTCAAGTGCTTTTGCCCTTTGGCTGGCAACTAAAATTTTACATCTTCAAGAGGTTCCTGAAATTATACAATTAAAAAACAATGTAACTAAACCAGTAAGAAATATCCTGATTTACAATCATTACAGGGATATGAATCATAGTTTGATACTTTTAACTGATCCAAAGGAATAAAGAGAAAATTATCCAAATCAAAAGTTATTTTTGTAGTACTCATTTACAATGCATGAATGATATTCAGAAAGTAAACAATATGCCACCGGTCTGGGTTTTTTCGATCATCAGTAGTTTTCGAAACTTCCTTAAAAAAACATATTATCGTTTTGTGCCACCAAGTATGGCAGTGTTTGAGAAAGCTCAGGGTTTCTGGATTGCAAAAGCCATTAGTGTTGCCTGCGAATTAAACCTTTCAGAAATTGTTGCTAAGAATGAAAAGTCAGTTGAAGAAATCGCAGGCGCATCGAAAACAGATACTTCTGCCTTATACCGACTGATGCGTGCATTGGCAAGTGAGGGTATTTTTGAGGAAATCCGTCCGAAAGTATTTAAAAACAATAAATTTTCAAATGCACTCAGGGAACAACCGGGCAACCTGAAAAACATGATCATCCACCAGTTGAACGAAACCAATTGGGATGTTGTCAACCAATTGAAGTACAGTGTAACATCAGGAACCAATGCTGCTCAAAAACTGTTAGGTACCGATATTTTTACACATTTACAAAATACACCTGAAAAAAACGAGCTATACAATAAAGCCATGAGCGAAACATCGCGTCTCTCAAGTGCAGCAATTGTTTCGGCATACTCATTCAATGGAATTGGGACACTGGCTGATATTGGTGGTGGTGAGGGCATGTTGCTCTGTACCATTCTACAAAAAAACCAATCAGTAAAAGGCCTTTTATTCGATCTTTCACATGTGGTAAAAACAGCCGGCAATATGGTGCAGCGTTTTGGTGTTGAGGACCGTGTTAAAATTGTTCCTGGTGATTTTTTCGAAACCACACTCCCCAAGGCAAATGCTTACTTGTTGAAAAATATTTTGCATGCTTTTGATGATGAGGCCTGCATTGGCCTGCTCCAATCAATCAGCAATGAAATGAAAGGAAAAGGAAAAATTCTGGTTATTGAAACCGTTATCAGTGAAGACAATAAAGCTGGTTTTGGCAAATTGTTTGACCTACAAATGCTTATTGTAACGGAGAATGGCAAAGAAAGAACGGCCAGGGAGTTCAGGAACATTTTTGAATTTGCAGGCTTCAAATTAACCAGAGTCGTAAAAACGGTTTCGCCTTTTAATATTATTGAAGGAGTTAAAATCTGAAAATGCAAAACAACAAACCTGCCATAGTGATCTCGAATCTTCGGAAAAAGTATAACGGTAATGATACCGATACACTGAAAGGTATTGATCTGGTTATTAATCAGGGAGAGTTTTATGGTATTTTAGGGCCAAATGCTGCAGGAAAAACAACATTGATCTCCATTATTTGTGGTTTGTTAAAAATCAACAATGGGCAAGTTTTGATCGGCAGGCAAGAAACTCAGGAAACAAAAAGAAATATCCAGGCTGTAATCGGCCTGGTGCCACAAGAAATCGCCCTTTATCCCAGTCTGACCGTCCGCGAAAACATGGAGTATTTCGGGCAAATGCATGCTATTTATGGCAAGCGACTTACTGAAAGGATAGAACAGCTTTTATATCAGCTGCAATTAAATCAACATGCGGATAAAAGAATTAACCAATGTTCCGGAGGAATAAAAAGACGGACGAATTTGGCAGCCGGCATGATCCATCAACCACAAATTTTAATCCTTGATGAGCCAACTGTTGGAGTAGATGCACAATCGCGTAATTTGATTTTTGAATACCTGACTGAACTGAATCAGGAAGGAACAACCATATTATATACAACCCATTATCTTAGTGAAGCCGAAGAATTGTGTTCACTGATCAGCATTATTGATGATGGAATTATTGTTGAAAACGGCACACCTAAATCGCTTATCGGCAAGCATAAAGGATGCAATGATTTAGGCGATGTTTTTTTAAAAATAACGGGCAAAGCACTCAGGGAATAATATGAGAAAACTATGGTATAACATAAGCAAGGAACTGCTGATCCTGGTGAGGGACCTACCCGGTCTTGCTATCCTGTTTTTCATGCCTTTGCTGTTGATCATTGTTGTGACTCTAACGCAAAACAATGCCTTTCAATCAGTTTCAGGAGCCAATATTAACATTCTTTTTGTTGATCATGATAAAAGCAACATGGGTGCATTGATCAAAGAAAGTTTGGTAGCTAGCGAAGAGATTAATCTCATTGATCAATACAATAACAAATCACTTACTGATAGTCTTATCAGTGTTTTGGTCGCCGAAGGTAAATTCAAAGCAGGTGTAATTATCTCTGAAAACACAACCAATGAAGCAGAACTAAAAATTATTTCGGGTTTACGTAAACTTGTTGAAGGTGAAGAAGGTATCGAGGAAGTTGTAAATATTGAGGGTGTTCAATTATTATTCGATCCTGTCATAAATGGTGTTGTAAAAATCTCAATCCTCAATGCAGTGAAAATGGCAACTAAAGGTGCCGAATCAGGACTGATGACAAAGGTTCTTTTCAACCAACTTTCGGAAGTGATCGTAACAGATGATTCAGTTTCTTTGATTATTCTTGAAACATTACAACAGATTGAGATCAGTGATATACCGCAACAGATCGTGGAAGTTAATGACCGTTACTCGGGCGATAGTTCCAAAACAATCAAACCCAGCATCACGCAGAACAATGTTCCTGCTTTCTCACTTTTTGCCATGTTTTTTATTGTCATTCCTTTGGCCGGCAGCCTGATCGCCGAAAAAAACGAAGGCACCTACGACCGCATCCGTACCTTACCTGTTTCGTACCTGAATATCCTGATGGGTAAAACACTGGCTTACTTGTTGGTTTGCTTTATGCAATTTATGTTGATGGTTTTGGTGGGTATTTTTGTATTTCCTGCTTTGTTGGGATTACCCGCACTTGAAATGGGTGACCAGTATTTAGCAATATTCATAGCCACAATTTTCTCGGCTTTATCAGCTATTGGATTTGGATTACTGGTTGGCACCTATTCATCCACCCACAACCAGGCAGCGATGTTCGGGGCTATTCTGGTAGTGATAATGGCGGCATTGGGCGGAATTTTTATGCCCGTTTACATGATGCCTGAAAATCTGAAAATTGTTTCCAACCTTTCGCCATTACGCTGGGGAATTGATACTTATCTGGATATTTTTGTGCGCGGTGCAGGACTGGTTTATATCTGGAAAAACCTTCTGCTACTTCTTGGATTTTTTGGGGTTTCGCTTGTGATTGCCGCAAAAAGATTTGGGTAAATCAGTCAGTCTAAAATGTCAAATTGAAGAAAAATTATTGCCAATTTCCTTGCAATTACAAAAATATATATTACATTTGGTCGGCTAAATGTAAAATACGTTTTCAATGATCAGAAGACCATTTTGGACAGAGAAGATTCTCAGAGCATGGAAAACGAGGCCTATTGTCTGGTTATCTGGCGTACGGAGGGTTGGGAAGACAAGCATTTCAAAGATGTTCGTTGATGCGGTTTACCTCAATTGTGATTTGCCTTCAATAGTTAGGAAATTAGAAGATCCGGAATCATTTCTAAAAAGTGTTCCAAAAGGCAGCGTCCTGATATTTGATGAAATTCACCGTTTGGAAGATCCCAGCAGAATTCTTAAAATATCCGCTGATGAATTTGCAGATTTAAAAATTTTGGCCACTGGATCTTCTACATTAGAGGCAACACAAAAATTTAAGGATTCACTGACTGGAAGAAAAAGTGTGATATACCTTCCTCCTGTGCTATGGGATGAATCGAAAGAACTGTTTAATATTACTGATTTGGATTTCCGGCTTCTCCATGGCGGACTACCCGAGCCCTTACTTTCCCTGATTAAAGATGAATCATTCTATTCGGAATGGATTGATAGTTTTTATGCCAGGGATATCCAGGAGCTATTTAATGTTAGAAATCGAAGTGGGTTTATAAAACTAATGCACTTATTGTTTCGCTCAAGTGGGAGTTTAATTGAGATTACGGGCTTGTCGAAACTGAGTAGTTTAACACGGCCAACAGTGATGTCGTATCTTGAGGCAATGCGTATTTCAAATATGTTGTATTTACTTCCCCCTTTCCATGGAGGAGGGCGCCGGGAAATTACTAAACGCCCAAAATGCTATTGTTTTGATACCGGTTTAGTAAGTTTTATTAATGGTTGGAATGATATCAGGGAAAACGACAGGGGTTTACTGTGGGAACATTTGGTATTGGATTTGCTTCGAAGCCATTTTATGGAACATCAAATTTTTTATTGGCAGGATAAATCGGGTCGTGAGATTGACTTTGTGATCAAAGGTTTGGGGGAATCAATTGAGATCATTGAATGTAAAATAAACCCTGATAAACTATCTACTGCACATTTGAAAAAGTTTCGGGAAATCTATCCAAACGGAAACAATTATTGTTTTAGCCCTTATATTACTGATTCCTATAAAGCTGAGAAAAGTGGGATGCATATTCATTTTATTGGTTCGGTTAATGATATTTAATGTTGTTTGGGAAGTAATTAAAAAAAGTTGCTGCAGTGTAGGGGCATCAACAACTACCTTTACATTTTTTTAAGAGGAGCTGGCCTAGTTTACATCTGGCAAAACCTACTCTTGCTGCTTGGTTTTTTGGGGGTTCTATTATTATTGCTATGAAACGGTTTGAATAGTCCTAATACTGTCTAAAAACCAACGTAGCATTATGCCCGCCAAAGGCAAAGGAATTAGATAATGCGATTTTAATTTCTGCTTTTCTACTGACGTTTGGCACATAATCCAAACCAAGGTCAGGATCTGGTTTCTCAAGGTTAATAGTTGGTGTGAGAGTGTTGTTTTTTATACTAAGAGCCGAAACAATCCCTTCAATCACACCGGCTGCTCCAACCGTATGGCCAATCATTGATTTTTGTGAGGAGACTGCAATGGAGGAAGCCCGCTCACCGAAAACCTTTTTGATGGCCATGGTTTCGTAGAGATCATTCAGCATTGTACTGGTTCCGTGCGCGCTGATGTAATCCACTTCCGATTTTTTTATCCCTGAATCTTCAATCGCTTTTTCCATGGTCTCAGCCATGCCTACGCCATCTTTTTTTGGTGCCATAATATTGTAACCTTCAGTGGTTAATGCATATCCGGCAACTTCACCATAAATGGTCGCTTTTCTTTTTTTCGCCGATTCCTCCGATTCGAGTAACATTATTCCGGCACCTTCGCCAATCACAAAGCCATCCCGGTCTTCAGAAAAAGGTTTGCTGGCTTTTCCGGGTTCATCATTTACGGTTGATAAAGCAAACAACTGGTTGAAGCCTGCTATTTCCTCCGGATTTATTATCGAATCAGCCCCACCAGTAATCACCATATCAGCCCTGCCACTTTTGATCAGGTCGTAACCCAATCCTATCGCATAAGCCGATGAAGAACAGGCTGTGGCAACCGTGTAACTTGGTCCGGTTAAACCATATTGCATCGAAATCCATGCTGACATGGCGTTATTCATCCCCTTCAAAATGGAATTCCTTGATACCGGCGTATCCTCAACGCTTGAATTTCCTGTATTAACCACACCAAGAATGACTGCAACCCGATTTTTATCGAAGCCTTCAAGATCAATCGCCTCGTACTCGATAGTATCCTTTGCACAAACAAAACACATACGGGTTACCCGGGTCATTTGACCTGATTGTCTTTTCTTCACTTTTCCGGCTGCATATTCTTCAAATGAATCAGGTACCTGTGCAGCAATTTGTGTTTCTAATCCTGATGGATCGAATAATGTAATACGTTTGACACCACTTTTTCCGTTTACCATATTCTCCCAATTCTCTTTTAGACTCATTCCAAGGGAGGAAATGATATTCATTCCGGTTATTAATACTTTGCTGTCCTTCGTCATTCTTACATATGAATTTCAACGACAAAGAAAGGAATTATTTTGGAGAGTATCCTATCTCTTTTGCCAGATCAAACGGGCTTTTTTCAACTATTATATACTCTTTTACGATATGTTCCAATTCTTCTTTTGAGCAAATCCCCATGTTTAATACTTCATAAACGCCATCCAGGTACCAGGTAGTGATTTTTTTTACCAGTTCTGTCGAATCCAAAATTTCCTGAGGTTTTTGTTCTATGACCGCTGGATAATCATAAAAACCTGAATTGGATTTTATTCCCAATTTGCCTTGATTAACTTTTTGTTGAAGGGCTTCGATCAAAGCTTGGTAAAATTCGGGGTCAGCTTCAAAATGAACATAATTCTTCACCGATTGCAACATCACATCATTTCCCACATGATCAAAAAATTCAAATACACCAACCGGGAATAAATGTGCTTTGACCAGAGCATCAATTTCATTTGCACTCAAAGTTTCATTATGTATTAATTGGCAACATCCGGCCTGTATTTTCAGAAAAATTCGATTGACGATAAAGTGATCTCTTTCAGAGAGAACGATATGAAACTTTCCAATCTTCCTGAGGAACTCTTTAACCAAAGAAACCATCTCTTCACTCGTGTTTTTAGCCATGTTTACCTCAACAATATCTTTCATGGCAACAGGGTAAAAGAAATGAAGGCCAACGCATCTTCCCTTAAATTGAAGGTCTGAAAATAAATGATCGGGAGTAATCGATGAAGTATTGCTGGCAAGCACGCATTGCGGTGTCAGAATTTGTTCAAGTTGTTTAAACAATTTCATTTTCTTTTGGATGTCTTCTGTAATCGATTCAATAACCAGATCGCAAGTTTTCAGATATTGTAGATCGGTGGTAATAACTGTATTTTCTTGTCGAAAATCAAAAGTTTCCTTATCGATCAAATTATATTTTAAAGCACGTTTTTGCTTTTTGATGAAAGCCTTTTCAATTTGTTCAATTGATGTTTCTGTTTTACAAATCAAAATCACCCGAAAAGGAAACCCTGTCATAAATTCAAAGAGATCTTGGCCCATTTTTCCGCAGCCGATGATGCCTATGTTGTATTCCGGTGGTGTTTTTTTAGTCATTAATTTCTTTTTAGACGCTGATTGTTGCTGATTTGTTAATATGCCCTAATCTGCGCTTTTCCGCGTAAATCTGCGTCAACCTTTTTTTAGACGCTGATAGGCGCGGATTTGTTATGATTCATATCTTAATAAAAACCCGGCTTGCATAAACTTGCTGACCTCCGTTACAAAACTAAGAACCAAATCACCACTTTTGAATTGTTCTTCCTTGATCATTCGGTCGATACTGACGATAGCCATAGGCGGGCCAATGTATCCCATGGTGCTCATTTTGGCATACAGTTTTTCTTTTGGAATTCCCAATGCCTCACATTCTTCCATAACAAGCTCTGAAATGTGTTTGGAAGGAAAATTCACCTGGAAATAACGCACCGCATCCACATCAAATGGATACTTTTCCATCATCCGTTTTAATCCTTTGTAAAAAACAGAACCGTCTTCTTCATTGAAATGAATCCGAAGTTGATCATTAAATAATTGTGCAAGATGGTGAAATCCTTTTTCAAATTCTTCTTTCGGATTCATCCAATATGCAGGGCGCCGGTTGAACATGGCGGCAGGTTTTTTTCCGCCGATGGATTCCATATAGGTTTCCTCTACAAATAAACCATTTTTATCTTCGGTTGACTGTAAAATAAGAGCTCCTGCCCCATCGCTGAGAAAATACCGCAATAAAACTTCTTCTTTTTTTAAGAGTGCCTGGTTGTAATATTCAGCCCTTAGTTCGGATGAAGACATATTAGATGCAACAACCAGTGCTGTTTTGTATCTGCCACTTTTGAGCATATCGTGCGCAATCAGCAGCGCTTTATACGCTGAGGTGCAATTGGCATGAATAGAAACTTCTCCGCATTGCTCAATTCCCAATTTTTCCTGTATCCTCACCGAAGCTGTTGGCATTTGATCCTGATGCGGGCTTCCATAGGCAATAAAATCAATATCCTCTGCATTTATCCCAGCAGCTTTTATCGCTTTTTCAGCCGCTTTTACTGACATGCTGATGTTGTCATCGGTAAATTCACGAGTGATCGGATCGATGGCAAAATGATAATATTCTACATCCAACAGCTTGCTCATAAGGCCTTTTGTCATTTTCAGCCATTTCTGGATTTTGGATGGAGTTTCAGTAAGTTCACCCAAGATCTGATCAACTTCACCAAGACTTCGCCTCTCTCCAGGCAAATAAGTGCCGCTACCCGTTATTTTTATTTTTTGGATTTTCATACATAGTTCTTTACCCTGACCTAAAGGACAGGGTAACTGATAAAGAGTTTTTCAAAAACACCCTGTTTTCAGTTGCCTCGGACTTCAGTCCGGGGTTTAAATGGTTTTTAGAATTTTTAAATAATCTGTTTTCATGTATTTCCTATAGTTAATTGAAGCCAGTTTCGCCAGTTGTTCTGCCTTACTAATCAATGCTCTCTTTGGATATATTGCATCCACGATGTTCCATTTCAGTGCATCATTTGTATTAACAGTATTGCCTCTCAAAACCAATTCAATGGTTTTTGCTTTTCCGGCCAACTCCATCAAGCGGGGTATCCCCCCCACGCCTGGGATCAAGCCAAAAGTTGATTCAGGTAAACCCAAAATAGCACCCTCCGAGCATAACCTGAAATGACAATGCATGGCTAATTCCAAGGCCGACCCAATACATACGCCATTAATTGCAGCAATAACCGGAGTATTTAATTCTTGAAAAAATTTAAACGCCTGATAATTAGATAGTAGGGTATCTGAACCTTCTTCTTTTTGCTCATCTTTGATCATCCGCATAAGGTCATCCAGGTCGGCTCCTGCCGAAAAATGACGTCCACTGCCTGATATAATGATGGCAGATGGTTTGCTACCAGGTATCACTTTGGAGGTTAGATCGTGCAATTCATCGAAGAATGCCGAATCCATGCGATTTTCAGGAGAGTCAATAAAACTTAAGTAACCAATCTTATCACTGATATCCCATGAAATTTTATTTTTCGCAAGCACCTCCATCAAATCTTAATTTTCATCACTTCTCAAGGTATCAACGGCCAAATCACTAAATAACTTTGCATCTTCCTTGATCATCTCGTCAATATCCAATATTTTACTGTTATGGATAGACTTCATCACTGCATTGATAACTTTTAACGGTCTGTTGTTCGTTATTTTTTTTGCCAGCGTAATAGCGTTCTCCAGTGCCTGTTTCTTTTCAGCTATTTGATCAATTATGTTTAGTTCAAACGCCTTATCTGCGTTTATCAAATCTCCATTCAAAACCAATTGGAGAGCTGTTGGTTTACCGGTCAGTTCTGTAAGCCTTCTCACACCACCAAGTCCGGGAAAAAGATTATGGTTCACTTCCGGAAAAGCAAACAGTGCATTCTTTTCACAAATCCTGATATCGCAAGCAAGGGCTATCTCTAAACCCGCACCAAAACACACTCCTGAAATTGAAGCGATTACGGGAATATTAAGTTGGTCTAAATAATTCAATATGCGGTTCCCATTTTCTATCTGATCCTGAAAGCTATTCACCTCTTTAATCTGGTCTTTGACAGATTCCAGGTTGGCCCCAGCACTGAAATTTCGTCCGGTTCCGCTGATGACTAATGCTTTGATTCCCGTATCCAGATAGTTTTTTAGTCTGTCAATCTCAATAAAATCAGGCTTTTCAAGGTAATTTTCCGGAGGATTATTAATCTCAAGCAATCCTACATCACCTTCCCTTTTCAGTATAATTTTCAGCTTATCCATTATTCTTCGGTAAAGGTGTTTAAAAGCGATTTAGGGATATCACAGGGTTTATCATCTTGGTCGAGAAATAATGTTTTTACCATTGCTTTTGCTATCAGTTTAGCTGTCGTTTTGTTTGTAAGGATATGTTTGAATAAAAGAAAATGCGCCGATTTTTCCATCTGCGTTTCAACTATTATTTCATCAAACAGCTTTACCTGACGAATGTATTTGATCTGATTCTCAACAATCACAATCTTTTTTCCATCGGCCTTAAATTGATCCAGCAGTCCGAGTTTATTGAATAAATCCCAACGAGCCTGTTCATTGTAATTAAGGTAAACAGCGTTATTAACATGACCATACGAGTCCAGTTCATTTCCGCGTGCTTGCAACTCAAAATAATACTTCGCCGATTTATTACTGCTCATTTTCCAAGTACTTTCTTTTTTAATTTTTCTGTTTCCAGCTTTGTGATCTTTCCAAACCGGTGTTGTGTAATAAAAGTAAAAATTGTTTTATGAATGACATCACCGATTGTATTGCCTTTTTGCTTTGCGAATATATTGAAATAAAACCAGGTTCTTTTCAGGTTTGTGACCAGGCTGAACCCTTTTCTGTTTACAAATTCCAGCGCATCAATTACCTGCCGGTTGGTGATATTGTGATGAGGCACATTGGTCACATTTACTGAAATATCCTGCAGTTTTTCTTCCTTCTTCAATCGGTCATAAAGATCTGTTCCCTGCAAAGCATAAACCGGTGTAAAAACAGGAAGAATATTCATGTCGAGGCAAAACTGAAGTGTCGTATAATAAGTATCCAAGTTATCATCTTCATAACCAATGGCAAACCAGGCTGAAATAAGAATTCCCTGTTGCTGGATAAACCGGATGTTCTCTTTCATTTTTTCAACTATATCAGTCGCTTTTCCAATGCCCATCTTTGAATAACTGCCGCTTTTCTGAAGAACTTCCTTATTGATCGACTCCATGCCAATGGCAGCGTACAGAAACCCTGCTTTAACCGTTTTCATGATCACCTCACGACCTTTTTCATTAGATGCTGCATCCAGGTTGGCCTGGCCCGTCCAGTAATTGATTTTTTTTAGTTTCGAGATTTTATCATAAAGCTCAAGATAATAATCGTAGGTGTTTGGCCTTCCGAAAACGGTATCATCTATCAAATAGTAATATCCCGTAAAGTCTGCAATTTCACCCACAACATCATCAACTGGCCTTAAGCGGTATTTGCTTCCAAACAATCGGGTAACCGAGCAAAAATCGCAGTTGATGGCACATCCGCGTGAAGCGAACACCAGCTCAAAATCATATTTTTTTCTTAATAAATTGCGGTTTGGTTTTGGGATATTTTCAAGCGAAGGCAGGTTTTTTAGCTGATAAAGTGAATGGCCGCTTGCCTCAAACTTTTTAGGTGCAGAAACATAAAAATCCTTTAAATCATCATTTGAAATATCATCAAGCAGCTTAACCCAGAGTTCTTCACCTTCTCCTATAACAACTGCATTGGCATGTTTAAATGATTCAAATGGATTGGCTGAAACCTGTGGGCCGCCCAGGATCACTTTAACACCCTTGTTTTTAAATTGATCTGCTACTTCAAATGCAGCCTCCTCCGAAGACCTGCGAATACTAATGCCAACCAAATCAACAGCCTCATCAAAACCCACGTCAGGCTTGTCAAGCATATCAACAAGGTCGTACTTATGCTCGGGGGCTGCACCGGCCAGAAGAGATAGTGATAGCGGCTTGAAGGGATTCTTTTTCCTCAATGTATCATTTTTATCCGCAGCCAATATCAATTTTATCCGCATATTTCAAACGCAAATTATGTAAATATGTACAATATTGCGACACAAATACATATATTTGTCAGTCCAAAATAACACAATTTTCTATTTGATACGAGAACAAAAAATTAGCAGATGGCACGTGTGAATGATAAAATTAAAGAAGAGGTCCGGGAGATCGTTCTTGATTTCTTTGCTGAAGAATGTGAAATTGATGTTTCTGAGATTACTGATGACTCAAATATAATTACGGATCTGGATGGTGATTCGTTGATGTTTTTGGCGCTGATTGAAATATTTACTAAGAAATACGGCCAGGAAATCGACCTGAAAACCATTGGAAAATACAGCATAAAACATCCGGTTGAAACAATTGGGGAGCTGATTGATATGCAATTGCGTATTATTGAACACGGCAACAAAATAATTGAACTCGACTAACTAACAGCTTGCATCCTGGATGAAGACGGCCTTTATTTTTCCTGCATTTATTTCTGAATATTTAGGAAATGAGATCCAGATACTGGAATCATTTTCGAGCAACTTTCATCATTTTCTTCAAAAAGCATCAGCGATAACCGGGGATGATTATACTGGCTTTTCTCTTGACAATGTCCATTACACCGAAGACGAACTCCGCAGCCAGATGATCAGTTATATTTTTAGTTGTAGTTTATCCGATGTCCTGATTAAAAAAGGTTTGGAACCTGATTTTATGGCCGGTTACAGCATGGGACTTTATGCTGCATTGTATACTGGTGGTGCTATTGATTTTAATGAAGGCATCAGACTGATCATACAAGCATTCCTTATTTCCAAATCTGTGATCAAAGGAGTTAATTCAGGAATGGGATCTATCATCGGTTTAACTAAATCTGAAATTTCTGAATTGATCGAAAAAAATAATATTAAAGCAGAGATCGCCAACACCAATAGTATTCATTCCCATCTGGTTACCGGACCAAAAAGTACAGTGAATCATTTACTAAGTAAGGCAAGGGCGATAGGCGCATTAAATATATCATTGCTGAATGTATCAACTCCTTATCATTCTAAGCTTTTGAATAATACGCAAGATGAATTTCAACAGTTTATTTCTGAAAATACCCAACTGCAACAATCAAAATACCCGATTATTTCAGCCATTAACCAGCGTGTTATTATCTCAGAGGAGGAGATAGGTAAAGAACTAACAAACAACCTCTATAAAAGAATTAATTGGATGGAAACATTCAATAAAGCCATTAGCATGGGTGTTGGGCAGTTTATCGAATGTGGTGCAGGTAAAAGCCTTCAAAAAATCGGGCGATTTATACCGGGTGATTTTACTGTCTATCCGATGAATAAAATTTTGGGATTGTTTTAAAAAATTATTGAGAGAGAAATTAGTTTATCCTTTACATAATTTTTTTAAAACCTTTTATTTTTGATAATCTTTTTACTCCTGATTATTAAGTAAATAAGCTACTTTTATGGTTGCGAAAGGTTCGTTTACATTGGTTGTCTGAACTTTGAATCCATCACCTTCCGATTCGGAATAATATGTGATTCCTGTAAACAGATTGGAAAAAGCTAATGTCATTGTCCATTTGTTATCCTTAAAACCTTTTTTCATTGCAATGTTTGAATAAAAATAACCATCATGTTTTGTCTGGGCAGTTACCCGCGGACTGTTGTAGCGTAAATCCCATTTCAGGGTAAAGGCAAGCGGGAAAGTAAAGGTATTGTTCAGCCTGGTGTTCATCCTGAACTGATCTCTTGTACTTATGTTGTAGTCCACATCCACATCCAACTGGTAGTAATATAAACTGGTGGAAAAATTCAGGTTCCACCACGTAAACAAATCTATACCGGTCATCAGTTCAGCCCCGATACTAATCGAATTTCCAACATTTTCAGGCGTATAATAAAGGATGTTAAGTGTATCGGTCCGGGTATATGTTTGCATCACCTGTGAGGTTGTTCGTGTAAAAACCTCAAACCCTATAAAATCTTTTTCCCATGATTTTTTATATCCTAATTCATAGGCATCAGAGTATGACGGGAGCAGGTCGCTGTTTCCGGTTGAATATGCAAATGGAGAGTAGTATTGTTTAAGCGGAACCAGTTTCCAGTACCGCGGCCTGTCGATTCGGCGCGAATAACTGATCGTCATTTGATGATCATCAGAAAAATTAAATGTAAAGTGAGCTGAAGGGAAAAAGTCATAAAAATTGGTTTTACCAGGCACAATAATATCACTACCAGTTGTGTCTTCAAATATGTAATCCGAAACCCGGTCGGTATATTCAACCCTGCCGCCTAACTGAAATGCAAATTTTTCCCATTCACTTTTTAGTGTTATAAATCCCGCATAAACATCCTGTGCAAACACAACGCGTTGGTTTAAGGGCTCATTTGGAAATGGAGTAATGTTACCGTTCTCATCAAATGTACCGCTAACAGAAGTAATTTCAGGAATGTGGTCGGTGCTGAATTTGCCACCGGCTTCCAGTCCTACGATTTCAGAAAATGGCACCAAATAACTAATTTCTCCGTCAAATGTAGTTTCGTTTGATTCGCCTGCCAGATATCCTGACCTTTCTACATAAGATTTGTAATCTTTTGTTTCGATTAGCTTCTCTTCAAGGTTTCGCAGGTAGGTAGAAAAGGTAATGTACGTGGACAGTAAATGGCTTCGTTTTTTATTGAAAGCATGCTCATAACTCAACGATGCACCTGCATATTGATAAAATATATCGTTACGGCTGTCGTTTGTGTAGTACTTACTTTGAATAAGTTTATTGGCCGAATCAAAAGCAAGTTCGCTGTAGTTTCCATCGCTGTATTGGAATTCTGTTTGTTTAAAAGGGTTAATATGGCCTGAAAAATCAAGGTAATCTTTATCAGAAAGATCGATATTAAATCCCACCTCGAGGTACTCGCTTATACCTCCATACTTCAAATGCCTGTAAATATTATTCTCATATTTATCATCACCACTTATTATTTGCTGATGTTGTTCAATGCTATTTTCTCCCCACACATAGCTTCCCAAGTTTCCATTCACATACCAACCTCCCTTTTTTCCTTTCTTATCAACCGAGAAAATCAATTCCCCACTTTGCCTTGTTCCAACTTTTGCGCTTGCTCCAATGGAGTAGCCTTCCAGCCTGTTCTTTTTAAGGATGACATGAATGATACCGGCAGTCCCCTCCGAATCAAACCTGGCTGACGGGTTAGTTACAACTTCGATTTTATCAACCTGGCTTGCAGGCAACTGCCTGAGCTTATTCTCCCCATTTGTAGTTGGACGACCATTGATATACACCTTAAAAGTACCATCACCCCTGTATGTAAGCCTGCCTTCAAAATCCACTTCCAGGGAGGGCACATTTTCCAATAAATCAATGGCAAAATCTGCTCCGGGAAAACTATCAGCATCAATTACTTTTCGGTCAACTTTATAACTGACAGATGGTTTGGCAGTTTTTACATCAACCTCTTCTAAATTTTCTGTCAGCATTGTAAGCACTATTAGCCCAACATCCTTTTTTCCTGATTCCAGTAATAAATCATCAATAATCGAATGTTGATAGCCAATAAAACTTATCTTGAGGGAATAAGTGCCTGGCTCAATATCCACAATTTTAAATACTCCCTTTTCGTTGGTAATGGCCCCTGACAAAAAGCTGCTGTCAGATTCATTTGTCAAAATGATGTTGGCATAAGAGATAGGCTGACCTGTATCTTTGTCAATAACCCTTCCTTTTAGTGAACACTGCTGTGCCACTAATTCAGTCATAACAAAAAATAACAGAAACAGGAAAAAAATACCCTTTTTCATTCGCTTAATCACCGTGGATGGTATACGGAAAAAATCGGCTAAAGATACTAATTCTCAGGAATGATTTTTTAGAAAATTGAGGTCTGATTCCTCCTGCACACATCAATTTATTGTAAGACCCAAAAAGACAGAAACATAATTATAAAGTGCAGTTTGAAAGGATGAAACTGAACATAAAAAAACCGGCCCTGAATCAAGGCCGGCTCACTAATTTGGTTTGGGGTTTTATAATGGATTTGCAGTTATTTTTGAATTAATTACCAACTGCAAAATAAAATTACTACCCGGATCAGCTTTTCCTGAAAAAAATACCTTGAATACTTCTTTTTTATTCATTATTTCATTCACCTTCTGCCATTGTCCGTTATCGTTAGCAAGGAAAATCTCAGTGTTTTCTTTAATTTGTTGATCAACTAAATCCCATACTACCTCTGTTTCCTGATGACTCAACTTAACCTGCCCTTCACTCAAATAAAAATCAGGAGTAACCTGTTTGAACAATAAATTGAGCTGGGTAACCTCCCAACCTTTAATATTGTCACTGTATTTTTTTACATCTTCATCAGCCAATGGATCAATTGTTTTCTCCACACTGAAAGCCCCACCTTCCAATCCTAAATCACCAGCTTCAACTGACATATCTACCTTGAAATCAACATCAAATTTTATGTCCAGCAATTCTTTGACTTTGTTACAGCCTGCAATGCTTAGGGCCAGAACAACGATAACAGATAACAATATTTTCAAATTTATTTTAACCATGACTACTTAATTTAATGTTTGCTTAAACCTAATTTATTTGAGAGTAATTGGTAAGCACTGAATTATACATGATTTCAGCATGAAAGTTACGATTAGCATATTCCTACACAATTGTTACAGTATATTATCAAACGTTCATTACTCAGGTATCCAAATTGCGAAATATTCATAGTAGTATTTGTTCTCACACTGAACTTCATATCTTTGACATTTTTACACCAAAATCACCTGAATTTGAAAAGCTCGTACGATTTTATTGTTGTTGGCAGCGGCCTTGGTGGTTTACAATGTGCTTACATCCTTAGTAAAAAAGGATATAAAGTATGTGTTCTCGAAAAAAATATAAATATTGGCGGGACTTTGCAAAACCTCCATTTAGGAAACTGCACATTTAGTTCTGGCATGCATTACCTCGGCAGCCTGGATGATGGCCAGGTGCTTAATAAACTGTTTCGGTATTTCAACATTCTCGGCCGCCTTCATATCAAGCGAATGGACCCGTATGGTTTCGACCGTTTCAGGATTGGAAACCAGGAGTATGCTTACCCAATGGGATGGGAACTATTCCAGGAAAAGATGACACTTTATTATCCGGGGGAATCTGAGGCCATCAAAAGCTATGTTAAACTAATGAAAGAAGTGGCCGGCAGCCAGGATATTTATAACCTCAGGGTGCCCGGTAACAGTGACATCCGTACCAATAAATATTTAAAAACCGGCATTTACCCTGCCATCCAAAGTATTACTAAAAACAAGGATTTACAAAATGCACTTTGCGCACTGAATTTTGTTTATGCAGGTGACAAAAACACCTCGCCTTTGTATATACACGCTTTGATTAATAATTATTACATCCGGAGCGCATACAGGCTGGTAGGAGGAAGCGGACAAATAGCCAATTTACTTGCTCAGAATATAATTGATCAGGGTGGTGAGATTTTCACACAAAAAACGGTTGACAAATTCATATTTAATGATGAAAAGCTGGTTGGAGTTAAAACTGCCGAAAATGAAGTGTTTATGGCCAACAGATTGATCTCCAATGTCCATCCGGCTGCAACGCTTAGTATGATTGAGGAAGGTAAAGTACGCAAATCGTTTCGTAACCGCTTGACAGGAATACCCAACACCATTTCTGTATTTGGGTTGCACATTCGTTTAAAACCCGGTACTTTTCCTTTGTTAAACTACAATTATTACCATTATACGAATGATGATGTATGGGCTGTTTCGGACTATAACACTAAAAACTGGCCCAACTTTTATTACCTGTACACTCCTTCTAAGCCAGAAGACAAAGGGTATACAGAATGCGTTAGCATATATGCATATATGAATTATGACGAGGTGAAAAAATGGGCGCACCTGCCAATTCATAATCGGGGCGATGAATACGAACAATGGAAGGCTTTAAAAGCTGAAAAACTAATTGCACTGGCAACCAAAAGTTTTCCAATGTTAAAACACAATATTATCGATTGGATGGCAGCTACCCCTTTAACTTATCAGGATTATATCGGTACACCAAAAGGAGCTATGTATGGCACACTTCGTGATTATCATAACCCGATGGAATCTTATATTTTTCCAAAAACAAAAATTCCCAATTTGTTTTTTACCGGACAAAATATAAATCTTCACGGGATGCTGGGTGTTAGTATAAGTTCGTTGTTAACTTGTGGTGAATTTGTAGGTTTGCACGATCTTATTAACGAAGTAAATGAAGCATAGAAATAAATACAGATTCCTCAGGTTTCTACTATACCTCATATTATTCTTTCTCCTGGTGATAGGTGTATTAATCGTCTGGTATTATTTTGATACGCAAATTTCAACGCCTTCCGCATCGCAGGCTGTTATTAATAATAACATTAGAGAAACAGTTGACAAAGATCATTATCGCATTGGAAAAAACTGGTTGAAGAAAAACAAATATGGCCTTTGGGAAATGTATCTCGAAGGCACTCCCTTTGAAATGGGTGTGGTAAATGGAAAGCTGACCAAAGAACTAATATACAAACAGGAAGAGGCCTTTGTTGAGCAGATAAGGGAAATAGTGCCTTCTGAATCATATCTGGATTTTTTAAAATATTTTATCAAGTTTTTCAATCGCGATATTGATGAATATATCCTCCGCGAGTATCGTGAAGAAATCTATGGAATTTCATTTTCTGCTTCTGATGATTTTAATTTTATTGGAACAAAATACGAGCGAATGCTCAACTACCATGCTTCCCATGATATTGGTCATGCTTTGCAGGATTTAATGTTGGTTGGATGTACATCGTTTGCCGCAAATATGGGTTTTTCCGACAGCAGCCTGATCATCGGGCGAAATTTTGACTTTTATATTAATGACGCTTTCGCGGAAGAAAAGATTGTGTGCTTCGTAAACCCGGAAAGAGGATACCAATTCGCTTATGTTACCTGGGCCAGTATGATCGGTGTTGTTTCGGGTATGAATAACCACGGGTTGACCGTAACCATAAATGCAGGCAAATCCAGTATTCCATTTAAATCTGCCACACCTATTTCGCTGCTGGCAAGAGAAATACTGCAATACGCCAAAAACATTGATGAGGCAATTGATATCGCAGAAAAAAGAAAAACTTTTGTATCAGAATCGTTGCTGATTGGATCAGCAGTTGATAATAAAGCTGTAATCATAGAAAAGTCGCCATCAAAACTTGATGTATATACTGCAAATGATGATTTCCTGGTTTGTGCCAATCATTTCCAAAGCAATGCCTTTTCAACTGACAAAGCGAACAAAAAACAAATTCTTGAATCCGCATCCTCGTACAGGCATAATCGTGCAAAAGAATTAATCCTTGAAAAGGATACGATCAATTACCTGGAAGCTGCAGCAATCTTACGCGACCGACAAGGCCTAAACGGAAATTCAATTGGTGTAGGCAACGAGAAAGCAATGGCGCAAATGATTTCACACCATAGTGTGATCTTCCAGCCAGCAAAAAAAGACATGTGGGTATCAACTATCGCTTACCAACTGGGTGAGTATCTGGGCTATCACCTTATCCAAATATTTGATTCTTCCTACCTGAAGCCTGGAGAAAAAATTTATGATACCGCAATTACAATTCCGGCTGATAATTTTCTTTTTTCCAGTCGGTTTGAAGATTTTATGCAATTTAAGGAGGAGCGGAATAAAATTAAAAAAGCCACCGAAATCAAAGCGAAACTTAATATTGAAACCATCAAAAACTTTATTGCACTAAACCCTGATTATTTTCAGGGGTACGTTTTGGCAGGAGATTATTTCATGAGTTTAAACGACAATGAAAAAGCACTCCAATTCTACAATTTTTCCCTTAAAAAGGAATTTGAAAAAAGCTCACAGCGAAAAGAAGTTGAAGAAAAGATCGAACAGTTAAACATACCTTAAACCACATTATTGCCTTTAGTAAATCTATTGATTTTGAAAATTACTTTACTAAGGCTGAAGACTGATTTTTTATATTTTTGATTGGGAAGGAAGCGCATGGAAAAGAAGAAGAAAGTGATCATTATTGGTGCCGGTTTAGCAGGAATGTCAGCCGGTTGTTACCTGCAGATGAACGGGTTCGATACCGAAATATTTGAGTCCTATTCCATGCCGGGCGGCTTGTGTGCGTCCTGGAAACGAAAAGATTTCAATATTGATGGCTGTATTCATTTTATGGAAGGCACAGCTCCCACTGAAGTGTACTACCCGTTCTGGAACAATTTAATCGACATGAAATCGATTGATTTTGTTTTTTTTGATAGTCATTCAGTGGTTGATGACAGAGATGGAAACCGGATTCACTTTTACAGCGATATTGATAAACTTGAAGAAGAGTTTTTAACCAAAGCTCCCGAAGACAAAGTTCAGATCAGGAAGTTTATTAAACTTGTCAGAAAGTTTAACAAGCTGAGGTTGCCGATTGAAAAACCTTTTGAGGTAATGACCATCACCGATAAACTCAAGGTAGCCCGTACAATGCTTCCTTACCTGATCATTATGCGTAAATACCTCAATATCACCAATCATGAATTTGCAAGTCGCCTGAAGAACCCAACACTAAAATATGCTATCGAAACTGCTTTTGTTGGCCATATGCCACTTTTCTATTCTATTATGCCTTTGGTTTGGCGAAACAAAAAAGACACAGGTTATCCAAAAGGTGGAGCCAGCCTGATCAGTAGAATGATGGAAAAGAGTTATACTGACCTGGGCGGACAAATTCATTTCAAATCAAAAGTTAAAAAAATTATCACCAAAACCAATGCTGCCAGGGGTATCCAATTGGAAAACGGGGATACTCATTATTGTGATATGGTGGTTAATGCTGCCGATGGGCGTACTGCAGTTTACGATTTACTCGATGGGAAATACAAAGACAAGAACATTATTGAGCGGTATGAATCGGATACTTTTGAAACCATCGACAAAACCCTTTATGTTACAATCGGGTTGAACAGAGACTTTTCGGATGTGCCACGAAAGATTTACTTTGAACTGGATAAACCGGTTTACATTGATAAATTGACCACGATGGAACATCTCGAAGTCACGCATTATTGCGATGATCCATCGTCAGCACCCGAAGGTAAATCGTTACTGGCTTTAATGCCCGAGGCAAAAGACTGGGAATATTGGTACAACCTGCGACAGAACGACAAAAAGAAGTACCGCGAAGAGAAGAAACGCGTTGCAAATGATGTGATTGATGCTTTGGAGTGGAAGTTTGGTAATATTAAAGATCATATCGAAATGATTGATGTGGTCACACCAGCAACATACATCCGTTATACCAACAACTGGACAGGCGGCCAGATCAGCTGGAAAGCCACAAAAAAAACTTTCGGTAAGCCCACAACCTGGCAGATTAAAGGGCTGGATGATTTTTACATGACCGGGCAATGGGCCGGAACTTCAGGAGGATTAATCAATGTTGTGATGATGGGAAATCACCTGGTTCAGATTATTTGTAAAAAAGAAGGAATTAAATTTACCGACAAAGCAAAAACCAAATAACCAGATTATGTATGTTCCTGAAATAGAAAAGAAGTCAATACGGGAGATTAAAAGCTACCAGGAATCACGGTTACCTGAATTGCTTGCGTACCTGAAAGAAAAATCAGTTTTTTATGCTGAGCTATTTTCAATAAACAATATCAATATCAGTGAAATAAAAAATCTGGAGGAACTTACCAGAATACCTGTTACAACTAAAGATGACCTTCAAAAACGAAACGATGATTTTTTATGTGTGGACAAAAGTGAAATAACAGACTTTATTACCACCTCAGGAACAATGGGCGAACCCGTTACTTTCGCCATGACTGACCATGACCTGGAAAGGCTGGCCTACAATGAGTTTATTTCCTTTTCCTGTGCTGACACAACCGACGCTGATATTTATCAGTTAATGGTAACCATGGACAAACGATTCATGGCCGGACTAGCCTATTTTCTGGGGTTGCGTAAGCTGGGGGCCGGTGTTATTCGTATAGGACCGGGTTTACAGGAATTGCAGTTTGAGTCGATTTACCGCTTCTCTCCTACCGGTTTAATCACTGTTCCTTCGTTTATACCTAAGCTGATCGAATATGCAGAAAAACATGATTACGATTATAAAAACTCATCCATAAAAAAAGCAGTTTGCATTGGCGAGCCCATTCGGAATACTGATTTTAGCCTCAACACCCTGGGCAAAAAAATAACCGAAAAATGGGATATCAAACTCTATTCTACTTATGCCTCTACCGAAATGGGTACGGCATTTACCGAGTGCAGCGAGGGCATTGGCGGACATCACCACCCGGAAATGATCATTGTAGAATTTCTGGACGAAAATAACGAACCTGTAAAAGAGGGCGAGCCCGGTGAAGTAACCATTACAACACTTGGCGTAGAAGGCATGCCTTTGCTCAGGTTTAAAACCGGGGATATCTGTTATCATTTTACCGAACTCTGCACCTGTGGCAGGAATACGATGAGACTTGGCCCGGTAATCGGAAGAAAACAGCAGATGATCAAATTTAAAGGAACTACTTTGTACCCTCCGGCAATTTATGATGTATTGAACGAAATTGAATGGATTGAAAATTACATCATTGAAGTTTATACTAACAATCTGGGCACTGACGAAATATTGGTAAAAGCCGGGTATAAAAATGCAAGCCAAAAACTGGAAAAAATAATCAAAGACCATTTTAGGGCCAGATTACGTGTTGCACCTGAAATTGAATTTAAAAAACCAAAAGAAATTATTAAGTTACAAATGCCACCAAATACACGAAAACCTATTACTTTTATCGACAACAGAAACAAATAATTTTACAAATATGAAAATAATACTCTTATCAATAATTGGAGGTTTACTCTTAAGTTCAGCAGGTTTTTCCCAATCTTCAGGCAGCGAATTTAATACAGATAAAATCACCTGGTTTGGTATTGATTACACCCACTGCTATTTTCTGAATCCTATCGATTTTCCAAGCAGGGTTGACTTGAAAAACAAACTCAAATCATGGAATGATCTGGTTGTTTATGAACAGGAAAAATTCATTGAAAAGACACTTCAGGGAAAACATGTTGAATATGAAACTGATGCCGTTGAAGAGAGGAACAACGCCGTTGAAATAAAAAGCAAAATAACTGAAGATGGCTTCAAATCAAGTCATCTGCAAAGCGATCAGATACAGGCAATTATAAACAGCTATAATATTAAAGGTGGTTTAAGTGGAACTGGTTTGGTACTAATTGCTGAAAGTTACAGCAAACCCAACGAGCAGGGAGCTTATTATGTTACTTTCTTTGATATTGAAACCAAAAAAGTGTTTGTTACCGAACGCATGCTGGGTAAGGCCAAAGGCTTCGGACTAAGAAATTACTGGGCCAACTCGTTCTACAAGGTTCTTTTGGAAGTTGGGAAGATATATTAGTCACAAGCTTAAATTTAATGAAAATATCCGTCTCAACTCTATTAATAATATTGTTCTTCATTTTAACTACACAGGCCCAAACCGCCAAAATACAAGTTGAAGTTGAAAATATTCGAAGCATGGAAGGTTCAATAAAACTTGGTGTTTTTGATAAGGTTCACAATTACCGAACAAAATCAAATCCGTTTTTAAGAGCCAGCCAAGCCGTGACAGATAGTGTTGCCAAATTTGTTTTTGATGATGTACCGCTTGGCCGGTACGCCATTGCCACCTACCATGATGAAAATGGTGATGACACCTTAAACACAAAAAAGCTCGGTATTCCGATAGAAGGGATCGGGTTTTCGGGCAAATTCAATAGCCGGATAAAACCACCCGATTTTGTACTGGCCGATTTCAAATTAAAAAGTGACACTACGATTTCCATCAAACTGATCTATAATAAAAAGAAAAAACAGGAGTAAACAGCAAATTTGTAATAATCTTTTCTACAATACCTATCGAAAAGATAGCTGAATATACTTAAAAACCCTAATTTTGAATGGCCCGAAAAATGGGGAAGCTTACATTATTATAAAATAGATTTGGTAACTGTTAACGGAGATATTTCTAAAAGAGAACTTAAATACTGTTAGAGAGAAGTTTATGTAAAAGTGTAACTTTATAATTATGAAAAAAAAGCAAATTTCTTATTTTCTCATGTTGGTTATATTATTAGGTTGTAAGCAATCAAACAATGAATTGATAATATACAATGCTAACATTGGAGATTTTTCATTTCTTTCAATAACATCACCAAAAATCAGCAGACAATTAAGTAAATCAAGTATTGATATTACTAGTTATTCTTATGAATATAACAAATACACAGTTTCCGTGTCATTTTACAAAATGTCAAATGAGATATTAGGTATTGAGAATGAAGCGTCATTAGTGCTGGATAATATGGTAGGTGGCGCAATTAATAATACTAATTCTACCTTAATCGATATTAAAGATGTTTTTTTAGATGGTATCCCAGGTAAAGAATTCACGTCAATCTATCCATCAGGTATTACTGGTAAATCAAGAATTTTTCTTAAAGATCTTGAGAAAGTTTACATGATTACTATTAGCAATAATGGTTTAAATTCAATTAATGATTCATTAGTTGATAGAATCATTAATTCATTGCAAATCCCTTCATCCATGCAAAAAATTGCAACTAAGACTATTGAAAAAGACACAATTGAATCTTTTCAGGGTTACTTAGAATTAAGTGAA
>JAUVKF010000021.1 GCA_030596395.1 Chlorobiota bacterium | reverse complement strand
TTTGTTCTTTTTCTTTCTGATCAATTTGCTGTTGATACTTTTTTGTAATTGACGGAAATTCTCCCAGGAATTCATTGTTTGAAACTCCTCCGCCACCACTACAACTTGTGAGCAACAATACTGCAATTGCTAATGCGCTGACAATTAATTTTTTCATATCAATTTAATTTAATGTTAAGTGCCTACTCTTAACGATTTTCGGCTTACTCGTCTTGCTCATTTATTTAAAAGGGCTTCGCAAGACTACATAGTTCCCATTTTGTGTAATTGGCTGCTGACCGCTAAATTTCTGCAATCTTCATATTTAAAAAAAATCGGCTTCGCCTTGCCTAAGCGAGGCGGAGCAAATTGTCAAATTGTTAATGGTCGCTTATCAGCGCCCAAATCAGTCCTTGAGGCAACGGACGCTACAGCCGTCCGCCTTGCTTTTGTCGTACCGGCGCACCTGGCTGCTGTTGTGGTCCAGGCCCCGTACCCACGCTGACCCCGAGAGCTCCGTACTTGACCACCAGATGCCGAATTCGAAAAGGCCGGAGAAATAATCAAAGGGGAATCGGATGCCCCCGGCGAGGGCACTAAAGCCAATTGAATTTGTAGCGCCTGTGTTTGGACTAACCCAATGTGTTGTTCCCGTTTCTTTTAGCTTACCGCCTTCATCGGTGCCCCGCCATCCTGTATCGTCTGCCTCACTTTGGCTCATGCCCAGGAATATTTCCAAGGTTTTCCATTCGTTATCTGATGGTAAATGCCAGCCGCTTGGGCAGGCACTCATTGCAGCATCCCATGTGTAAAGCCTGCCGTAAACATCACAGTTAAAACCATAATCACTAAAACACCAACTATTTGAGGTTTCACAATTCAGGTTTTCGGCCATCCAGATTTGGTCGCCTATGGTTACTACGGCATAATTATTCCCATCCTCATCCGAACATGAAATAAATTCAGAATTAACCGTTTGGCTTTGGGTGGGCACCAAAGTTTGTATAATCGTAAAGGGTCCTGAGAAACACGCTAACAGGAGGTTTTCCCCATCATAGTATTGCATCTCAATTATGTTTTTTGTGCTTTTTAAAGCATTTTCAGGAGAGGACCCTCCATCTGTGCCTTGATGTTCGATTGCAGTATTTCCTGAGCTCTTTCCCAATGAAATAAGTTTAGCAGCATATTTCCAGTCTGCAGTACTCACATTAACAGTATAAATTCCTGCATTCAGTCCCGAAATCTCAAATCTTTGCCTGCCTTGCTGAACAAGTTTACTATGTTTGGCAAATAATATACCCATTTCATTAAAGACTTCAAGGCAAACCAATTCTGTTTTTAAATTCGTAAATTCAACAAAGGTTGATTCAACCATTGGATTTGGGTAAATTTTTACGTTGCTTTCGTTGTCAGTTGGTGCATTAATTCCAACGGTTCCCAATAAATGCAACACATCATTGCCATCAAGGCTTAGCGTTGTTCCCTGTGTCAGGTTTTCAACCTGGATACTGTCAACGGAAGTACTTTCTCCTGATCCGGTGAAACTGATTTGGTAATCCTGTGCCTGCAAAACTGCAGTAGCAAACAGGAACAATACAAAAAAAGTAAAAGTTTTCATAAGCATTTATTTAAAAGGTTAGTATTCGTTTTATTTACTCATGGCCTATTCATATTATGTTGGGTAACTACAAGCGAAAGCGAAAAGATTACGGCGATAATGAAATAGGTTTTTGTTTTCATGGCGGTGTTTATATTTACCTAAAATCCGCAGGTTTTTTCATTTATCCACGAATGACACGCCTGCCCGTCCATAATGAAATGAAGGCGGGGATTTACACGAATCTTTCTTCACCCGGATGGGTGAAGCATTTTATTCGACAGACAAATGTTATTCGCACATTCTCGGCTGTTTTTTTAACTATACCTGCGGATTTTAGGTTTTGTGTTGATAATGTGCAAGTTATAAAATAGTTATACACTTGACATAACACTAATTTCCCTCTACAAAGTCAATGTAATAGTATCCCATGTATTCTTTAAATCCTACACATTTTCCTTTAATTTTAATTTTCGACCCTATCTCTGTCATCGCGTTTTCATCACTGTTGGTGTATAGTTTAATGTATAATCCACCCATTCCGGCCAAACTTGAACCGGAATAATACCTTGCTGTGACAATGTATTTATATTCATCGGAATTGCTGGATTCGTTTTTCTTGATATCACTAAATTTCAACATCCAATCAAATGTTTTGTCTTTCATGAATCTTTCGTACCAGCGTTCGGCGGCAAGTTCGGTCGCTTTTTTAAAGAACAGGTAATGTGTTCGTGGGTCGTTGTAAAATTTGGTTTTTGCTGTTTTAATCTCGGCAGGGTCTTCAGAAATCCCTTCAAACTCCTGGCCGATGGATTTGATCAGTTTGTCACACTTTTTACCAAGCACGCTTGCTACATCTGTATATCCATATGATCCTTTCATCTGCAGTTCGATAAATGAAATATAAACACCATCATCGGTATTCTCAACCAGAATCTTGGCTCGGTATGGACTTACCAGTATAGTGAAATTGTAATTTGAGGATAAGATCATCCCCCTCGAATAATTAAACCTTTCTGTCTTAACCTCTTTGTTCTCAAAGGTTTTCGCTGCGATTGCCAGCATGTCATCAAGGTTTACCCCGGCAATCGGCCCGTAAACATACCTTGCATCCTGAGCAAAAATTTGTGTAACAAAAAATACGGATAACATTAATATTATTATTTTTTTCATTTAATTAAATTTTAGATTAATTAGTTACTCTTACGATTTTCACTAAAACTCGCCTCAATCTTTTATTTTAGATGGTTTTATGAAGTTGTTTTCCATCAATTGTCACTATGGGTGGATAGCCCATTAATTTATCCTGTATGAATATATCTCTCATTTTATTATAAGCCTGGGGGATGGCAACTTATTAGCTATCCCCCGGGTTTTTTATTGCACCAGTATCTTTTTGGTGACAATTCCTTTATTTGTCAGGATTCTTAATACATATATTCCCCTGACGGTGTTATTAATGTTTACAGATACTTCATTACCTTCAAATGCATTTTCCCGGAGTCTTGTATTTTCCCTGCCGAGCTGATCAAAAACACTTACCTCCAGTATTTTCAAATCATTGTTTTCAGTAAGAAGCCTTACATAGAATTGGCCATTATTTGGATTTGGAGATACGTCCAGATGACTGGATAAAGACAATTCATTAATATCCAGGGCTAATTCCGTGCAGAATGTATAAGTATCCTCATTAAATGCATTATTGCCATTATCTTCAACACTGATCAGGTAAGTACCCTCATTTACATCGGCGCTGACGAACATATCCTCACCATTTGAGGGATACGTAACTCCATCATCGGCAATAAGTGTGAGTACATTTTCGATGATTTGATATACTCCAACATTCAGACCAAGATTATCAGGCACAGAAGTAACCGCTACTTCTAACTTACTGCTATCAGCCTCAATCTGCACTTCGAACCAATCCACATCATTGTATACCGTATAAGTATGATTATCCCCGTATATATTGGCCTCAAAACAGGTGTCTGCCGGAATGGGCGCTGCTTCCTCGTAAATCTGGTTTAATTCCAGTGCATTGGCAGTAAAGTCAACACAACATGAATAAGTATTCTCATTAAATGCATTGTTGCCATTATCCTCAATCAGGATCAGGTAGGTCCCTGCGTTTACAACCGCATAGGAGAACATATTCTCACCATTAGTAGGATACGTAGTTCTGTCACCTGCAATAAGAGTCAGGGCATTACTAATGATTTGATATATCTCAACATTCAGACCAAGATTATCGGGCACAGAAGTAACCGCTACTTCCAATACACCGGAACTAGTCACCTGTACTTCGAACCAATCCACATCATTGTAAACCGTATAAGTGTGATTATCTCCATATATATTGGCCTCAAAACAGGTGTCCGTTGGAATGGGCGCTGCCTCCTCATAAACCTGGTTTAATTCCAGGGCATTGGCAGTACAAGTCAGGGCCATCTCATACGGATCAGAATCAGAGTAAGCATTGTTGCCATTATCCTCAATCAGGATCAGGTAAGTCCCTGCGTTTACAACCGCATAGGAGAACATATTCTCACCATTAGTAGGATACGTAGTTCTGTCACCTGCAATAAGAGTCAGGGCATTACTAATGATTTGATATATCCCAACATTCAGACCAAGATTATCAGGCACTGAAGTAACAGCAACTTCCAATACGCCTGATTCTGTCATTTCAATTTCGTACCAGTCAACATCCCCAACTACTTGGATATATGCCGAAAGTTGTTGGCCGCAAGTAACGGGTGTGGCCGTTTCGTAGGTATCATTTGGTTCATAAATATCCTGTCCGAATGACAGGTGAATGCCTGCTGCAAAAAGCATGAGGCTGATTATGTAAATTTTTAATTTCATATTCTTAAATATTAGGTTAATTAATTGCTCGGCGATTTTTACTAAAACTCGCTTCACTCATTTATTTTAGCTGGTTTCGTGAAGTAGTTTTCCATCGATTGTCACTATGGGGGGATAGCCCTTTCTTTTAATCCGGCATGTATGTTATCGTGTTTATTATACATAGTTGGTAATGATCTCTGGCTATGGATAGAGGCTTTAATCATTAATTATGGTTTTTAATTATTAGCAAATTACAATATATTTCATATCAAACGATTCTAAATAAGCAGTTAGACTTAAGGAAACAAATGATCGACAAGACATGCAATTTCCATCAAGTTTGTTTTTGGTTAACCCGTTTAGAATTAATCTAATAACAAAAAGAACCGCACTAATAATTGCAAGTTTGACAAGTTTTTCATACGACATAATACCCGATTTCGGGAATTTTTTAGTCGCTTTTTGATAGAACTCTATTAAAAAAACCTGCACTTTAGCATAGGTTCTAACTGACATCTTGTACCTGGAATAAATAAAGAGGGAAGAATATAAAAGGATAGTTGTTACCCAAAAATCCCTTTAACCACGCCCCCATCATGGGTAATGGTTTGGCCGGTTACATAGCGTGAGAGTGGTGATAAATGGTTTCAGGATGACAAACGAATATAGAGATATAATTCGTGTGGATATTTCTACCGAAATTATAAATTGCTTTTCCTACTTTTGCGGGGTTTAAAAAATGGATAAACAGGGCAACCAAATATTGCGTGGCACAATTGCCATCAGCATCTCAGCTATTATGTGGGGATTTGACGGTGTGGTACTTACACCCCGTCTTTTTAACCTGGATGTATTGTATGTGGTATTTATCCTGCATTTGTTTCCTTTTTTATTGATGAATGTTTTTCTGTTCAATCAGTATAAACACCTTAAAACATTTGTCAGGCAGGATTACGTCACCTTTTTACTGGTGGCTTTTTTTGGAGGTGCCTTAGGAACATATGCTATTGTTAAAGCCCTTTTTCTTGTCGATTTTCAGCAATTGTCTGTCGTTGTATTGCTACAAAAGTTGCAACCCATTTTTGCCATCGTATTAGCCGGGATTCTATTAAAGGAAAAGATTAAAAAAAACTTTATGATTTGGGCAGGTGTAGCCATTGTTTCGAGCTACTTCCTGACATTTGGTTTTAACTTACCAAATTTATCAACAGACACAGATACGATCTATGCTGCATTGTTCGCTTTATTAGCTGCCTTTTCATTCGGAAGTTCCACTGTTTTTTCAAAAAAGATACTTTTAAACCACAACTTCATCACGGCAACGTTTTACCGGTATGGATTTACTTCGATCATTTTATTGTTGGCCGTTGTTATTACCGGCAAATACAATCTTATTGAACAAACAACTCCTGAAAACTGGTTGTATTTTGCTATCATCGGTTTAACCACCGGCTCTGGGGCTATATTTATTTATTATTATGGATTACGGCGTGTTAAAGCAATAATAGCCACCATCAGCGAATTACTGTTTCCTATTTCCGCCATTTTATTCGACTACCTGATCAACAATAGTCTGCTGTCGCCAATTCAATTGATAAGCGCTGCAATTATGGTCTTTGCGATTATTAAACTCAATAAATAATTGTTTCTTCTATCATATTTTTATCTTTGAACAATAAATTATTTTGATTATGTCAGAAGAAATTAAACTGGTTTACACCGGATCGCGTGCCGAAGGCATGTGGATAAAAGAAATACTTGAAGAAGAAAAAATTGGCGCCATTTTTCGCGATACACTTTCTTCAAGCATTCAGGCAGGTTGGGCTGATGGTTCCCCTGAAGATGCAGTAAGGATATTTGTTGAAGTGGATAATTATGAGAAAGCCAAAAATATCATTGAAGCTTATTTTGAGAACCGGAAATCAACTGACGAAATAGATGAAAAAAATAAGGGTTGATGAAGAGATAGCTTTAAAAGCCATCGAACTCACTTCTGCTCAAACTATTTTCAACAGCGTTCATTCCAGCCGACACCACCTGCGTGCATGGTTGTCTTTTGTTGATCAAACGCGCTCAGTTGATGATACCCGAAACTTCATTAAATCAATAATAAATTCCAATTGCATTAAAAAGGATCTGATTTTTGAGGTCTGGCACCAGGAAGAATTCGCCGGACTAATCGCGCTGAAAGAGATTGATTATGCCAACCGGAAGGTTGAAATTGGATATTGGCTTGATCAGGCAAAAACCGGAAAAGGCATCATGTTCCGCTCATGTAAAGCAATGATTGACCATGCATTTACAGCACTTAAACTGAATCGGGTTTCGATAAAAGTAGCCATTGGAAATGAAAAAAGCACTGCAATTCCAATTGCCCTTGATTTCTACCAGGAAGGTGTTGAACGCAATGGTGAATTAGTAAACAACGATTTTAAGGATTTGATCATATTTAGTATGCTCAAGAAACACTGGAACCACTGATGGAGACTTGCCTGTTGAATTACTATATATTAAACGATGAATTGCGAAGCAGCTGCGATTTCAATTCATTATTGCTAAGGGAAGGCCCGGGAATTTACGAAGTCATTCGGGTAATGGATACGAAACCGCTTTTTCTTGAGGAACATCTGCAACGGTTCTTCCAGTCGGCAAACCATGAAGGATTTGATATCAGCATTAAAAGTGCTGACCTGAAAAACAGAATTAAAATCCTGATTGAACAGAATAAATTGAAAACCGGGAATATCAGGTTTCAGCATATTGTTCATCCTGAAATTGGTAATACATTCCTGGCATGGATATTATCAAATCATTTTCCTGCCCAAAAAGAATTTGAAGAAGGGGTGAAAATTACATCTGTTAATGCCATCCGTGAAAATCCCCACTCGAAACGTACAAATTTACCAGCGCGCATACTCGCTGAAAAGATAATTAAGACACAAAAAATCAGCGAAGTTTTATTGATCAATAATGATGGATTAGTGACCGAGTGCAGCAGATCGAATATTTTTTTTATTCGAAATAATGTACTGCACACTCCCTCGGTTGACCTTGTTTTACAGGGAATTACCCGCGAGAAGATCATTAACCTGGCTAAGAACAATAGAATTGATTTCGTCGAAGAAAATATCAAATTCAGTGATATCGGTCAATTCGATGCGTGTTTTTTAAGCAGCACTTCAAAAAATGTATTGCCTGTCAGGCAAATTGATGATAGACAATTCGGGGTTGATGATGCAATTACCGGCAAACTAATACTATTGTTTGATAAATTGGTAAAAACACATCTGGACAGTTTTAGATGGGATGCATGAATATTTGATTAAGACCTTTGAAAAACGGCAAAAAACCGTCATTCTTCTCCATCAGCTGACGGAGAAGAATCTTTAATAGGTTTTCATAAAGATCCTTCTCCGCCAACCGGCGGATCAGGATGACAGATTAGGTATTTTACGAAGGTCTCAGCCCAATAGTTTTTTGTAGATTTACCACTTCGGTTTACACACCCCAATTTATTGATATTAAAGTATGCTGTTCCAAAAATCAATATATAATTTACTGTTTATTAGTTTATTTCTGCTTTTTTTCAGTTTGAATGAAAACATCTCGGCACAAAGTAAAATTCCAAAGAAATTTTGCATTTCACTTCAGGAAAAACTATTATTCGATCAATTGAACCAGTTGATTAAGGATTACGGAAAGTCAAAACTGGAATTGTCAGCTTCGCTTTCTTATGTTGCTAAAGTTCATGTTAGCGATTTATTGAATTACCACCCTGATACAAGTTTCTGCAACCTGTCAAGCTGGTCGGACAAAGGTGACTGGACACCATGCTGTCATAACCCTTATATTCCACAGCAAGATTGCATGTGGGACAAACCCAAAGAATTGACACCTTACCCGTACAGGGGTTATGAATTGGTAAGTTATTTTGAAGAAGAGTTCAATGTGGACTCGGTAATGAGCCTCTGGTCAAGCTCAAAACAAGTTTTAGACATGATTCTAATGAACGGGAACTTTAGTAAAAAGAGATGGGTTTGCATGGGTGTTGGGATGAACGAAAACTATGTTTCAGTATGGTTTGGACAAAGAAGTGATAAATTGAAAAAACCGGGTATCTGCGATGATTCAGAAATTATTATAGTTGAGAAAAGTCAGGTAAATACTGATGAGAGATATTACATAATTTTTGGAAGTTACCTTAACACAAGAGATGCAAAAGAAGCGGTTAAACGATTAAGCAAGAACGGTTTTGATGATGCCGACATTTTAACCACTAATGACAAAGTCAGGGTGTATCTGAACAACTTTTCCAATATTAAAGAAGCCATGTTTTATAAACAACAATTACCCTATACTTATCATGAGGCATGGATTTATAAAGAATAATCAGCAATTCTTGAGAATATATATATTTTTGAATTTCTCAAACTAATTACACCTACTCTTCTTCTCTTAATAATTACACTTTGAAAAGATGATATGAGTGAAAAATTTGAACTGGTCGAAGTTACTGATCCTAAAAGTATAAAATGCTTTCTTGAAATGCCGGTTAGCCTTTACCAGAATGATAAAAACTGGATTCGGCCATTGAATAAGGACATAGAAAAAATATTTGATCCAAAACAAAATAAAAAATTCAGAAATGGCAGTGCCATCCGCTGGATTTTGAAGGATTCCAAAAACAAAACGCTTGGCCGGATTGCAGCATTCTATGAAACAGATAAAGCTAAAAAAAATGAGCCACTAACAGGTGGTTGCGGCTTTTTTGATTGTATCGAAAATCAGGAAGCTGCCAACCAATTATTTGATGCAGCGCGTGTCTGGTTATTAGAACACAAAATGGAAGCCATGGATGGGCCGGTAAATTTTGGGTCGCGTGAATTGTTTTGGGGTTGCCTTTCTGAAGGTTTCTATGAACCAAACTACAATATGCCATATAACAAACCCTATTACAATTCCTTGTTTACTGCTTACGGTTTTCAAAATTACTTCAACCAGTACACATTCCATATGCCCATTGACCCAAGCATCATGGATCTATCAATAAAAGAAAATGCTGACCGGTGTAAAAAAGACCCAAAATTCCAGTTTATAAATGCAGACAAAAATAAACTGGACAAATTTTCCGAAGATTTTACAGTCATTTTTAATGACGCCTGGGCAAGTTTTCCGGGAGTAAAAACAATGAGCATTAAACAAGCCAGGGTTATGTTTAAAGCACTGAAGCGAATATTAGATACACGAGCCATCATTTTTGGATATTACGACAAGCGGCCAATCGGGTTTTTTATCATGATTCCCGATTTATATCAGAGTTATAAAAAATTCAATGGTAAATTTGGCATCATCAACAAACTCAGGCTGATGTACGACCTTAAGATCAGTAAGGAGTTTACCAAACTTATCGGTTTAATATTTGGTGTTGTACCAGATTTCCAGAAACGAGGTGTGGCGGGCGGAATGATCATGCATTTTGCCCAAAATGTACTAACCCCAGGATTTCATTATACCGATCTTGAAATGAATTGGATTGGCGACTTCAATCCCGGCATGATCAAACTGGTTGAGCAATTGGGTGCGACAGTTAAAAAAACACACATTACCTACCGGTACTTGTTTGATAGAAATGTAAAGTTTAAAAGAGCAAAGAAGGTGAGCTAAACATTATAAATGACAATCAAGGGTTATCTTATGCTAAACTTTAACATACATGCCAATTGGTACGAGGCAGGTGTTGCGGGGTTAATGAGTTATGACGAACATCTTGTTAATGGTTAATGGTTAATGGTTATTTGCTAATGGTTATTTGTTAATGGTTATTTGTTAATGGTTGATGGTTAATAGGAATGGTCAACCTCGCACCCCGTAACCCGCACCCCACAACCCGTTTAAAAAACGAATTGATAATCAGCTGGAAATTTTAACTCTTGATTCGCATTATTAATTCATTCTATCTTTGTTTAAAAAGCTGTGAACTAACACATTTATTCTACTAACAAGTTTTATTATTTCTTTTCTATCTTTATCGCTATTCTTTTCTAACCAAAGTGATGATGACAAACATTTTAAAGTTTCAATTATTTCTATTAATCGTTTTTCAGCTTGTTCTGTTACCCGCTCAAGAAGTAAAAGACAATTTTTTACTAAACCCGCAAGGTGATACGGTTTATTTAAAACCGGTACCCTTATCTGAAATCACAAGCAATATTGAAAGCGCTTATGACAAAATCAAGAAGGCTGAAGAAGGCCTGATACCTGCCAAGGAATTTTTAAAGTTCGATTCACTTTACAGTGCGGCATTGAAGGGTCTGGATAGCCTAAAAGCTGTTATCATAGCTAAAGAGGAATATTCAATCAAAGAAATTAATGATAAATTAAATAAATGGGGAAATTATTCTAAAATACTCGATACATGGAATGAAAAGATAAAGAACCGAATTAAGGTACTTGAAACCCACCTTTTTGATTTACAGGTCTTAAGCGAGTCATGGAGACTAACCTTATCAGGTGCAAAAGAAGGCGGAGTGCCAGACAATGTATTAAGCAGTGCTACTGATTTAATTAAGAAAATAAATCAGATAGACTCAGAACTCAAATCAGCACAAACAGAAGCGCTCAGGAAACAGAATAATATTACCGAGTTGCGTTTGATTGCTGATGAAGTGATTACCTACTTCAATACTACCCGCGTAAAACTTCAGGCTGATTTTTTCAGACAAGACAGCCCACCCCTTTGGGCTGCTGCCGATTCAAGTGCTAATTTGAGTAATATCAAATCCCAATTTAATGAGACGTTAAACCAAAACCAGCGAAAACTTATTGAGTTTTACGAAAGCAACAGTACCACTTTACTGGTTCATTTTTTAATCTTTCTCGCTCTTTGGATTGGCTTTTATTTTTTACATAAACAAGTTATTGAAATAACAAAAGAAGAAAGCAGCACAAATCTTAATAAATCAAAATATGTTGTTTCAAAACACAGTTTATCTGCCTTAATTCTTTCATTGTTTATCTCCATATGGCTTTACCAGACAATGGTATCTGTTGTTAATGATATTTTCCAGCTCTTTTATCTGATTATTGCCATATTATTCCTGCCCGGATATATCGACAAACGTTTAAAAACAATTCTTTATTCGCTCCTCGCTCTTTTGATTATAAACGAATATCAATTATTTATTCCCGGGAAATCACTAATTGCCAGGATATTCCTTTTAGTTGAAAGTGTTTTGACTGTATGGATACTTTTCAAAATATCATCCCGCTCATATTTTATTTCTCAAACACTTGAAAAGTACAAGTGGGGAGTATTGCTCAAATTTATCCCAATCTTTTATCTTTTCATTGGGATTTCTATCATCGGTAATATTTTTGGTTTGGTCAACCTGTCAATTCTACTCGACAATACGGTTGTAAATGCGCTAATCAATCTTATTATACTAATACTGGTTGTTATGGTCCTAAACCGCACACTTACTATTTTGTTACGGACCAGTTTTTTCCAGAAATCGAATATTATCAAAAATAACCTGAGGACTATTGAGAAAAATACTTTTTCCGTCGTTCATGTTATAGCGGTTTTGCTATGGTTCCGGTCAATCTTAAAATTACTGGGAGTACTTCCTGCTTTAAATGAGTGGTTTAATGAAGCCATTCAAACTTCATGGAAGATTGGTAATTCTACCATTGATGTTGGCGGAATCATCAACTTTATTTTGGTCATTATCGGCACTAGTATTTTTATTCGAATAGTGAAATCTTTATTAAAGGATGAATTGTATCCCAGGATAAAACTACCCCGCGGAGTTCCCGGAGCTATTTCAATGATTGTTGGATATGTACTGGTTGGATATGGTATTTTTATTGCTTTGGGTGCGGCCGGTGTCAATCTAAGTCAGTTTGGTTTGATTGCCGGTGCTCTGGGTGTGGGTATTGGATTCGGATTACAAGGCATTGTTGCAAATTTTATTGCAGGACTTGTACTGGCATTTGAAAGGCCAATACAAGTGGGTGATACCATTAAAGTTGGAACCATGATGGGTGATGTACTCAGTATTGGTGTTCGTTCGTGTACCATTAAAACTTTTGATGGTTTGGAGGTTATTATCCCTAACAGTACCTTAATTACCAATGACGTAACTAACTTTACTTTATCTGACCGAAAAAGAAGAAGAGATATTAATGTTGGTGTAGCTTATGGAACTGATCCGCATGTGGTTATGGAACTAATGAAAAAAGTAGCCAATGATCATCCCGAAGTTCAAAAAATTCCTGCACCCTGGGTATTATTTGATGGTTTTGGCGACAGCTCACTTGATTTCAGACTTAGGATCTGGACAACAATGGATACAGGCATGACAACAAAAAGTGATGTTACAATAGCCATTTATGACGCCCTCAATAAAGCAGGAATTACGATCCCATTTCCTCAGCAGGATTTATACATCAAATCTTTGCCTGGCAGCAATGATGAAATGAAACCTGCAACAAAGAAAAAAATTGCAACAAAAGAGAAATCAGATACAACTGATAAGGATGAAAATAAAAATTAATACTTAATCGATGAAACAGGAATACCAAAAGTACCTTGACTATGTAGGAGGAGTTAGGTTCTGGATAATTATCATTGGAGTAATTATTGCTTTGACGGCATTAAAGGAGGCCAGCTCAATTGTAAATATGATTTTAATGGCCATGCTCTTAACCTCAATCAGTCTTGCACCTTTAGACTGGCTGAAAAGAAAAGGTGTGAATTCAACAATTTCAATCATAATTATTATTCTCAGCATATTTGCACTAGTAGGATTAATTGGTGTTGTAATCGGGTCCTCAGTAAATAGCTTTTTGGAGAAACTTCCATACTATCAGCAAAAGTTTGACGAAATATGGGGTGGCCTTTCTGAATGGCTCACCGCTAATGGTTTGATTGAAGATGGTTCAAGCCCAATTAACCCAGGCAAACTATTACCATTTGCCGGTGCTATTTTTGCTGGTTTTGGCAGTACAATGGCCGAAACACTGATCGTGTTTATCTTCTTCATATTTATGATATTTGAAGCTGAATCATTTGGTAAAAAAATGGCGTTCATTTCCCCCGATTCTTCTGATAGTACCCAAATAACCATAAAAAAACTAAGAAAATATTTTGGGATCAAATTTATTACAAGTCTTGCAACCGGTATTTCCATCACTATTGCCCTGCTGATCATTGGCGTCGACTTTCCGGTACTCTGGGGGTTTATCGCATTTATCTTAAATTTTATACCAAGTATCGGTTCCTTCATTGCGGCTATACCTGCCGTTCTGCTGGCTTTTATTCAGATAGGGCCTTTTGGGGCATTGATAACAATTATTGTTTATTTTGTAGTCAACACCGTCATTGGGAGCGTTATTGAGCCGCAACTGATGGGGAAAAACCTGGGAATTTCACCCCTTATTGTTTTTATTGCGATGATCTTTTTTGGCTACATTTTAGGGCCTATTGGGATGCTTATTGCAACACCGCTTACCATAGTCATAAAAATCATTTTCGACAGCCGGCCTGTAACCCGGAACTTAGGCATCATTCTTGGCGATGGCAAAGAGCTGGATGATACCGGTTCCAGTGATATGCCACTTGATGAGTAGTCTTTTATTTACTGAGCACTTTAAACTCGGTTCGCCGGTTACTTTGCCTGCCTTCTTCCGTATCATTGGTTCCAATGGGTTGTGATTCTCCATAACCTTTATAGGTCAGTCTATCCGCTGCAATACCACGATCAATCAGGTAATCAACAACGGTTTTGGCCCTGCCTTTCGATAGGTTTTTGTTGTAGGCATCCGATCCAACATTGTCAGTATGGCCTGAGATTTCAATCTTTAAGGTCGGAATATCATTTAACATTTTAGTTAACCTGTCGAGTTCAGCAGTGGATGTTGTGCGCAAGGTAGTTTTATCAAAGTCAAAGAAGATATTTTTGAGAACAATTTTGCTGCCAACTTTTACCTTGTGAAGCAACATATCCATATATATCTCCTGCACGGAGGTGGTTGGTGGAATGATCAGGTTTTCGGAATGAAACATATAGTCTTTGGCCCTGGCACTAAACCCATAATTCCGGCCCGATGGCAATGAAACCATGTATTCACCCGTTCTGGTATTTGATTCAAAACTAGAGATCATCCTGCCAAGCGCATTGTCATAAATTTCAACGGGTACACCGCCTAATGGTTCTAATGTTACTGCATCCATCACCCTTCCCCGTACAATTGTGATCTGGCTTTCCTTTACTTCAACTTTGCCGAGCATCAGGTTTTCCTGTATCAACACCGTTTTAAATGCCAGGTAATGGTAATCTTCCATAAAAACAACTTCCTTTTCAGGACCCAGCAAAGTGATCATATAGATATCCCTGTTTCCATAGCCATCAGGATCGAAAGAAGAATAATAGGCATGCCGGCCATCGCGTGAAAATGAAAAGAAAATATCATCGTCGGGTGTGTTGATGGGGTAACCGAGGTTTCGCGGTTTTGTCCATCTACCATTCACGTAACTGGATTTAAAAACATCGTACCCGCCCATTGTGTTGTGTCCTTTCGAGCTGAAATAAAGGATATTTCCTTCAACATCCATAAAAACACCTTGTTCATCATACGGGGTATTAATTACAGCACCAAGGTTAACGGCATCTTCATAATCTAGTTTTTCGCGGTTTCCTTTTATACGCAGGCTGGTATAATAAATATCTTTCCTGCCAAAACCGCCGGGTTTATCACTAACAAAATATAAGGCTTCCATATCGGGTGAAAATGATGCTGAACTTTCATGATATTTTGTATTGATTTCTTTTGGCAGGCGCCTCGGTTTCCTCCATTTTCCTTCTTCATCTATGCGACATTCAAAGATATCACCGCCATTGTCCTCACCTTTATAAATTAAAGCATGTTTACCATCGGGCGAAACGCCAACAATTGCATCATGCGAATCCGTATTCAGGGGTTTGCCCGGATTGCTTGCGTCACGCCATATATCACCTGACTTTTTAGAAATATAAATATCCTCAAAAAACTGCAGGTCCATGTCATCCTTTTTTCCGCCGGTTGTGCTTTCACGCGAAGAGGTATACATAATAACAGTTTCATCAGCATTAATATAGGGACCGTATTCGGGATATTTGGTGTTAACCCCTTTTCCGAGATTATCAATAAAAATACGGACCGGGTTAGCAACCATTTGCATGGCCACATAGCATTCATCAATTTTTTTATCAATATCATCTCCTCTTTCCGAAAGTTCATTAGGAGTTAACGACCCTTTGTATTCCTCGTAGGTTTCAATAGCCACTTCCAGAAGAAGGTTCAGATGATAACTCCTCGCGAGGAAATAAATCAGATCGGGTTTTACTTTTGGGTTTAATACCCTGGCCTTTTCAAGATATTTTAAACTTTTCGGTTTTTGAACAGTTTTCAGGTAGCACTTGCCAATTTTATAATTCAGCAGAGCATTATCCGGGTTAAACTCGTTGGCATCCAGATAGTATTCCAGGGCCAGGTCATAAATAGGAATCTTATTTTCGTAAAGCTTATCGCCTTCCTTAATTTGCTTAATGGCTACTTTCAAAGCATCTTTCTTCTCAGGCGGAAAAAAATCTTTATCGAATGGGGTGTTTTCCTGTGCAGTTAACGGAACAATAATAAATATGTTCAACAAGAATAACAGTATCTTTTTCTGAAAGGGTTTTATATTCATAACTTATTAATTATCACCACAATTATTCAAATATTCATTCGCGGCAGGCACACCTAATTCGGCAGCCTTATTCCAATCATTACAGGCGCCATCTTCATCCCTTATCATTTCTTTCGAAATACCCCTGTTAAGATATACCTGACCAAGGGAAGGGTTATTTTTCAGTACCTCGTTATAATCCAGTATCGCTCCGTGGTAATCTTCCAGTTTGTATTTGGCGTTGCCACGGTTATTGAGGGCCGCCATATAGGATGGATTAAGATCAAGTGCATTGGTAAAATCTTCGATTGCCCCTTTAAAATCTTCAACTACAAATTTTGCTTTGCCCCTGTTATTGAAAGCAAAATAATAATCAGGATTTATTTTAACGGCAGCGGTCAGGTCGGCGATTGCACCTTCAGCATCGCCCAAACTAATTTTAACACCGCCCAGGCTGTTAAATGCATAATATAAGGTTGGATCCAGCAATGATGCATTGTAGTAATCGCTTTTTGCATTTTCAAGCTTGTTTAGTTTGAGGTTTGCACTGCCCCGGTCGTTGTATGCAATTGCGTAATCATTTTTTAAAGTGATCGCTCTGGTATAATCATGAACCGCAAGCTGGTATTCGCCCAATAAATAATTTGCCCCTCCCCTGTAATAATAAGCTTCGGCATAATTGGGTTCGAGCACAAGAGTTTGGTCAAAATCAGTGATGGCTTCTGTTAAAGAATCCAGCGCCATCCTTACAAGGCCCCTTCCAAAATAGGTTTTTGCACTGCTTCTTAAGTTGAGGGCGGTATTGAAATCAACGAGCGCCCCAAGGTAGTCCTGTAACATATACTTTACGGTTCCACTGTTGTTAAAGGCTTCAGCAAAATCAGACTTAACCGAAATAGTCCTGTTTAAAGCGCGTAAAGCAGAATCAAAATGGCCTTCGGAATAATAATCGATAGCCTTGTTATAATTTATCTCAGCCAACTGATCATCAACCTGAATGGAATCAGCTGTTCTTGTTGCTACGGCCTCTGCCCCTTGCCCGACTACCGTCGTATAGCAGACAAGAAGTAAAGTTACGGAGAGTGTGTTTTTAATAGTTTTTATGTTCATCGTACTGGTTCTGGGATTTGAAAGCTAAAATAGTAACTTATTAGCAAATAGTCAATTCCGATTAATAAAAGTGCTGGTTAACTGTGTGTCAATTGGCTGATTATTACGAAGATGATCTTGTTAAAAAATTGTTATTATCACATAAATTATCACAAAGTATTGACATTAGGGTGCATTATCAGTACATTTGGGTATTCAATAACACTAAAAACTAACTATCATGAAACAAATTTTACCCCTTTTCTTTTTGACCTTTTTTGCTGTCGCGCTGTCCGCACAAACGGAACTTAATTCATTCACATCAACAGGTTCAGGTTATGCTACATCCACAATTAACGATTATCAATCGCTTGGTATTAATCCTGCAAACCTGGGTTGGACCAGGAACGATCATTCGATGAACATTGGCTTTTTTGAGACAGCTTTATCCATTTATTCTGAAGCTTTAACAAAAAGTCAAATTCATAATGACCTGTATGGCAATCCTATTTCATTTAATGGTGATTTAACAATGAAGGGTGATGCAGCAGAAGCATTCACAAACACAAGGATGTTTGCTACAGGATCGGTATTACTGGTGGGGTTTTCTTACCAAGATGAAAATATCGGAGGTTTTGCTTTCAATATTCGTGAAAAATTTGTCTGGCATTCGTTGTTAACGGAAAATGCTGCAAGCTACCTTTTCCTTGGTTATAGTGATCCGTATTTTGATTCAACAGCAATTGAAAACGGGGAACAGGTAGGCTACTCAACCAACCCGCAACAGGCAACAAAAATATACGAGGGTAGCGATTACCACATGATCATGTACACTGAATTTAACCTTGGATACGGTCGCAAAGTAATCAAAAACGAAAATATTGGCTGGTATATGGGTATCAATTTAAAGTATATAATGGGCCAGGCTATGGCAAGGTATTACCATAAAGACAATGGGGAACTTCTTGGAAATTCAGCATTAAGCCCCGGTTTTGGTGTTGAATACTCAGGCGAAGGAGTATATGACGGAACTGTAAATAAATTAGAAGGAAGTGGTTTAAAAACAGTTGGTTCCGGATTTGGTTTCGATATCGGTACTACAGTGGAAATCAAGCAAAAACTAAAGATAGGACTGGCAGTGAACAACATAGGTTACATCAAATGGACAAAGAATGTTTACAAAGGATGGGATGGTGGTGTATGGAGAATTGATACACCGGGCCTCGACAATTACAATGTTTTTGATGAGGGGCAGTTGATCAATACCGATAATGGCCCACCACCGGAGGACACAACTCTCGTTGGAATTTCTGACTTAAAACTTAATCTTCCTATGCATTTCAGAGGTGGGGTAAGTTATACTTTCAACCAATACATTGAAGCAGGCCTGGATGCCTATGTTCCACTTGGCGAAAAAGTTCCTGGAACCTACGAAGCACCTGTGTTTGGTATTGGAGTACGTGCTAACCCGGCAAACTGGGTACAACTTTCAATAGGTGTTGTTACCGGTGGTAAATTCGGAACAAATATACCGCTGGGTATCACATTTTACCCGCTTAGGAATGACAAAAATACCTGGGAGGTAGGAATTGCAACACGGGATATGCTCACCTTATTTAAACAAAGCAACCCAACAGTATCATATGCGTTTGGTTTTTTAAGGTTTAGTTTTGGTGCTAAAGAAGAATCAACCCGATATCTGGAAGAGTAGATTATTGTAACGAAAAAAAATCTGAGGCCTTGATAAGAAATTGTCCTGGCCTTTTTTCATGAAGATCCGATATAATCATTAACTTGATGGTGAGCAGATAATAACACTTGTCTAAAATACGAATTGAAAATGGAGTATCTGGAATACTGGAGTAAATAATTTGCTTAAAACTACTCCCTGCCCAGCCGGTCAGGCGGGCAACACTCCATTACTCCAATTATTGCATTGCTATTAATCGATCTTATCATTTAATGCCATCTGAATTGCTATTAAATCACACTAACATTATGATAAGTTCTTTAGTTTTGTCGCTCAATGGAAGAGATAATCGGCTATGTAATCATTTTTGTGGTGGGATTGAGTGTTTTGTATGCTTATCAATGGAAAAAGTCAAAGAAACGGGAATTGCCCTTAAGCGTACAGCAATATGCTGATGTTCTTTTAGAACTATTGATTCAAAAACAACACGGAAAAACACAGGAACTTTTACTAAAAGTAACCGCAAAAACTGATGTTACTCTCGCACATGTTTCTATAGAATTAATCAATATAAACCGCCAGATTGACATCTTAAAACTTCAGGGAATATTTAAACAGCCCAACGATATCATTACTCTTGAGAAAGGCATGCAGCATATCTTTCATTTTGTGCCGGAATCCTTAAAAAAATTCATATCAGAACAAGGCAAAGCTTTCCGAACTTTCCGTTTTGTTGTTGAAAATGATAATGGTAAAAAGTATAAAACCCATGAGATGGCATTTAACAAGAACTGGTCAATATTTAAACCTGATAGCGGGAGGTATAATTAGGCAGTTGACAGTGCTTTGAGTTTGGAGTTTGGAGTTTGGAGTTTGGAGTTTGGAGTTTGGGGTTTGGGGTTTGGAGTTTGGGATTTGGAGTTTGGAGTCTGAGGTTTAAAGTTTTTCCAGTCAACAGTCAATGATCAGGCAGGCAATCAGTAACTGAAATAGTAATTAATTAATCGTTTAATTGTGAGGCATCTTCAGGCTGGCTGGTGCGTTTGTATGCCGCGACAATCCTGAAGTAATGAAATATCAATCAATATATTCACTTCCGTTTTCCAGTTGTTCCCAACTCGCCTGGTTATAATCTCCCTCAGAGAAAAACGAAAGATTGTTTTTTGATATTTAATTTGTTAATGTTTCACCCTCAACTCATAACATATAGCAACTTCCTGCAATTCTTCTTAATTTCGATCAAGTTCCACCTAATATTCTCACACCTCATATCTCTTGCACCATTTACGAATTCCCTATTAACCAATTCCCATTAACCGATTCAACCAATTCACCTGAAATCTCACTTTTTCTTTGAAAGTTACCCTGTATTTTCTACCGCATTCCGTACATTTGTCCACCAAACCAATACTTACCATCATGAAAAAAATTAGTCTATTTATTGTCGCAGTTCTTATTACTGTGTCAACATTTGCTCAACTTCAAAATGAAGTTAATCCTGAGATCATTGGAAAACCTGATATAACTTTGGAAAACGACCTGATGACGCCCGAAGCGCTGTGGTCTTTTGGTCGTGTTAGTGGACAGGAAGTTTCACCTGATAGTAAAACCGTTCTGTATGGAATTTCGTATTATTCAATTGAACAAAATAAAGGGAACCGGGAGCTTTATGCAGTTGATGTTAACGGAGAAAACCACAAACAGTTAACACATTCCGCTAAAAGTGAATTCAACGCAACCTGGAGGCCCGACGGAAAGAAAATTGGATTTTTAACATCCGAAAGTGGTTCCGTCCAACTGTGGGAGATGAATCCGGATGGCACAGGAAGAACTCAAGTTTCAGATATTGAAGGAGGCATCACGGGATTTAAATATTCGCCTGATCAAACAAAAATTCTTTATTCAAAAGAAGTACCAATTGAAAATAAATTCGTTGACCTATATGAAGGACTACCCAAAGCATCGGGCAGGTTGATGAACGACCTCATGTACCGCCACTGGGATCACTGGGTTGATTCGTACAGTCATGTGTTTTATGCGGATTATGATGGAACAAAAATTTGGAATGATAAAGATATTCTAGTAGGTGAGCCCTACCAGGCGCCTTTAAAGCCATTTGGAGGGATTGAACAAGTTGACTGGAGTTCCGATAGTAAATCTATTGCATACACATGTAAAAAGCTTACCGGAAAAGCTGCAACACTATCCACCAACAGCGATATTTATGTTTTCAATCTTGAAAGTGGCAACACCGAAAATATAACTGAAGGAATGATGGGTTTTGATGTAGCACCTCTCTATTCACCAGATGGTAAATATGTTGCCTGGGAGAGTATGGAAAGAGAAGGATATGAATCTGATCAGAACCGTCTTTATATCATGAATCTTGAAACCGGTGAAAAAACTTATGCAACCAAAGATTTCGATCAAAACGCAGGTAGCCTGCTATGGTCAACCGATAGTAAAAACATTTACTTCACCAGCGACTGGCATGGCACTTTTCAGATTTATAGCTACAACCTGAAAAAAGGAAAAATTGAAAAACTGACGGAAGGAATGCACGATTACAGAAGTGTAGCCCAGGCCGGTAAAAAATTTATTGCTACACGAAACTCCATGTCGATGCCAACTGAGCTTTATGTAGTGAACATTGCTGATGGTCAGGCTGAACAACTCACATTTACCAACAAAGATTTACTGGATCAAATAACAATGGGTAAGGTGGAAGAAAGGTGGATGATGACAAATGATGGTAAAGAAATGTTAACCATGATTATTTACCCTCCGCATTTTGATCCTGAAAAAGAATATCCAACCTTACTCTATGCCAAAGGTGGCCCCCAGGGGCCTTTGAGCCAGAATTTTCATTACCGCTGGAATTACCAGCTTATGGCAGCCAATGGTTATATTATTGTTGCACCAAACAGGCGCGGTGTTTCCGGTTTTGGCCAGGCATGGCAGGAACAAATTAGTGGTGATTACCACGGTAAAAGCATGGCCGATTACCTGACAGCCATCGATATTATGGCAAAAGAGCCCTTTGTTAATAAAGACAGGTTGGGTGCAATCGGTGCAAGTGCCGGAGGCTATGCAGTATTTTACCTGGCCGGAAATCACGAAGGAAGATTTAAAGCATTTATTGCCCACGACGGAATTTTTAACGAAGAAGCCCAATACCTTGAGACCGAAGAAATTTGGTTTGAAAACTGGGACAAGGGAGGCCCGTTCTGGGACAAATACAATAAAGTAGCACGGGAAGCTTACGAGCATTCACCTCACAAATTTGTGCAAAACTGGGATACACCCATCCTGGTCATTCATGGCCAACTCGACTACCGTGTAGTATTCACACAAGGTATGACTGCATTTAATGCTGCTATATTGAAGGATGTTCCGGCCGAATTTCTTTATTTCCCCGATGAAAACCATTGGGTATTGCAACCTCAAAATGGAATACTATGGCAACGAACATTTTTTGCCTGGCTGGATAAATGGTTGAAATAATACCAATTGTTATTTGAAATGACGCAAAGCAAAGTTCAAATTTACAATGGTCAATGCCGACACATAATCAAAGGAACAAATTGAGCAAAGCGAAATGTGTGATAATTTGATTAATAATCGGTATAACTTATAATTTCAGGCAATAAATATGTCATCCCCGCACTTTGTTTTCATATTTTAGCCGCGCTAATTAAATATTGTAAACTTTTAAAAACTAATTCTATTAAATGAAAATAGTTATCGTTGGAACCGGATATGTCGGACTTGTATCCGGAGCTTGCTTTGCAGAAGTTGGACTAGATGTTACCTGTATTGATATTGACGAAAAAAAGATAGGAAATCTTAAAAAAGGCATCATCCCTATCTATGAGCCCGGACTTGAGGATATTGTTCACCGTAATTTTGAGAAAGGCCGACTACACTTCAGTACAAAATTATCCAAATCGTTAGAAGGTGCAAGTGTTGTGTTTGGTGCGGTTGGCACACCACCCGACGAAGATGGCAGCGCTGACTTGCAGTATGTTTTAAATGTTGCCCGTGAAGTAGGCGAACACATGTCAGGTTACCTGGTTATGGCAACAAAAAGTACTGTGCCTGTTGGAACAGCTGAAAAAGTAAGAAACGAAATGAAAAAGGCACTTGAAGCCAGGAATGTTGATATCCCGTTCGATGTGGCTTCCAACCCTGAGTTCCTTAAAGAGGGTGATGCTGTAAATGATTTTCTAAAACCCGATCGTATCGTTGTAGGTATCGACTCGAAGAAAGCTGAAAATATCATGAAAAGGTTGTACAAACCTTTTACCATGAATGGCCATCCGGTCGTCTTTATGGATGTGGTATCATCCGAAATGACCAAGTACGCTGCAAATGCCATGCTCGCAACCAAAATTAGTTTTATGAACGATGTGGCTAACCTCTGCGAAATTGTTGGTGCCAATGTTAATATGGTTAGAAGGGGAATTGGAAGTGACAGGCGGATTGGGAAATATTTTATTTATCCCGGAACAGGCTATGGCGGCTCCTGCTTTCCTAAAGATGTGAAGGCCATCATTAAAACCGCTGACGATTATGGGTACAGTATGTCTGTATTAAAATCGGTAGAAGATGTTAACGAAAGACAAAAGTCGATACTTTTTGGAAAAGCCATGAAGTATTTCAATAAAGATTTGAAAGGTAAAACCTTTGCCATCTGGGGGCTTTCGTTTAAACCACAAACCGACGATATGCGTGAAGCACCATCATTAGTTGTGATCAAAAAACTGCTTGAAGCCGGGGCAAAAGTCAAAGCTTACGATCCGGTTGCAACTGAGGAAGCAAAAAGAGTCCTTGGAGATAAAATTGAATATACCAACGATCAATACGAAGCATTGATTGACGTAGATGGCCTCTTTTTAATTACCGAATGGCCTGAATTCAAATTCCCCAATTACAAAATCATTAAAAAACTGATGAACAATCATGTAATTTTTGATGGTCGTAATGTGTATGAAGTGAAAGAAATGAAAGATGAAGGATTTGATTATTTTGGAATTGGAATAAGCACAAACAACTAGTTTAATATAGTAATTATGAAGCGAATATTGGTTACAGGAGGTTCAGGTTTTCTTGGCTCACATTTCTGTGAACGGCTATTGAATGAAGGTAACGAGGTAATTTCGCTCGATAATTATTTTACCGGGGAAAAACGGAACATTGTCCACCTGATGGACAATCCGTATTTTGAAGTGGTCAGGCATGATGTAACAATGCCTTTCTTTATTGAAGTTGATGAAATTTATAACCTGGCTTGCCCGGCTTCACCGGTTCATTATCAGTACAATCCCATTAAGACAGTTAAAACATCGGTAATGGGTGCAATAAATATGCTGGGGCTGGCAAAGCGGATCAAAGCACGAATATTGCAGGCTTCAACAAGCGAGGTTTATGGCGATCCGGAGGTGCACCCTCAAAAAGAAAATTATTGGGGCCATGTAAACCCTATCGGAAAGCGCTCGTGTTATGACGAGGGTAAACGCGTAGCCGAAACATTATTTGTTAATTACCATGAACAAAACAATGTTCGTATAAAAATCGCCAGAATATTCAACACGTACGGGCCAAGAATGCATCCTCACGATGGCAGGGTTGTTTCAAACTTTATTGTTCAGGCATTAAAAGGCGAAAACATTACTGTTTATGGGAATGGCGAACAAACCCGTAGTTTCCAGTATGTCGACGACCTGATCGAAGGGGTGATTAGACTAATGAATTCGCGTGAAGATTTCCTGGGCCCGGTAAACATTGGCAATCCAGGTGAGTTTACAATCATGGAATTGGCAGAAAAGGTAATTAACATGACTGGAAGTAAATCAAAAATTATTTTTGAACCCTTGCCCGAGGACGACCCATTGCAACGCAAACCCGATATCAGCCTTGCAAAAGAAGAATTGAAATGGGAACCGAAAATCCCACTTGATGAAGGGTTGAAAAAGACGATTACCTATTTTGATAACTTGTTAAGTAATTCATAGTGAAAATACTTGTTACAGGAAGCAAAGGCCAGCTAGGGTCAGATATACAGGATATTTCTTCACAATATCCAGCACTTCAGTTTGATTTTACCGATATTGAAGAACTCAACCTGACTGATGCTTCAATGGTTGAAACATATTTTAACGAAAACAAGCCGGATTTCTGCGTTAACTGCGCAGCTTACACAGCTGTTGATCAAGCAGAGGATGAAGAGGAACTTGCTATGAAGATCAACAGGGATACAGTCAGTCTGCTGGCAGAAGTGTGTAAGAAAAACAATAGCAAGCTTATTCATGTTTCAACCGATTACATTTTTGATGGCACCAATTTTAAGCCTTATACTGAAGACGATGCCCCATCCCCAAAATCAGTTTATGGCTTTTCAAAATTAAAAGGTGAAGAAGCAATTGCTTTGGTAAACCCTGATGCGATGATCATTCGTACATCGTGGTTATATTCTTCGTTTGGCCATAATTTTGTAAAAACAATGATCCGTTTATCCAATGAGCGGGATGAAATCACAGTTGTTGCCGACCAGGTAGGAACACCCACTTATTCAGGTGATCTTGCAAGAGTCATTTTAAACATCATTACCGGGTTTGAAAAATCTCAAATCATAGGCATTTACCACTTTAGTAACGAAGGTGTAGCAAGCTGGTACGATTTTGCCAAAGCAATTATGCAAATCATCGGATCAGATTGTAAAGTATATCCAATCGAATCAAAAGATTTTCCTGCTAAAGCCAACAGGCCGTTTTACAGCGTTTTAAGTAAAACCAAAATCAAATCCGATTTTAATATCAACATACCCTACTGGCCCGACAGTTTAAAAGTAGCAATTCAGAAAATAAAAAAACAAGAAATACAATGAGTACTTCCATTGACCAAAATGTATTAAACAAAGCAAACGCCTGGTTACAGGGCAACTACGACGAAGAAACTAAGGCATCCATCCGCAATATGATGGAAAACGACCCCCAGGAACTGGTCGAATCATTTTACCGAAGCCTTGAATTTGGAACTGGTGGGCTGCGTGGAATTATGGGCGTTGGCTCGAACCGCATGAACAAATACACGGTTGGCGCGGCTACACAGGGTTTCGCCAATTACCTTAAAAAAAGTTTTCCCCATATCGATCAGTTAAAAGTTGCTATAGCCTGCGATCCGAGAAACAACAGTCCTTATTTTTCGCAAATTACGGCTGATGTATTCTCGGCAAACGGTATAAAAGTTTATTTGTTTGATGAAATGAGGCCTACACCCGAACTGTCGTTTGCCATCAGGCATTTTGGCTGCCAGGGTGGTATTGTTGTTACAGCATCGCATAACCCGAAAGAATACAATGGTTATAAAGCCTATTGGAACGATGGAGCACAGTTGATCCCACCACACGATAAAAATGTAATCAACGAGGTAAATAAAATTACCGATGTTGCAGATATTAAGTTTGAAAAAAATCCGGAACTGATTGAAATCATCGGTAAAGAAATTGATGAGATATATCTCGAAAAACTAATGGCTTTGTCATTAAGCCCTGATGCGATTGAACGGCAGAAGGATTTCAAGATCGTCTATACACCGATTCATGGAACCGGTGCTAAACTGGTTCCCGCAATCTTAAAGAAGTTTGGATTTAAGCAGGTTTATACTGTTGAAGAACAAAATGTTCCTGACGGCAATTTCCCAACCGTAAAATCACCCAATCCCGAAGAACCGGCTGCACTGGAAATGGCCATCAACAAAGCCAAAGCAGTAAATGCCGACCTGGTGATGGCAACCGATCCTGATGCGGACAGGGTTGGAATTGCTGTTCGAAGAGATGATGAATTTATCCTGCTGAATGGCAACCAGACAGCTTCAATACTGATATATTACCTGTTGCGAAAGTGGAAAGAAAACGGAAAGCTGACCGGTAATGAGTATATCATTAAAACTATCGTTACCTCAGAATTGCTGATTGATATTGCCGATAAGTACGAAGTTGAACATTTTGATGTACTGACTGGTTTTAAATGGATCGCCGATATTATCAGGAAAAATGAAGGCAAAAAGACATTTATTGGCGGTGGCGAGGAAAGTTACGGTTATATGATTGGCGATTTTGTGCGGGACAAAGATGCCGTAGCCTCTTGTGCCATGATCGCTGAAGCAGCAGCATGGGCTGCCGACCAGGGAATTGGTTTTTATGATCTTTTACTGGATATTTATACCGAATTCGGGTTTTACAAAGAAAGCCTGATCTCTATCGTTCGAAAGGGAAAAGCAGGTGCCGAAGAAATCCAGCAGATCATGGCAAGTTTCAGGAAACAACCTCCCCTTACGCTCAACAACTCGAAAGTAGTGATGATTAAAGATTACCAGCTTAGGGTTGAGAAAAACCTGGTAACGGGCGAATCGAAAAAGATCATACTACCCAAATCCAATGTCCTTCAGTTTTTTACCGAAGACGGCAGCAAAGTCAGTGTGAGGCCTTCAGGTACTGAACCTAAAATCAAGTTTTATTTTGGCGTAAAAGCACCGCTTGACAGCAAGATAGATTTTGAATTTGTTGAAAGCCAGCTGGAAGGCAGGATTGAAGGTATTATTAAGGATTTGGGGGTTTAGCATTGCTATTATCCGAATGCTAAAGCGCGTTTGTAACGCGCTTGAAAGCATTGTGCATTAAAAACGCACTCGTTGCAAACGAGCATTGACATGGGTTAAATAATAATTTTGTTTAAGTCGAACTGACGTTATTACTATTCAATCTCATCACTATCCGGCAGGCCCCTATTGTACATTTTCATGGCACGCAGACTCATTCCCATGTTTGAGAAACCACCATCATGGAAGAGGTTTTGCATGGTAACTTTTTTAGTCAGGTCAGAAAACATTACGATGCAATAATTTGCGCATTCATCGGCATCGGCATTGCCAAGTGGCGACATGCGCTCGGTAAAGTCCATCAATGCATTCATTCCTTTTACTCCCGATCCGGCAGTGGTGTAAGTTGGGGATTGTGAAATGGTATTTACCCTTATTTTATGTTCCCTGCCATAGATGTAACCAAAGCTCCTTGCAATGGATTCGAGCAAGGCTTTGGCATCGGCCATATCATTATAACCATACAAGGTCCGCTGGGCTGCGATATAAGAAAGCGCCACAACCGAACCCCATTCGTTAATGGCATTTAATTTATGGGCAACCTGGAGCATCTTATGAAAAGAGATGGATGAGATGTCGAGTGTTTTATTCAGGAAATTGTAATCGAGGTCGTTATAAACCCGTTTTTTTCTCACATTCAGCGACATGCCTATCGAATGAAGTACAAAGTCAACCTGGCCACTAAGTACTTCCATCGAACGCTCAAAAACATTGGTCAGGTCAGCTACGTTGGTTGCATCCGCCGGAATGATCTCAGCATTGCATTTTTCAGCCAGCTCATCAATCTGTCCAAAACGAAGTGCTGTTGGTGTGTTACTTAACGTAAAAACAGCGCCTTCCTCCTGGGCTTTCTCAGCAACTTTCCATGCAATTGATTTATTGTCGAGGGCCCCGAATATGATTCCCTTTTTGCCTTTCAATAAATTGTATGCCATTTGCGATTATTTAGAATGGTTATAAGCGGCAAAGATAAAAACTATTCATTATGCGAAGACCTTCCAGTGTGCGCATGAGCTTCCAGTTTGCGAAGCACCTTGAAGCGTCTGCAGTACCGGTATTTGTAGTAAAAACTCTTCCAGGTCGTTCTGACTCTGGAAGGTTTGCTGTTGGTTACACCTTTAACAGCTCCCTGGCCGTATCCATCGCCGAATCGGTTACTTTTTCATCGCTTAACAGTTTGGCAATTTCTTCTATTCTTGCCTTTTGATCAAGCAATAAGATGTGGGTTTTGGTTGTTCTGTTTTCAAGCTTCTTAAAAACTTTAAAATGCTCATCGCATTTGGCAGCTATCTGCGGAAGGTGTGTAATTGCAATTATCTGGTGATGATATGACATACTTTTTATGATGTTCCCGACTTTCCCGGCAATTTCGCCTGATACGCCTGCATCTATCTCATCAAATACAACAGTCGGTAATAGTTGTTCCCTGGTAACTAATGATTTAATGGCAAGCATTAGTCTTGATAATTCACCACCTGAAGCGACATCGGATATTTCCTGCAGCTTGCCTCCTGCATTGGCATTGAACAGAAAACTAACCTTATCGGATCCATACTGGTTTAAGGAATCTGTATCCTGAACAACTACCTCGAAACCGGCGTCTTTCATACCCAGTTTTTTCAGCAGGACCTTAACAGAATAAGAAAGATTATCGGCTTCCTTGTTTCTGAGGCGGTGTATTTGCAATGCAAACTTTTTTGCTTTTTCCTTTGTTTGCGACAACTTGATTTTTAAGTGGTCGATCAACTCATCGCTGTTTTCAAGTTTTGTAAGCTTTTCCTTGTATTCAGCCTGCAATTTTAACAAGCCATCTATACTACTCTCCTGGTGTTTCTGTTGGAGTTTATAAATGGCATTTAAACGAGTTGCAATTTCCTCAAGTTCATTTGGATCAAAATCAGTGATGGAATCCATTTTGCTGAGTTCTTCAGAGATATCCTCTAACTCAATTCGTGAAGATTCAACACGTTGAATTAATCCTTCTATCCCGGAATGAAATTTTCCAACCCTTGATAACCAGTCTTGAACCTGTTTTAGTTTATCAATAATGGTTTCATCATCCTCGCTCAACAGTTTATTTACCTGGTTTATCCCTTGTGTTACCTCTTCAGCATGCGTGAGCAATTTTTCCCGTTCGATCAATCTTTCATCTTCGCCTTCTACAAGATTTACGACATGTAATTCTTCATATTGAAACCTGTAATAGTCCTCATCCCTCTTTGATTGCTCATTTTCCTCTATTAATCCGTTCAACTCTCCTTCCATTCCAATGTAATCGGCATATGACTTTTTAAAGCCGGCAAACAAATCAGGTTCTTCAATAAAATTATCAAGTACCTGCATCTGGAACAATGATTTTCCGATTTGCAGCGTTTCGTGTTGCGAATGGATATTGATTAACTGATCACCCAGTTCTTTAAGTAAATCAAGCTTTACAGGCGTATCATTTACAAATGCCCTTGACCTGCCTGAGGAAATAATTTCGCGCCTGATCCATGTATCATCATCATAATCAAGATCGTGTGCTGCAAAGAAATCTGTTATATTCAGGTTCTTCAAATTAAAATTGCCTTCAACCACACATTTTCCTGATTCATCCCTGAGCACACTGTAGTCAGCTCGTTTACCAAGCAATAATGATAACGCACCCAGAAGAATTGACTTACCTGCACCTGTTTCACCTGTTATAACTGTAAACCCATTTGTGAATCTCAGACTCACATCATCAATCAGGGCATAATTCTTTATGTATAAAGTTTTTAACACAAAAATTCGATTATAGCGACAAACAACAAATTTAAAAAAAAGAGGGTGGTATAAATGATAACAGGTGATTTATTTCATTACCGCTTCGTAACGGGTGCTGTAAGGGGGATCAACTTCTTTCATGATATTGAGCATCGAAACTTTTTCAGCCGGTGTTGCTTCAGAATAAATATCAATTATTTCCTGTCGTTTTGCCTCCAATATTACCTGCAAATAATAAAGGTTTGGTCTTTTGTCATATACTGACTTCAAGTTCTCAAGTGAAGCAGTAATAGCCTTCCTGCCCGGCTCAACCTTATCACTCATCACATCCAGTCCTTTCCTGTGGTATTCATACATCAGTTGCCTTAACGACTGGTAGGATGAATTGGTAATATTTTCAACCAGCTGGGCGCGGTTTTTCGGCCCCTCAAATACCTGCCAGCCGCTAAATTTTGAGTTTTGTGCAACCGACACTACAGCATTGGCTTTTTCAAACATTGGTGTACCACCGTATAATGAAAATGTATCAAAATCGAGTCCCAGCATCAGGTAAGCATAATAGGCAAGAATCTGGGTCAGGTTATCAGTAAATGTATTGTCTGAATACTCCATGGATTGGAAAGGGGTGTATTTAAACTGCAGGTCATTGTCAACCAGGTTAATGATTACTGATTTATAATCAGTACCATAAACCGGTCGCTGAAGCACCACATTTAATGTGCCGGAAAATTCATCCCCACCCTGAGCTGCCTGGTTAATAGTAAGCACCATAGTGCATTCAATACGCTCTTCAATCAAAAAATTTTGATCCGACCATTTTCGGTTGCTCATGAACTCAAATATGGATTTCTCCATCGATTCAAATACACTGGGATCAACGCCCTGCACCTGCTTATACTGTATTTGCACGTTACAAAGAAACTCCTGTGCAAACAGACCTTTTATAAAGAGTGAAAGGAATAATATGATCAGAAATCTATTCATTTGATTCGTTCAGGCTTAGATAAAAGCAATGATTTGGTCAACAATATCCCTGGCGACTTTATCCTTTGTTTTTAAAGGAATTTCTGTTTTTGAACCATTTTTGGTAAATATTGTCACTTTGTTGGTTGCTGTCCCAAAACCCGCACCTTCATCGTTTAATGAATTCAGAACGATCATATCAAGGTTTTTATTATTCAGCTTCTTTATGGCATTGGCTTCTTCATTGTCTGTTTCCAGTGCAAATCCCACAAGTATCTGATCGTTTTTCTTTTGTTTGCCCAGTTCTGCAAGTATGTCGGGTGTTGGCTCCAGTTTAATTGTGCTTACGGACTTTTCCTTCTTTATTTTTTTATTTGCAGGTTTTGACGGTTTGAAATCTGCAACAGCGGCAGAGAGTACTGCAATATTAACATCAGGAAATAAGGCGACACATTGTTCATACATTTCTTCAGCTGTCTGTACCTGCATGACGTTAATGTTAGGTTCATCTATGCTCATACTTACAGAACCGAGTACCAGGTTAACCGTCGCACCCTTATTCGCAAAGGCTCTGGCAATTTCGATTCCCATTTTTCCGGTGCTGTGATTTCCAATGAACCGCACAGGGTCGATAGGCTCGTGGGTTGGCCCGGCTGTAATTAAAACGTGTTTACCTTTCAATGTATCGCTTTCGGCAAACGCATCACTTAATATATCAAAAATTATTTCGGGTTCTTCAAGCCGGCCTACTCCTTTCAAGCCACTGGCAAGCTCCCCTTCTACCGGTTCAATAAGTTTGTAAGCAAACGATTTCAATTTTTTGATATTCTCATGCGTGGAAGGATGTTTATACATGTCCAGGTCCATTGCCGGTGCAAAATAAACCGGGCACCTGGCAGAAAGCACAGTGGTTAGCAACAGGTTGTCAGCGATACCGTTTGCCATTTTTGCCATGGTATTGGCCGACAAAGGAGCCAATAAAATAAGATCGGCCCAAAGGCCCAATTCGATATGACTGCACCAGCTTCCATCCTTTTCATTAAAAAAATCGATAAGAACAGGCTTTTCGGTAAGGGTGGAAAGTGTAAGCGGGGTGACAAAATCCTTGGCAAAGGGTGTAAGTATAACCTGCACTTCAGCACCTTGCTTCTTCAGCAAACGCACTAAAAAAGGGATTTTATAGGCAGCTATGCTACCGGTAATTCCAATAATTATTTTTTTACCCTTTAGCATCACGGACATTAAAATTCACCGTGTTCTTTATGTGGATTCCTGATATAAATGCGTTCGTTTAAAAACTCATCAACTGAAATTAAGCTTGGTTTAGGAAGCCGCTCATAAAACTTGGCAATTTCAATTTGCTCCCTGTTCTCAAAAATTTCTTCGAGGTTATCTGTAGCCGGGGCAAATTCTTCGATTTTTTGATCAAGTTCCTGTTTAATTTCCAATCCGATCTGGTTGGCCCTTTTTGCCAAAACCACTACAGTTTCGTAAATATTTCCTGTTTGCTCATAAAACCTGTCCTTCTGGCGGGTTACAGCAGTTGTTTCTGTTTTAATCTTTTTATAGTCCATTATCAAAATTAGTTTTTCAATTGTTTTCTTGCGTCATCATTGATTTGATTAACGTCTTTAATGTACTCACTTTCCGGATATAAGTATATTAAGTTATTGTATGCCTCAACGGTTTTTTCGAAACGTTCCGTCTTTTTGTTAAAAACACTTTTCTCGGCGTAATCATAGTAAGCTTTTGTAATATAATACAGTATCTCTTCTTGATAATCCGTATCCGGATATTCATCAAGCATATTCTCAAATGATGTTATCGCAGCCTGGTAATCTTCCATACGATAATAGAGTTTACTGATCCGGTATGCTTTATCCTCCAGTTTTTTCCTTAGGTCATCCATCAACTTATTTGCCTCCTCCACCCTGCTACTTTTGGGATACATATCGATAAAGATCTGTAACTCCTCCAGGGCAAGATAGGTATTCGACTGATCAAGACTGGGCCGTGGTGAACTTAAATAATTGCAATACGCGCTTAAAAATAACGATTCTTCTGCTTTTTCGCCTCGCGGATACATTTGCGAGTATTGCTTGTAGTAATAACTTGCAACGGTATATCTTTTTGTTTGAAAATATGAATTAGCTGTGTAATAAGTTAACATCTCACCCTTTTCGGTTCCGCGATAAACAGCCCTCAACAAATCAAAAAACTGCAATGCCTTATTGAAGTCACCATTTTCATACAAATCAACAGCGGTTTCATATTTAAGCTCATTGTTTGTGCCTTTGAGAACCTTCTGGTAATTTTTACACCCGAACGTAACAAACAATAAACCAATGATAAACGTTAAAATTACAGCCCTTTTTAACATGCGGCAAAAGTATAATAAATTGTTGAAGTACAAAACGAAATAATTATGACATTATTATTCGCGATATTCGCCCTATTATTATAGTTTTCCAGGCCTAACATACTTATTTTACTATATGTTCCAGCATTGATAAAACTTGCCGGATGATCCATTTGATTATCGTTGTTTTTCAATTTTTTAACATATCGTAATACTTTTTCAAAAACTTTTACAATTAACGATTTTCATTACTTTTGCGCTTTAAATTTTTAACGATTGAGAATCAATGGATGTATTTAACAAATGTATTGTAAACATGGGTCCTTTGGGCAAATACGCTCATCAGGGCGAAGGATATTATATATTTCCAAAACTGGAAGGCCCAATTTCGAATAAAATGATATTTCAGGGCAAAGAGCGACTGGTTTGGAGCCTGAACAACTACCTGGGGCTGGGTAATCATCCTGATGTTCGCAAAGCCGATGCTGATGCGGCTGCCGAATGGGGCATGGCATATCCGATGGGCGCCAGGATGATGTCGGGTCATACCAAATATCATGAAGAACTCGAACAAAAACTGGCATCATTTGTTAATCGTGAAGCAGCATATTTGCTAAATTATGGTTACCAGGGAATGGTATCGATCATTAATGCAATGGTTGATAGAAAGGACGTAATCGTTTATGATTCGGAAGCTCATGCCTGTATTATTGACGGTATGCGCCTGCATTTTGGTAAACGCTATGTGTACCCACACAACAATATGGAAAACCTGGAAAAAGAACTTGGGAGGGCAACCAAGATTGTAAAACAAACAGGTGGTGGTATTCTTGTAATTACCGAGGGTGTTTATGGTATGTCAGGTGACCTGGGAAAACTTGACACAATTGTAGAACTTAAAAAGAAGTATAATTTCAGGCTTTTTATTGATGATGCACATGGCTTTGGAACAATGGGGCCAACAGGTGCCGGAACCGATGAACATTTTGGTGTACAGGATGAAGTTGACCTTTACTTCGGGACTTTTGCAAAAGCAATGGCAGGCATTGGAGGCTTTATAGCAGCGAAAGCAAATATTATAAAATATTTACAATACAATATGCGCTCACAAATATTTGCCAAATCATTACCTATGCCCATGGTGATTGGTGCATTGAAACGTCTGGAAATGCTCAGGGATGAACCGGAACATCGCGAAAACCTATGGAAAATTGTAACTGCATTGCAAGATGGGTTAAAAGCAAAAGGGCTGAATCTTGGAAATACTGAATCGCCGGTAACACCCGTTATGCTGAGTGGTACAGTCGGTGAAGCAACACAAATTACTTATGACCTCAGGGAAAATTATAATATATTCTGTTCGATTGTTGTTTACCCGGTTGTTCCCAAAGATATTATTTTGCTCCGATTGATTCCAACTGCGGTTCACACAATGGATGATGTGAATTATACCATTGATGCATTTGCTGATGTAAAAAGGAAACTCGAAAATAAAGAGTATTCGGAAAATATCCAGGAACAAACTGTTAGCTAAGCATGCTGAACAAATTGTGTTGAAAAACACTAAACTGTTCTAAATGAGAATAGAAAGAGAATTAACCCCTCGTAACTTTTGGATAATAGCAGCCAACTCAACTGCGGCATTTGTGTTGGCATACCTTTTTATATTTTATATTAATCAATTATCCATTGTATTATCAGCCGGCACATTCGATTATGATGTAAGTTTTGACATTAACCAGGTCTATTTTCATATTGAACCTTACGAGTGGACGCACGATGCAGTTAAACTCATATACAGTGCAGGCCCAATACTAATTTTTATTTTGGGGCTTATTAGTATAGTTGGTTATTATTCGCTTTACGAGGAAGAAGCCCGAATTAAAATATTCTTATTATGGTTTGCCATCATCGCATTAAACTACACTTTCGGAGGATTATTGATCGGTAACCTATTTAAAAAGGGAGTTGGACACGTTTTCAACTGGATGTATTTTACCGACACACAAAAAATGCTGGTTGCCTTGCTTGGTTTTTTTGGTTTGCTCAGTACGGGTTTCCTGATGGCCAAACCCATTGCACATACTGCTAATTCGTACTTTATGAAATTAAGCCCCGATAATTTCCCCTTCTTTTTTACTGCACAAATTCTTGTACCTTTTATACTGGGTGCTGGTATCATAGTTGGATACTTTGTACCACTTGTATTATTCCAGGAAAGGTATGGGTGGATAAGTATGGCTGTTATTTTATTATTAGCCTTTGGCCGGATGAACCAATATGAAACAATATTCTTCGAAAAAGAAGACCGGCATATCGGCTTATCCTTCTTCATGGTAATACTGGCAGTAGTTTTGGTAATAGGCTTACGGGTTTTATTGAGCCGTACCTACCTGATTCAGTGGTAATCTCTTATCAAGCTATCTTTAGCTTAAAGTGATTTAGGATTATTTCTATCATCAAAACAATTAATAATAATATCTTGAACCATATTAAAAAGTTCCTTATTCCAGATCAGGACTTTTTTTTAATTAGATTCATTTTAGCTAAATTTGCCCTCCTTATTAATACAACCTGCACCTTACTTATTCAGCATGCAAAAAACTAACGATATATTAAGAAAACTTAAACTCAGCAAAAAAGAGGTATTAAATGATTATCGGCTTGCTAACGAAAGCCGGCATGCAAGTATTATCGGAAGGCGTGAAGTACTTACCGGCAAAGCTAAGTTTGGGATTTTTGGCGATGGCAAAGAAGTTCCTCAACTGGCCATGGCCAGGGTTTTTGAAGATGGCGATTGGCGGAGCGGTTACTACAGGGACCAGACTTTTATGCTGGCAACCGGCATGTCAACTCTGGAAGAAATTTTTGCAATGCTTTATGGTGATACTGACCCAAAAGCAAACCCGGCCAATGGCGGCAGGCTGATGAATAATCATTTTGCAACACGAAGCCTTGATAATAAAGGCGAGTGGGTAGACCTGACCAAACAAAAAAATTCATCCGCTGACTCCTCACCTACTGCCAGTCAGATGCCCCGCTTGCTTGGTTTGGCACTGGCATCAAAATATTTTAAAGAAAACAATTTAAAAACTGAAAACAAGAAGTTCTCCAACAGGGGCAGCGAAGTAGCATTCGGCACCATTGGTGATGCTTCAACATCTGAAGGCCACTTTTTTGAAACCATGAATGCAGCTGGCGTTATGCAGGTTCCGATGGCAATGTCTGTTTGGGATGATGGCTGGGGAATATCCGTTCCAAACGAATACCAGACGACCAAAGGAAATATTTCTGAAATACTAAAAGGCTTTGAAAAAGAAAAAGACACAAATGGATTTTATATTTTCAAAGCTTTTGCATACAATTACCCTTCAGTAATTGAAACATACCGAAAAGGAGTTGACATCTGTCGCAAGCAGCACGTTCCTGTTTTATTCCATATTATGGGTTGTACGCAACCCCAGGGACATTCAACTTCGGGATCGCACGAGCGTTACAAATCAGCGGAACAACTTAAGGATGAAGATTCGCGCGATGGCATTCTAAATATGCGTGAATGGATTATCAAAGAAGATATCGCTACTGCAGAAGAGTTGGATACTATCGAAAAGGAGGCGCTGAAAAGTGTACGCGAAGCCCGGAAAAATGCCTGGAATAATTTTCAAAAACCGCTGATTAGTAAGAGAGATGAATTTTTAAACCTGGTGGATATTACTACTTGTAATTGTTCTAAAACAGATACAATCAACAATATTATAACGGATTTAAGCAGGGTTGGCGAACCATTACGAAAAGATATCATTTCATCAGCGAAGAAAATATTGCGCCTGATATGCGATGATTGCAGCGACCCATCTAATTCGTTAAAAACAAATATAACCAGCTGGCTGGAGAAGGAACTGGAAGATGACAGAAAACGATACAACTCGCACCTTTACAGCGAGTCGGCATATGCTGCAGAGAAAATTAAAGTTACCCCACCCGGTTTTGATGAAAACCCGAGAATGGTACCAGGAAGAGAAATCTTACGCGATAACTTTGACAGGATACTTGAAAAAAATAACCGTGTGCTTATTTTTGGCGAGGATGTCGGGAAAATTGGTGGGGTAAACCAAACTTACGAAGGCCTTCAGGAGAAATATGGCACTGCCAGGATTTATGATACAGGGATACGCGAAGCAACGATAATCGGACAGGGAGTTGGAATGGCTGCACGAGGACTCCGGCCTATTGCCGAAATACAATATTTCGATTACCTGCTTTATGGGTTGCAGGTACTTAGCGACGACCTTGCTACATTACACTATCGCACAAATGGCGGACAAAAAGCGCCATTAATAGTAAGTACCCGTGGGCATCGACTGGAGGGCATCTGGCATTCAGGATCGCCGCTTTCAATGGTTATCAATTCAATTCGTGGTATGCATATAGCTGTACCGCGAAACCTCACCCAGGCGGCAGGTTTTTACAATCTTTACCTCGAATCGGATCAGCCCGTGCTTATTATTGAACCTTTGAACGGTTACCGCCTGAAGGAAAAATATCCCAATAATATCGGATCATTCACCACAGCACCTGGCATTCCCGAAATTCTTAACGAAGGTTCTGATATAACTCTGGTGACCTATGGTTCCTGTGTCCGCATTGCTGAAGATGCAGTTGAACAATTAAAATCCTTCGATATAAGTGTTGAACTGATTGATGTACAAACACTCATTCCGTTTGATACGAATAAAGTCATTTTCGAATCTTTAAAAAAGACCAACAAGGTTATTTTCTTTGATGAAGACGTCCCCGGAGGCGCAACTGCCTATATGATGCAGATCGTTGTGGAAGAACATGGCGGTTTTTATTACATGGATATAGACCCGAGAACAATCACGGCCAAACCACACCGCGCAGCATACAGTACTGATGGTGATTATTTCTCAAACCCGAATGCCGAGGAGGTTTTTGAGAGTATATACAATGCGATGCACGACTACAAGCCGGCGAAATACCCAAAGATATTTTAACCTCATCCAATAGACATAAGACCTGAGAACCAAGAACCAAGAGACTCAACAAACAAATAACACAACTAAACTCCTCCCCTGGCAAGGGGAGGTGGCCGCAGGCCGGAGGGGTTTTCACCTTTTTAAGGGGAGATGCCCGCAGGGCAGAGGGGTCTTCACTTTAATTAACATTTTTTAAGCCGGTAACTCATACTGCGGCGCAGCACACATATTTCAAGGTATATTGCTGATATAATGTGTATTACGGAATAGCAGAATAGTTAATCCTTGTTTAGCGTATAAATTAATGGCATAGTCTTGGCTTTTTTTCATCGAACTTAAAAACGCAATACCATGAAAAAAACACGCTTTATTTTAATCGCTATTCTTCTTGCATTATTTACCTCTGCCGGTTTTGCACATTCAAAAATCAAAGTCGCACTCATTCTTGATACCAGCAATAGTATGGACGGGCTCATCGACCAGACTAAATCACAACTTTGGAATATCGTGAATGAGTTGTCGCATTGCAGGTATGCATCAATGGATCCTAAACTTGAAATAGCCCTTTATGAATATGGTAATGATGGATTGCCCATGAGAGAAGGCTATATAAGACTTGTAACCCCATTTACAAACGATCTTGACCTCATCTCGGAAAAATTATTCGCATTAAAAACAGATGGGGTCAGTGAATATTGTGGTCAGGTTATTGGGGTTTCCCTTAAGCAACTTGATTGGGGCGATAAGAGAGAAGACCTGAGAATGATATTTATTGCCGGTAATGAACCGTTTGACCAGGGTAATGTAAGTTATCATGAAGTTTGTAAATCGGCCAAACAGAATGATATTATTGTAAATACAATCTTCTGTGGCAATTTCCGTGAGGGAGTAAACACACATTGGAAAGACGGTGCTTACATTGGAGGTGGCGAATACATGAACATCGACCAGGATTGCAGATATGTGTACATCCCTTCACCTTATGATGACAGGATACTCCATTTGAATAATAAATTAAATGACACTTATATCAGTTACGGAAAAAAAGGCCTGGCGTATAAAACCAGACAGGAAATGCAAGACCAGAATGCCAAGGAAATGAGCAATGGTAGTGCCATACAAAGAACCGCATCAAAAAGTTCAATGAAATATACAAACACTGATTGGGACCTTGTGGATGCTTATGAGGCTGACAGTGAGTTTGTCGTTGATCTGGAAATAAGTGATTTGCCTGAAGAGATGAAAAACATGTCGGATTCTGAAAAACGCGAGTACATTGAATCAAAGCAAACAGAACGTGCTAAAATCAAGAAAGAGATCAATGAACTGAGTGAAAAACGAAACAAGTTTGTATCAGAAGAACAAGCCAAATCAAGCACTGAGAACATGCTCGACCAGGCCATTATCGAGGCTGTGAAAAAACAGGCACTGGCGAAAAACTATTCTTTCGAAGAATAGAAACAGACCCTTGGTTTAATTTTAAGTACCCTGCAATAGCTGCAGGGTTTTTTGTTTATAAAAAAGTAATCTAATATAAATCCGTGTGTTCCTTAGCTAAGGTTTTACCTATTTTTGTAGCAAGGATTTTTACACTGGAAGTTGACAAAGTATTGGGTAAATATTGTTTTCGCTATTGCGATCCTGTTTTTAGTAAATGGGTGCGGCAATAATTCTGCTGAAGAAAGCAAAGTTCCCCAACTGCCACTTGCTAAAGAAAAAGTGGTAATCGCAGACCTTGAACCGAAAACATCAAACACGGTCAATTCAAATACACCGCAAGCTTCTGCTTACCAGAACAATACCAAAACCCAGGCTAAGATTGGTAAGCATATTGACCTGGCAATTGATGACCTCCCCTCTGCTAACGTAAACAAAAAGGTTTCACAAGAGCCTGTAAATAGCATGGGCCTTTTTACTATTCAACAAAATGCAATAAAAAAGACCTCGTGGTATGTGAAGTTGATTTTTGATAATGATATTTTCAGTAATACCGACTATTATTATACCAATGGGTCAACAATTGAACTATCTATTCCGTTCATGAGGACTTCGCCTGTGAACAATATCTTTTTTGCGCCGAAAAACTATGATGTTGAATTTTGTGGATTTTCGATTACACAAAACATTTATACACCAACCGATCCTGATACCGAGTCTGTTTTATCTGGCGACAGGCCATTTTCCTCGTATTTAACAATCGGACAGTTCAGGGAAGTATATGATTTATCGAAAAACATCTATTTAAAAAGCCAGATCAATCTGGGTGTATTGGGACCATCATCACTCGGTGGACAGATACAATCAAGTATTCATGATATTGAACCGGTTGGATGGCAAAACCAGATCCATGATAACTTCATAATTGACTATTCTGTTCAAATCAAAAAAGGAATTATAAACACCTCAGCGGTAGAGTTTAATGTTAAAGGCAATGTTAACATCGGTACATTATACAATAAAATTGGCGGAGGGGTTGACTTCCGGTTTGGACATTTTATGCCATTCTATTCAGGGCCCGTTTCGATGTTTGAACACGTCCATCCCGGCAGGAATATTCAATACTGGTTTTTTGTAAAATCGTCTGCTGACATAGTTGGTTATGATGCAACATTACAGGGAGGGTTATTTAATTCCAACAACCCGTACACCATTGCACCGGGCGATCTCAACCGAATTGTATATCGCGCAAGTGCCGGCATTGCATTATATTATAACAATATCGGTATTGAGTACGAACAATTTTACCTGTCGCCTGAATTTAAAGGCGCCAGGCATTTTGGCTGGGGAAGTGTGAAAGCCGTGATAGCCTTTTAAGATATAAACAGAATTAAGAAATGGCACTAAGTAAATCAAACGGGAACGGAAATATTAAATCAATGGCTGATTTTGAAGGGAAAGAAATTGAGTTTCCGGTGACTTATCAAATGAAAGCTGTGATGATTGGTTCTGAGAACGATGACGATAACAAACAAAAGCTTGTTAACGTTTTTATGCGGCACGAAATTGCATACAGCTATTTGAATAAAAAAGTCAGCAGCAAAGGTTCTTATATAAGTTTTACATACCAGGTAACGCTTACAAGCCGTGAACAGATGAACAAGTTATATGCTGATCTTAAAAAAATAAAAGAACTCAAATTTGCTGTATGATCGTTAAAATTCTTTCGGTTGCATTTGGTGGCGGACTTGGCGCCGTATTACGCTATTTGATATTCTTTTATTTCGAGCGATTTCATAAGTCCATTTTTCCATGGCCTACACTAATTGTCAATCTTCTGGGTGCTTTACTGATTGGACTTTTATGGGGATACTTTGATAAAATCTACGTTTCACCGGGTTTCAGAATGTTCATCTTTATTGGCATTCTTGGGAGTTTTACAACCTTTTCTACTTTTGCTTTCGATATCCTGAGTATGATCCATGACGGACAATTCAGGAATATGATCGTTTACCTGCTGGCTTCAAATATTCTGGGGATTGGGCTGGCATTTACCGGTTACATTTTAACAGCAGGGGTAAAATAAAGCATGCACAATATTGAGCCATATTACAATTGGCGTTCGCTATATATCGCCGCCGAAGACAACAGGTCTCCCTTTTTTGGAAGGCATTACAGCGAATTTGAATTTTCGAATGCCATTTACGACCATTTCATCCACCCCCAGTGGGATGATTTTGGCTCTAAAACATTATACCTCAAAGTTTTATTCGTCGATTACAAAAAACATTATTGTATCATCGAACTGATAGGCGAATGGAACGATGCCATTTACAATGACATTATGTACCTCTATCGCAATGTGATCGAAATGATGTTGGAGATGGATATCATTCATTTTGTTTTACTGGGAGAAAATGTAATGGAGTTCCATTCAGACATTACTGATTATTACGAGGAATGGTTTGATAACCTGGGCGATGGATGGATAATCGGACTAAATTTCAGGGATCACTTAATGAAAGAGTTCAAGAGCCTTGATCTCGATTATTACATTGCATTTGGCGGAGGTTTTAATGAAATGCCCTGGCGTAAATATTTACCTGATCAGTTATTTGAGATACTGAATGCACAGATCACAAAACGATTAACGATCTAATGGCACTAAAATCCTACGAAATAAAAATTTTCGGTAAAGTCCAGGGGGTTGGTTTCAGGTTTTACACCCATAAAAAAGCCGTTGAACTTGAATTAAAAGGTTTTGTTCAGAATAAACCTGATGGCAGTGTTTACATTGAGGCCGAAGGTGAAGAAGAAAACCTTGAGCAATTCATTCTGTGGTGTAATGATGGGCCTGCATGGGCAAGGGTTTCAGAGGTTCAATCGCAGGAAACTCCATTTATAGGCTATAAAGAGTTTGATATTAAGTAAGTTACCTAATCCCGTTTCAGGCGTCCTCGCCTGAAAAAGTGAAAATAAGGATATTAGGGTTATACAGGGAACAAAACCATTTAACACCAATATACCCTAATACCCATATTTCTTTAATCTTATTTCAAAATCTATTTTCATCACCAGATGATTATGAATTGATTATTTACTTTCATATTTATTCAATGCTATCCTTAATTTATTTGAAATCTGGTTTCTGAAACTTTCAGGGCTGATCACCTCAACCGATTCACCAAATGATAAAATCAGTTTCTCCAATTCATAATTCGGGATTACATCAATGGTGATTAACAGTCCGTTCTCATCAAATTTTTTCTTTTTCTGTGATCCGTGAATGGGTTTCGTTAAAATATAAGGCGCTTGTTCAGGAGAAAAATGCAACTTGAGTTCAATGGGCTCATCGTTTTCCGACCGGGACACACCGATGATGTCTTCAAAATATTCCTGAAAATCAATACCGGTATTCTCGATGTAGTCTTTTTGCAATTCCTCAATGCATTCTATCCTGTCCAAAGCCAAGTTTGAAAGCAGATTAACTGTACTGTTGTAGCCAAAAAGAAACCAGCGGTTGTTGTATTGTTTGAGATAATAAGGATGAATCTCGAACTCATGAGTTGCATCCGCTTTGAAAGATTTATACTGTATGTTCAACACTTTTTTATAGAGGATTGCATTAAACAGTTCACCGATATAACCGATGCCTTTCAGGTAAATGTTTGCATCGAAACTGATGATGTTTTTATCTGACCGGATAAAGCCAAAGGACTGTTCAAGTTTAGGTATCAGTTCATTTACCCATTCAAACTGGGGCATGCCTTTGAAGCGTGAAAGTACAAGTAAGGCTGATTTTATTTGCTCCGATTCCATCTCATTCATGCGCGAGTTGTTGATGGAAAACTTCATGTCATCGTAACGATAATATTTTTTCTTCCCATCGGCGATTTTCAAAAGCGGAATAGACCAGCCATTTTCACTTTCCATAAATTGTATATCAGCAAACAATTGCCGGCGTTTAATGCCTTCCGACTCAGGGTTATAATCCAGCAAAGCACTATTCACCTCTTCAAGCAAGTCTTCCAGATAATAACTTCTTCCCGGGTTTCGGAAGCATTTATCAAGGGTTTGGTATCGGATGATGGCGTATTTGTTTGTGGGCATGTTACTGGTGCGTCTTAATTACTCGATTCTATCGATCTTTCCTGATTGAGAGTTGCAAATTTTCAGCCTTCGACCAATCAATATATGTTGTTGAGTCGACCTTCGCCCAAAAAGCGCGTTCTTCTTCCTCATTCTTAAATACTGGTATTTTCTTTTTATTGTTCATGATAAATTCCCTATTCCAACTTGGTGAAAGCATGGCAAAATTAAGATTTTTTCCTGTGTGGATTGGTTGCACAGGTGAGATGTATGTTTGCATTAAATCATTTGAGAAAGTTATGCTATATTTAAAGTCAGATACAGAATTATGGTTCGGACGGTATGAGGGTGAAGATATATATAGTGTTTTAGTTGTTGATTTTGATTATCTACTTTATTGCTGTCATTATTTACCGAATTTTGTAATTGATTCGGAAGAAGTGGATGAACTTGAATTCGTACTACCAGATGTAAAAATTAAAATGCTGAGGGATAAAAAACAAGTTCTAAGTGAAGAAGAACTATTAACGAGATTAGGAATTACTGATTGGAAAAATGAATTTGGAGAACATGATTATATACCTGATGAAGTTTACGAAAAACTAAACGACAATAATATTGAATCGAATAATGATTTTTTCTTTGATGATGACCATAAATCTTATTCGAAATATAATGGTTATAATGGGTGGGATGATGATACAATTGATTCAGCATTCGAAGGTGATCCAATGAATACATGGAATGTTGATTAGCAATACAAATTTTATCATTTATTTTGAATTGTATTAAAAAATTGTAGATAAAATTAAAATTTTAACTTATGTATGATTACTTACTTGAGCAATTGGCAATATCGCACTTCAGAAACTTTGATCTAGTGTCAAGTCATATGTAATATGACGTATATATTTACTATCTTTACCAAAAAAACTATGGTAAGATACAGAGTAACATTAACAGAAGCTGAAAAGGCTGAGTTGCTGAGGATTATTAAAAAGGGCAGTCATTCGACCC
>JAUVKF010000014.1 GCA_030596395.1 Chlorobiota bacterium | reverse complement strand
TTGATCCCTTATCTCTTTAAACCTTAGCTTACAGCTGTCTTCATCTGGAAAACGATCGATAAATTTGATTAGATTCATGTCATAATTGTTTCCTTTAAGATAGTATATTTTTCTGTAACTTTACCGATACTCATATTATTTAATAAAGCCTATTTGTTGGGAGCTGTTGAGGCTCACCATTACTTCAACTTATTTGGTAATGGATATCCAACAGGTAATGGCGATGATAGTGATGCGTCGAGTCATGCAATGTATATAAACACCTCGAATCATGGCATTGCTATTGTCATAAATGATAATACACCAGATAAAAACGACAATTTCATTACTTTTTTTGATGGAAATGATGATCCAGTAGGAAGGATTGAAGGGCAAACACTCAATGATTTACATAACTCCCATGATTACTTATTTTTCATAACTATGGAAACCCTTGATGGGGCGCTGATGGTGGCAGAGGGTATTGCATGTTTTGCTCAAGCAGATTATGGCGAAGTAGGTGTTTTAGCTGCTGAAGGGGTACTTAAAGTTGCTCATTGGCTAGAGCATACTCTTAAAATGGAACATGATATAGGTGTTAGTTACCAATCAGGAGGAGCCGATTATGCCGAATATCTTGAAAAAAAGGATCAAAACGAGTTATTTGTATTTGGTGACATTGTTGGTATAAAGGGAGGAAAAATTAGTAAGCAAACACATAATGCTGATCACTATAGAGTGATTTCGACGAACCCTATTGTACTCGGTAACATGCCTCCAATCGATAATGAAGACAATTATGAGAAAGTTGCATTCCTGGGGCAGGTACCTGTTAAAGTAATAGGACAAGTTAACATTGGAGATTATATCCTGCCATCCGGAAACGATGATGGATTAGGCATAGCCAAACATCCGGATGATATGCTTATTGAGGATTACAGTAGAATTGTTGGAGTAGCATGGTCAATTTCGAACCCATTTAGTAACAAAAGTTTAATTAACACGGCCATTGGTTTAAACAACAATGATTTAGTTTATAAAATCCAGCAACAGCAAGAAGAGATCAATTCAATGAAGGGTAAAGTCAATAATATACTTACTTACCTGGAATCAAAAGATCCTGAGTTTAAAGAAGAAATGTTATTTACACAGGATACTAAAGAGAATATTGTTCAATCTGTACGTGTTGAAAAACAAATTAAGGAAAAGTATACGCCAGAAATTTTCACAAAAGCAGAAATAGACTTTTCTTATATCGAAAAACTTTATGAGCAAAAACCAGAATTATTTGAACAAGCTCAAAAAAGAGTAAGAGAGTATTATGTAAACGCAGGTGTGGATATAGAACAAAATCAAGAACTTAAAAGAATTCTTGAAGAACCGGGTTATTGTATTAAATATTTAAAAAATCTGTCTGCAAATAAGACGCAAACATCAACACAGTAACAAAGCTCGAGCGAGATTTTTTGCGTGCGATAATACTATTGCAATCCTGTCACGCGATAAAATTGCGAACAAGCGATGGGGTATTTGTCATTCTGAATGAAGTGCAACGGAATGAAGAATCTTTGAGAGGGTTTCACAAAGATCCTTCGCTGTGCTCAGGATGACAATTCAGGGGAACTTGTCATTCCGAATATAGCGGAGCGAAATGAGGAATCTTTAATAGGGAGCTTTTTATTGATTAAAAACAGATTACTGTTCCATAAAGATTCTTCGCTGACGCTCAGAATGACAAAATTTAAGAAATAAAGAGAAAACTGTCATTCTGAACGGAACGCAGTGGAGTGAAGAATCTTTAAAAGGGAGACTTTTTAATTAAGAAAAAATCAAAGTGCAGTTTCACAAAGATACTTCGCTTTGCTCAGCATGACAGTTTGGAAATATTTGTCATTCTGAATGGAGCGTTGCGAAATGAAGAATCTTTACAAGGGAATTGTTGCAGAAGAATTAAAACAGGTAAATGAGGTCAGTTTCATAAAGATTCTTCGCTTTCGCTCAGAATGACAAACTTGGGTTTTGAAATAGAGATTTTAACCATTCTGCTTCTTCAACCACTTATACCATCTATCCATCCCTTCACCCGATTTTACAGAAAGTTCAATGAACTCAAGTTGAGGATTAACGCGTTTTGCGTATTCTTTTGTTTTCTCCACATCAAAATCCACATAAGGCAACAAATCTGTTTTGTTGATGATACAGAGTTGAGAAGATTCGAACATCGTGGGATACTTAATGGGCTTGTCCTCACCTTCGGTAACGCTGATAATCACAACCCTTTTTCCTTCACCCAGATCAAACAAGGAGGGACAAACGAGATTACCTACATTTTCAATAAAAAGAACAGAACCTTGTTTTGGTTTCAGCTCTTTAACAGCATGGTTGACCATTTCAGCATCCAGGTGGCAGCCGTTTCCTGTATTGATCTGGATAACCGGCGCTCCTGCCTTATTAATCCGGTCAGCATCGTTGGTGGTTTGCTGGTCGCCTTCGATAATGAAAAGGTCTAATTCACCTTTAAAGTTAGTAATTGTTTTTTCCAGCAAACTGGTTTTGCCCGATCCGGGAGAACTTACTAAGTTGAGCGTGGTAATATTTAATGCTTCGAAATAACCCCTGTTGCGCTCAGCAACCATATTGTTTTTCGACAATACATCAATTTCTAATTGTATCTCTTTATGATGATGGTCGTGATCATGGTGGTGGCCATGCTCATGATCATGTTGGTGATCATGTCCGTGATGATGTTGATTTTCTCCTGGTTTTGTATATGTTACCTGGTCGTCCTGACCGCATCCGCAAGTTCCGCACATAATTCTTTCCTTTAATTGTGCCAGCAAAAGTAGTGATAAAGTAGAATTCTGCTCATCAAAATAATCAACTAAAACTTAAAACTAACAACCTTCGCTTAACTCCGAAGGAGTCCGTCAGCTGACGGACGACTGCGGGAGTCTCCTTTGAATGAAACACCCCTCTTACTTTGAGATTGCCGCGTCACTCCTTCGTCGCTCCTCGCAATTAAACGGTTATTTTAGTTTTATACTAATTCCGAAGGATAGAGATTTAAAGTTTTTCGGGATAAAAACCCTTATGCTCTTCAAGTATAATATTATAGTATAAAGCCCCTTCACTTCATTCAGAATGACAGTTTTGTGAAGTTTTGCAAATATTTTAATATGTAATTCAGAAACGGATCAATTTGCAGTAGTTATCTGTTTAGCGGCTATTTATTTTGATTCAATCCAAATATAAAATAGGATTTGTTTTGAAAATGTATGTTTATTTTGTAAATTAGCGCATCACATACAATTGAAAAACCCAGTAGAATGAAGAAAAAAATAGCCCTGCATGTAAAATGCCCCCATTGCCGTAAATCGTTGATGGATGATGAAGTTTTGCTTCACGACAACCCGAGTATTAAATTGAATATTGTGACTCCTGAAGAAAGAGGAACCCTTCATCTTTGTTCGATTTATGAATGCTACGATCATCATACGGATGTTGAGCTGAAAAAAGGTACGGTAGTTGATTTCTACTGCCCGAAATGTAATAAAGAACTATTGGTGAATGAAGAATGCAACATTTGTGGCGCGCCAATGGTTAACTTTGTTTTAAAAGTTGGTGGACGTGTTTCAATTTGTTCACGGAATGGTTGTTCCAATCACTATGTGGCCTTCCAGGATCTCAGCGCTGAACTGTCGAAATTCTATGATGTTTACGAGCCTTAGCAGATTCGTGGTAGCTGCTGTCCCGAAATCATATCAATGATCCTCTTGCCCCCAACAACGGTCTCAAGCCAGGCCATGCCTGAATGATCATTGGTTACTTCACCTATAATCGAAGCTCCTTTTCCGAAGGGGCTTTCTTTTATTGTTTCCAATACTTTTCCGGCATCATCTTTCCCAACAATCATTACAACTTTTCCTTCGTTGGCAACATAAAGCGGATCGAAGCCCAATAACTCACACATACCTTGTACACTGTTATTTAAGCCGATTTTATCTTCATTAATTTGAATGCCAAAATCTCTACCTTTTACAACTTCTGAAATAACCGTACCGAGTCCTCCTCGTGTGGCATCGCGCATAAATTTAATTTGATCACTGACCTCTAACGCACTTTTAATAAGGTCGTTTAAACAGGCGCAATCCGACTGGATATCAGCGGCGATTTTTAAATCATTACGCGCAGCCATTACCGACATACCATGGTCGCCAATGGTGCCGTTAATAATGATTTTGTCTCCGGGTTGAATATTTTTCCCTGAACTGATTCCCAGATGTTTCTCATCAATAATTCCAATTCCGGAAGTGTTAATAAAAAGTTTGTCACATTTTCCTTTATCCACTACCTTGGTATCGCCTGTAGCAATCAGTACACTTGCTTTTTCAGCTTCTTCAGCCATGGTTAATACAATGCGTTCCAGGTCAGCAAACGGAAATCCCTCTTCGATGATGAATCCTACACTTAAATATTCAGGTTTTGCTCCGGAAACAGCAAGGTCGTTCACCGTTCCTGCTATGGCTAATTTGCCGATGTCACCTCCAGGGAAAAAGATAGGATCAACCACGAATGAGTCGGTTGTGTAAGCAAGGTGCCGGCCATTGGTTTTGATCAATGCCGAATCGGATTGCTGACGTAATATCGGGTTGTCAAAATGTTTTGCAAATAAATTATCGATCAGGTCGTGACTGAGTTTGCCACCGCTGCCATGTCCCAGTAATATTGCGTCGAATTTGTTTTTCATAAAAATGAGTTTCTTAATTGCTTTGCCAATTTATTTGAAGTACTTGCCTGATAATTTACTTGTTATACATGTAATAAGCCTGGCAGGTACCTTCGCTCGAAACCATACAAGAACCGATAGGATTTGAAGGTGTACATTTTTTGGCAAACAACTTACAATCTTTTGGTTTTTTTACACCGCGCAGGATTTCACCACAAATACACCCTTTAGGTTCTTTCAATGGTTCAACTTCTACTTCGATATTCTTTTCCGAATCATGCATCGCATAACTCTCCCTGATCTTCAAACCGCTGTCTTTCAACACACCAAGTCCACGCCACCAATCGTCGCCAGGCTCAAATACTTCGTCCAGCATTTGCTGCGCTTTTATGTTGCCTTCGGGTTTTACAGCACGGGTATATTGAATTTCAACTTTTTGGTCATTGTTTTCGATTTGATTAACCAGCATCAGGATGGACTGCATCAGGTCAACCGGTTCAAAACCGCTGATGACTACGCCGAGGCCAAAATTTTTAGGGATATCAAGGTAAATGCTTTCTCCGGTAATTGTGCTTACATGACCGGGACCAACATAACCATCAATCTGAACGCCTTCATCAATCAATGCTGACATTGCCGGAGGCATCACTTTGTGAGCGCTGAACAAGAAAAAGTTACTGAGGCCGGCCATCCGGGCCTTAATAATTCCCGCCGCTGAACTTGGCGCTGTAGTTTCAAAGCCAATACCGAGAAAAACGATTTTCTTTCTTCGGTTGTGTTTGGCAATTTCTAAAGCATCAAGGATTGAATAAACGATGCGAACATCTGCACCTTTGGCACGTTCTTTTTCGAGGGTGGAGCTTGAACCGGGTACTCTGATTAAGTCACCGTAAGTTGCAATAATAACATCGTCTCTTTTGCTGTAGGCTACTGCTTTATCAATAAAACTATTGCTGGTTACACAAACAGGGCAGCCAGGGCCTGAGATTAATTCTACAGTTTCAGGTAATAAATAAGGAATACCGAATTTTTGAATCGACATGGTATGTCCCCCACAAACTTCCATCAGTTTGACCGGTTTGGTAGAGGCCTTTTTTATTTCATTCGCCAGCGCTTTTACCATATCGCGGTCTCGATATTCATCAACGTATTTCATCCAAATTAAATTTTGGCAAAGATATTCTTTATTGGAGTGATGGAGTGCTGGAAGGATGAGATTATGGTGTAAATGTCATTCTAAACGGAATGTAATGGAGTGAAGAATCCTTGATAGGTTTTCTTAAAGATTCTTCGCTAACGCTCAGAATGACAGAGATGGGGAGATTTGTCATTCTGAACGGAATGTAATGGAGTGAAGAATCTTTGATAGGTTTTCATAAAGATTCTTCGCTAGCGCTCAGAATGACAGAGATGGGGAGATTTGTCATTCTGAACGGAATGTAATGGAGTGAAGAATCTTTGATAGGTTTTTATAAAGATTCTTCGCTGACGCTCAGAATGACAGACGGAGAGAAATTGTCATTCTGAACGGAGCGTAGCGAAATGAAGAATCTTTGATAGGTTTTCATAAAGAATCTTCGCTAACGCTCAGAATGTCAGAGATGGGGAGATTTGTCATTCTAAACGGAATGTAATGGAGTGAAGAATCTTTAAAAGGTTTTCATAAAGATTCTTCACTGATGTTCAGAATGACAATATCTATGAGTAATTAAGGTTCTAGTTCATCCTCGAGGAATCTCCATTCAGGATTGAAAGAATTTATTAAAGTATCTTTCTTGCTTCTTCTCCAACCTTTTATTTCCTTTTCACGATCAATAGCATCCTGTATATAATCAAAGTGTTCGTAATAAACTAAATGGGTGCAATTGAATTTAGCTGCAAAAGTTTTTCTGTTTTCCTTTACATCTTCTTTATGTTGATATATTCGATAAGGCAGGTCGTTTGTCACACCGGTGTAGAGTACTGTTTTATTGAGGTTTGTTGTGATATAGACAAAGTAATTATGTATGCCAATTGGTTTCATGGTAATTGCTGAATTATCAAAATTAGAAATAATTGTCATTCTGAATGTAGCGTATCTAAATGAAGAATCTTTGATAGGTTTTCTTAAAGATTCTTTGCTAGCGCTCAGAATGACAGAGATGGGGAGGTTTGTCATTCTGAACGGAATGTAATGGAGTGAAGAATCTTTGATAGGTTTTTATAAAGATTCTTCGCTGACACTCAGAATGACAAATACTAAATCAACCCCATCTCCCTTCGCATAGCAGCAATTGCCAATTGCCCTAAAGCAATACCGCCATCGTTGGATGGAATAGTGGATTGTGTATAAACTTCAAAGCCATTAGCTTGCAAGAGATTTTCCGTTCTTTCAAGGATGATTCGATTTTGGAATGTACCACCGGAAAGCACTACTTTATTTATGTGGTGTTCATCCCTGATTTTGATAGCCATTTCACCAGTCATCTCGACCATTGTATTGTGGAATTTTGCAGAAATCGTATTAATCGCAATATCTGTTGTAAGGTCACGTATCATTCCTGAAAAAACCATTTTCATGCTTATTGGTGTTTCGATAGAGAAAGGGTAAGTTCCATATTCATTGGTATCACCGGTTGCTTCAAGCCGCATAGGTGCCTCGGCATGGTAGGATGTATGATGGCAGATATTCAATAATGCGGAAACAGCATCAAATAAACGTCCGGCACTACTTGATAAAGGGGTATTCAATTTGTTTTTTAACATGAACAAAACCATTTCCAGCTCTTTATGATCAATACCTTTAAATAAGAATAGATATTCCTCAACTACATTTTCACCAAAATAGTGATGAAGGTAAGCAGTCATCATTCGCCATGGGTGTTTTGTAACTGCATCGCCACCCGGCTGAGGTATGTATTCAAAATGACTGATGCGCTGGTAGTCAAGTAAATCACACAATAAAAACTCACCACCCCAGATGTTGCCATCGTCACCATAACCGGTTCCATCAAAACTTATTCCTATAACTTTTTCATCAAGTCCGTGTTCGGCCATACAAGAAGCAATATGTGCATGATGGTGTTGAACAGATGTGGTTGGGATACCCATCTTTTGTACAAAACGTGTTGACAAATAATCGGGGTGCATATCCATTACCGCCAATTCAGGTTTAAACCTGAAAAGACGCTGGTAACGATCAACCGACTCTGAATAAAACTCCAGCGTCTCAAGGTTTTTCAAGTCGCCAATATGCTGGCTTAAAATAGCCTGTTGTCCTTTACCAATACAAAAACAATTCACCAGCTCAGCGCCTCCGGCAAATATCCCTTCGGTATTCAGATTGATCTGAACAGGGGAGGGAGCGTAACTCCTTGAACGACGAATGACTCTTTCTTTATTATTAGCCACAAATGCAACAGAATCATCTGTGCGGTTGTGAATATCGCGATTGTAGGTGATTACAGCGTCAGAAATCGGGCCAAGTGTTTCAAGTGCAATGCTATTATCAATTACAATGGGTTCATCCGAAATATTACCACTGGTGAGTACTATTGCCGGCAAATTTAATTTCTCAAAAAGCATATAATGAAAAGGCATATAAGGCAACATAACCCCAACAGTATCTAATCCGATGCTGATTGAAGGTGCAAATGCTTTTTTAACTTTTAACAGCACAATTGGTTTTCGCCAGCTGCGTAGCAATTGTTCTTCCTCATGACTGACAAAAAGGTATTCTTTAACAGTTTCAATGTCTTTTAGCATGAGTGCAAAAGGTTTTCCCTCGCGACTTTTTCGCGTTCTTAATTCGCTAACAGATTGTTCGGTAAACGGATTGCATGCCATGTGATAACCACCCAGACCTTTAATTGCCATGATTTTACCTTTTTCAAGGTAATAACATGTATTTGCAATAATCCTTTGCAGGTCATTTTCCTGTTCTCCATTTTCGTGGAGGGTATAATGCGGACCACAATTGTTACATGCAACAGGCTGCGCATGAAAACGCCGGTCAAGGATATCAATGTATTCTTTCTCGCATAAATCACACATTTCGAATACCTTCATTGTAGTATGATGGCGGTCGTAGGGCAGGTCTTTAATGATTGTAAAACGCGGACCGCAATTGGTACAGTTGGTAAATGGATAGTCTATTCGGTGTGCTTGTGACTTTATGTCTTCCAGGCAGGCATTGCACACACTGATGTCAGGACTTACTTCTGTGATTTCATCTGAAAATGAACTGCTTTTGACGATCGAAAAATTAGTAAAATATTTAATCGGGTTATCACAAATCACCAGATCTGTTATCGTAGAAGCTTCAGGCAAGTTATTTGGTATTGCATCGGTAAACTGACTGATATTTTTCTCGTCGCCTTCAGCAAAAATGATAACCCCGGTATTGTTATTTTCTACCGTGCCATGAATTCCGTAATTTAGAGCCAGTCTATATATAAATGGCCTGAAACCCACACCCTGTACAAGCCCCTTTATTTCTATCTTTTTAGCGGTTTTACCCATCTCCTGATCAAACCCCAAAAGTAATTTAAAATCGTTATAAATTTAATGCTGTTAATTTATTCACAGGTATTTATTTACCTTTGTTGTGAATTAATTAACAGCTGTAATTTTAAATCATATAAAACAAATTAAACCAATCATCGATGAAAGATAAAATTATCGAAATCACCTCAAAATATAAGGATGACCGTGGCAGGTTAATGGATATCCTTATTGATATTCACGATCTACAGGGTTATGTGGATGATACTAATATCGAGGTGCTTGCTGAAAGGCTTGGTATGTCGGAAGTTGAAGTTAATGAAACAGTTTCTTTCTACCATTTCTTTACAAAAACACCAGGGGCTAAATTCAATATTTACCTAAACGATGCAATAACAGCTTGCCTGAGAGGTAGAAAAGAAGTTAAAGAGGCCTTTGAAAAAGAATGTGACACCACTTTCGGTTCTGTTTCCGAAGATGGCATATTTGGGTTGTTCGACACTTCATGTATTGGTATGAATGACCAGGGTCCGGCAGCAATTATTAACAATAAGATTTTTACAAACCTCACTCCATATAGGGTGAGAAAACTTGTCGCTGACCTGAAGGCTGGAAAATCACTTGATGAAGCCACTTACGAAAGTACTGGTGATGGAAATAATTCCGATCCTGATGTTCAGGCAATGGTTTTTAATAATATTCGTAAGCGGTCAATTATTTTAAATTATGAGCACGAAAGCTATGACGTAATAAAGAACCGGCTTTCAGAATATTCACCCGAAGAGATCATTCAAATTGTTGAAGACTCCAATATCAGGGGTCGTGGTGGAGCGGGATTCCCGACAGGTTTGAAATGGAAATTTGGCCGACGAGTCGAAGGAGATCATCGTGTTATCATTTGTAATGCTGATGAAGGTGAACCTGGAACTTTTAAAGACAGAGTGTTGCTTACTGAGTTTGCCGACCTCGTTTTTGAGGGCATGGTAATAGCTGCTTATGCAACCGGTGCTGATATTGGTTTATTGTATTTGCGCTATGAGTACAGGTATCTTTACAAATACCTGAACAGGATACTTAATGAAATGAGATCTAACAATTTGCTTGGTAAAAATATTGCCGGCATCAAAGAATTTAATTTCGATATCCGTATCCAGCTGGGAGCAGGAGCCTACATTTGCGGAGAGGAATCAGCCCTGATTGAATCCCTCGAAGGCAAAAGAGGCGAACCACGCGACAAACCTCCTTTCCCTGTAGAAAAAGGATATATGAATTACCCAACTATTGTTAATAATGTTGAAACTCTGGCTACCGTTGTGCGCATTGTGGCAAATGGGGCTGAATGGTTCAATTCGTTCGGGACGAAAGATTCGTTGGGAACTAAATTATTAAGTGTATCCGGCGACTGCAAATTCCCCGGTATCTACGAAGTAGAGTGGGGGACAAGCATCCGCGAAGTGATCGAAATGAGCGGTGCCGAAGATGTACAGGCTATCCAGGTTGGTGGACCTTCAGGTGTTTTGATTGGTGTTAAAGATGTTGACAACCTTGGTACTTCCGACCTAATGAAATGGTATAAACCTTCAGGTATGATGGTTGCCCAGAAAATTTATGACAGGCAATTAAGTTATTCCGATTTGCCAACTGGCGGATCAATAATCATTTTCAATAATAAACGTGACTTGCTAAAAGAGGTAGTGATGAATTTCATGGATTTCTTCATCGAAGAATCATGCGGATCATGCTCAACCTGCCGCAATTTGCCTTATGTAATGAAACTCAAACTCCAGAAAATACTTGATGGACACGGAGTTCGCCAGGATATTGATGATTTGTTAAGCTGGGGGAAGATCATAAAAGTAAGCCGTTGCGGACTTGGCCAGACAGCTGCTAACCCAATCGTATCCAGTATTTTGAACTTCAGGCATTTATACGAGGAATATGTGCAGGCAATGGCCGATTACGACAATATTTTTGATATGGAAAAATCCGTTGAAGCCGCAAATGCGTTTGTCGGACGCAAATCAGTATTTCACCATTCATAATTATTAAACATCTTCTAAAATGAATACAACCATTAAATTTAACATAGACGGAAAAATAATTTCCGCCGAAAAGGGACAAACCATTGTGGAAGCTGCAAAAGCGAATGGTATTTACATCCCGACACTGTGTAATTTCGAAGGGCTGCTACCAAAAGGTTGCTGCCGTATGTGTACTATCAAGATCAACAACCGTTATATGACAGCCTGTACAACACCGGTTGCTGATGGTATGGAGATCGAAAGCAACACTGACGAAATAAATGATATCAGAAAGGGCATAATTGAACTGCTGTTCGTTACCGGAAACCATTTCTGTCCTGCATGCGAAAAAAGTGGTAATTGCGAATTACAGGCACTGGCTTACCGTTACCAGATGATGGTGCCAAGGTTCCCGTTTACTTTCCCTCAAAAAGGCATTGATGCATCCAGCCCTAAAATTGTTAAAGAACAAAACAGATGTATCATGTGCAAACGTTGCATCAAAGCCATCAAGGATGAGGATGGAAAGTCATATTTTGCTTTTAACAAAAGAGGCAATAAACTCGAAGTAATTCTTGATTCCAAATTAGGAAAGGAAATAACGGATGCACTCGCAAAAGAGGCTATGGATACCTGCCCGGTTGGATCGATTATTTACAAAGAGTTAGGATATGCAGAACCCATTGGTAAACGCAAATATGACAAAAAGCCAATCGGCAGTGAAATTGAAGTTAACGAGAAAAATTAAAACAATGAATAAAAAAGTAATTGCAACTACATCATTGGCCGGGTGCTTTGGCTGCCATATGTCAATCCTCGATATTGATGAGAGAATACTTGATCTGATTGAGCTTGTAGAATTCAATAAATCTCCAATTGATGATATAAAAAAGTTTACTAAGCAGGTGGATATTGGAATTATCGAAGGCGGATGCTGCAACAGCGAAAATGTTGAGGTATTGAAATATTTCCGTGAAAACTGTAATATCCTCATCTCTTTGGGCGAATGTGCCATTATGGGAGGATTGCCTGCCTTGCGCAATGGTATTCCGATAGAGGAGTGCCTGAAGGAAGCGTATTTGGATGGCCCGACCGTTGGTTTGAATAAAGAAAAAATATTACCCAACGATGACGAGTTACCCATGTTACTGGATAATGTTTTCCCTTGCCACGAAGTAGTTAAAATTGACTATTTCCTACCGGGATGTCCGCCTCATGCCGACCTGATTTGGAATGCGCTTGTAGCACTGATCACGGGTAACGAAATGGATTTACCATACGAAGTAGTAAAATTTGATTAACACCAGAAAACTAAGAAACATGTCGAATAAAATAACAATTGAACCGGTAACCCGGGTAGAAGGACACGGAAAAGTTACCATATATATGGATGATCAGAACAATGTTCGCGATTCACGTTTACATATTGTAGAATTCAGGGGATTTGAACGTTTTGTTCAGGGACGCCCATACTGGGAAATGCCAGTCCTGGTGCAACGTCTGTGCGGGATTTGCCCTGTTAGCCACCACCTTGCCGCAGCGAAAGCACTCGATGTAATCGTTGGAGCAGGTACTGGAGATGGACTTACTCCTGTTGGTGAAAAGATGCGCCGATTGATGCATTACGGTCAGGTTTTCCAATCACATGTTCTTCACTTTTTCCACCTGAGTTCACCCGACTTCCTTTTTGGAATTGATGGCGATCCTGCCATCAGGAACATCATTGGTGTTGCCATGCACCATAAAGATCTGGCTGTACAGGGTGTGATGATGCGTAAATTTGGTCAGGAAGTAATTCGTCTGACCGCCGGTAAAAAAATACACGGTACCGGTGCTATTCCGGGTGGAATAAACAAAAACCTGACTATTGAAGAAAGGGATGAATTACTTAAAGGTCCTGATCCGCTTAACGCAGATAAAATGGTTGACTGGTCTATAGCAGCTCTGGATTTCTTTAAAGATTACCATAAAAGCCATGCGAAAATGCTTGATGAGTTCGCCGTGTTCCCATCAAACCACTTTAGCATTGTACGGAAAGACGGTGCAATGGATCTGTACCATGGGGTTTTGCGTGCTGTTGATGCTGATGGTAAAAAAATATTGCACGATGTTGATTACCAGGAATATGATTCATATATTGAGGAAGAAGTGAAGAATTGGAGTTATATGAAGTTTCCTTACTTGAAAGAATACGGTAAAGAAAAGGGTTGGTACCGTGTAGGTCCGCTAGCGAGGTTAAATACCTGTGATTTTATTCCCAGTCCGCTTGCACAAAAAGCTTTTGAAGAGTTCAAAGCTTATACCAACGGAAAACCAAATAACATGAGCCTTCATTATCACTGGGCACGTTTGATAGAAACACTCCACTCAGCCGAAATGATCCGCGAATTGCTCAATGATCCTGATCTTCAGAAAGACGACCTCGTTGTTAAAGGCAAGAAACTACAAAAAGGTGTTGGAGTACTCGAAGCACCTCGCGGAACCTTGTTCCACCATTACGAGATCAACGATAATGACCAGATCACATTGGCTAATCTTATTGTTTCAACAACAAACAACAATGAGCCGATGAATCTGGCTGTTAACCATACAGCAAAAGCGTTTATGAATGGCCATACCGAGATCAGTGAAGGCATGATGAATGCTGTTGAAGTTGCTATCAGGGCTTACGATCCCTGCTTAAGCTGTGCAACACACGCGTTGGGTAAAATGCCGCTTGAATTTACCGTTATCAATCAAGACAATAAAATTATTGATCAAAAAAGTAAATAATCATGGGAACAAAAAGAAGAATCCTGGTTTATGGGTATGGAAACCCCGGAAGGCAAGATGATGGCCTGGGAATTGAAATGATCAAAATGGTGCAGGAATGGATTGACCGACATGAACTTACTTGCATGACCTCAGAAAACAATTACCAGTTAAATGTTGAAGATTCGGAAATAATTTCCAACATGGAAATCGTGGTATTTGTTGATGCTACCCAGGAAGAGAGTATTCTTGAGTACAAATTTGCGAAGATTGACCCTTCTGATGAGAAGATTGAATTTTCGATGCATGCCGTTTCACCGGAATTTGTGCTGAATTTGAGTAAAAAACTATTTGATAAGATGCCAGAGACCTACATATTGGCTATTAAAGGTTATGAGTGGGATTTTAAGGAAGAACTTTCAGATAATGCCCGGTTAAACCTGGAGCAAGCATATCAGTTCCTGACAAGGAAATTGGCCAACTGGTCGGATATCAGCGATAATTTACCGATAAGCATGATAAACGAATGGAATTAAAAACAACTTACATGGGTTTGGAATTGAAAAACCCATTGATTGTCAGTAGCTCACGGCTTACCGGCGACATTAAAACCATTATGCATTGTGTTGATGCCGGTGCCGGTGCCATCGTTTTAAAATCATTATTCGAAGAACAGATCAGGTTGGAAGCGGAGTCGAAATTGAGAGGCAGCAAGGATAGTGAATTGTACTACTGGTTTCCTGAAGCAAAAGACCACGTTGTTGGTTTATTCGTGGAAGCTAACCTGGAGAACTATCTTGGATTTATATCCGATATAAAACGAAATACGGATATACCTGTTATATCAAGTATTAATTGCATCAGCAATGAGGAATGGCCGAAATTTGCCACCGCAATAGAGGAGGCCGGTGCCGATGCGATTGAACTCAATATTGCCATATTTCCATTCGCTGCAACACATCATTGCGGTGAAATCGAAGCTTTGTATGTTGATATTTTAAAAGAGGTTAAAAAGCATGTTTCGATTCCCGTTTCGGTAAAATTGGGATATTATTTTACAAACCTGTGTGCAGTGGCGAATAACCTGGTTGAAGCAGGTGTCGATGGCTTGGTATTGTTTAATCGTTATTTCCGTCCGGATATCAATATAGATTCGCTGAACGTGATATCCGATAAATATCTATCAACACCCGAGGAGTTAAGTGTACCGATGCGTTGGATTGCTCTGATGACCGGAAACAATCTCGCCTGCGATATTGCAGCATCCACAGGCGTTCATGATTATGAAGGTGTTGTTAAACAAATTTTGGTTGGCGCCAAAGCAGTACAGCTATGCAGTACATTGTATATCAATGGAATTGATGTGATCAGCCGCATTGAAAGTGATTTGAGAACCTGGATGGAAAAACATCAGTTCAAATCGCTTGATGATTTCAGGGGGAAATCGCTTGAAAAACAAACTACCGATGCTTCATTCGAACGGGTTCAATATATGAAGCGGAATTTTGAGTAGCTTATTAATTGTAAATTTAGATTTAGTTAATCAGAGGCTGTCATCATAAATCAGTCTCTTTTTTATTTCATGATGTAAAACAATTGGTATTACTCATGCAGTATTCGTGAAAAACGAAAGCTTTTCAAGCTTGGCAATAACATCATAATCTTCAACAAAAATCCGGTCGGGAACATTGAGGTGGACAGAGGTAAAATTCAAAATTCCCTTAACCTTTGTTCTAATAATTTCTCCGGAAATAGCTTTTGCATATGACCGTGGTACTGCCAGCACTACCAGTTCAATGTTTTCTTTTATGAGTACCTTTTTCATATCAGAAATATGGTAACAGGTCACCTCCTGGAATTGTGTTTTGGGTGGTTTGCTTGTTCGAAAAGTAGCCGCGATTTTTAATTTGGTTTCCTTTTGATTAAAATGGTCAGCAACAGCACGTCCCAGATCGCCAATACCAATGAAAGCCACTTTCTGGGTATGCTTGCAGTCGATTGCCTTACCGATTTTATCAATCAGGTTTTGAATATTATAGCCTTTATGCACATCGCCTGTAAAACCAATCAACATCAGGTCGCGACGTATGTGTGCCGGGTTGATTTTGAGGAGGTGCGCCAGTTTATGCGAGTGTATATACAATTTATCCTCGTTAGGATAATTTAACAGCCTTCTTCTATATAGACTCAGGCGTTCAACGGTATTTGGAGGTAGATCTTTAATCATTATTGTTGTATTTACTTTTCACCAAAGGTTTTCTTCATTTTCAAAGTGTAGATAATTCCCAACTTGATCTTTATGTTTTGTGACCACTTAAAATCTAATAGTGGATCTTCAAATGCTTTCACGAAACTGTATGAAAAACCCGGCGCAAGTGATAATCCAAATGAAGGAGTTATTTGGTAAATCACTCCAATGAAGAGGTTAACACCAAAATCATAAGTATTGAATTTATATACATCTAAAGGTACATCATTTGACGTGTCTGTATCAAAAATATCAACAAGCCTTAATCCATCAGTAATACCATTATGATCGAATTCATTGAGGCCTGGATTTAAATTGATTTCAGAAATATCGATATTGTCATCAGGATCAAAATAATATTTTTCAACTCCTTTGTGGTATGCATTCAGAAAGATGGAATAATACATACCACCCTGAACATAGATTTTAAATTTTTTGCTTCCACTCATGTAAGTGATACCGATTGGAATAGTTATATAATTAAGGCCATAATCAACCTGGTAAACATAAAAGCTATTTCCTATCGTACCGCTGGAATCAGCGATATTAATATAATTATACAGCTCAAAATTTCTCCTGTCGTATTGAAGTTCAGCCCTTACTTTAATTGTTCGCGAAATGTTATATTCTCCAAATATCCCTGCAAAGAAACCTGTTTTTGATTGGGTTGAGAATGTAAAAAAGGATTCCAGATTATTAAATTGTACACCTCCTACTGCACCAATGTTAAATTTCTTGGCATGAGTTGTTTCCTGGGCTTCAATTGTATAAGTTGCAATAATGAGTAATGATATAATAAAAATTCTGATCTTCATACGTTTATTCGTTTTACCACGTATTCCACAGCCAGTAAAAACCAACAAAAATGGCTGCAAATCCGGCCAGTGCATTAATTGATCTGTAAACAGCCTCTTTCTTTTTCTGGTTGCTGAAATGTGCGATTAATCCCAGGATAAAAGAGAACATTACCATTGCGAAAATCGTTCCAAAAGCAAAGCCCGAAAGATACATGGCCGAGTCAAGACGGTTTGGGAAAGCGAGCGTTGGCAATAAATGAAGAATGTGCGAAAATCCTGCCAATCCATGAACAATACCAATGCTCATTGCTGCCCAGTATGTCTGACGGGCCAGCGATTTATGGACATGTTCGTGTTGTTGAGTGTTGCCATGATCATGACCGTGATGGTGCACAACTACATTATCATTATCAACCAGGTGAGTATGGACATGACTGTGCTTTGTTTTCCAGTTGTGTTTAGCCAGCCGAATTAGCGACCAGAGCCCAATAGCAATCAGTAAAAATCCAACGATCCGTTCGCTGTTAGCGCTGATAAATTCAATAGGAATCAATTCCCTGAAAAAGAAAAACAATACGCCGAGGATCAACATACCCAGCAAATGGCCAACACCCCATGACATGCCAATCATCCAGGGTCGGAATTTTGTGTTTAATGCAAGTGGCGCTACAGCAGCCAGGTGATCGGGGCCTGCAAGCACATGGGCCATGGCTGCAACAAAACCAAATATGATTGGAAATTGTGACATAATAAACATGTAGTTTCAGTCGCAAATATAAAGCAATTGTGAATTGATTAACAGCAAGAAATTCAAAAACGACTTTATTTAGATTTGGAGGAAATAGTATTTTCAACTAATGTTTACATTTGAAAACCAAACAAAAGGAATGAAGAGATATTTCATCAAACTGGCATATAACGGCAGCAACTATCATGGATGGCAAATACAGGAAAATGCGCATACGGTACAGGCTGAGATCAATGAGAAATTGTCCTTATTGTTGGGCAAAGCGGTGAATGTGGTTGGTTGTGGCAGGACCGATACAGGCGTTCATGCACATGAATTTTTTGCACATTTTGAGGTAAATGAATTAAACCTGGATATGATAGATTTGCGCTACAAGCTGGATCGCTTCCTGCCGATGGATATTGCTATTAATGATGTGTTTGCAGTCGCTCTGGATATGCATGCTCGTTTCAGTGCAATCAGCCGGACTTACCGATACTATATCAACCATGTTAAAGATCCATTCAGAGAAGGCCTGAGTTATTATTATCATGGATCACTTGATATTGATAAAATGAATGAAGCGGCAATTTACCTCTTGCAATACAATGACTTTACCAGCTTTTCAAAATTGCATACCCAAACCAACAACAACAATTGCGAGATCATGGAGGCCGGATGGGAACAAAAAGATAATGTCCTGATATTTACAATCAAAGCCGACCGGTTTTTACGTAATATGGTAAGGGCGATTGTGGGTACTTTCCTTGAAATTGGGAAAGGTAAGCCTGAACCTGAAGAAATGAAATCCATTATCGAAGCCAGAGACCGGTCTAAAGCAGGGTACTCGGTGCCTGCTGAAGGCCTGTTCCTCGAAAATGTGGAATATTGAATTTTGTTTTACAGGATGCGGGTTACGGGATGCGGATTACTTTTTTTTGAATACGTTTCTTAGGAGGAATTTTAAGCATGCAAAATTTTCATTGTATATAATTGATTGAAGAACAGAGAGGGCAGGGCATGATACATTCATTTAATCCAGCGAAGTCAGGCCTGTGCGGATGGCATATTTGGTTAATTCAGGTAACGAAAAAATTTGAAGTTTTTCCATGATGTTTTTACGGTGCGATTCAACGGTTTTGTTGCTAATAAATAATGTTTCGGCAACAACTTTTGTAGATTTGCCTTCACTCAACAGTTGCAATACCTCTTTTTCTCTTACCGACAATGGGACATAAGTAGTCTCCGTATCTCGCCATTTCGACTCAACAAAGTCTTGCAAAACCATTTCAGAAATGTCTTCGCTGATGTACTTTTTACCTGCATTAACCCGGCGAATTGCTGTTACTAATTCTTCAGCAGCGCAATCCTTCAACAAGTAGGCAAAAGCACCGGCTTTAAATGTTTTCCAGATAAACTCATGTTCTGAATGCATGGACAATACAATAATCCTGGCGTTGGGCATCTTTTTTCGGATTTGTTTTATGGCCTCAATACCATTTAATTCAGGCATCCCAATATCCATAATTGTTATGTCAGGCTCAAATTCAAGCGCTAATTTCAGTGCATCTCGTCCATTTTCAGCTTCAGCAATAACCTTAATATCCTGCTCATTAGCCAGTAAGGTTCTTATGCCTTCCCTTACGATTCGATGGTCATCGGCAATTAATATACTGATTGAATCCACAATTACCCTGTTAAACTAGTTTTGGAAGTTCAAATTTAGTAAAAACCTTACTAAAATTACATTTAAATATTAACCATCGAATTGTGCATTGAAGAAGGTTACAATGGAATAGACACTGTAATGCTTGTTCCTTCTCTTTTACTGGAAACAATGTTTATGTTTCCTTTTAATATTGCAATGCGGTGCTTTATGTTGTTGAGACCTGCACCTTTTTTTTCTTTATCCGGGGAAAAACCTTTTCCATTGTCAGTTACACTCAATTGTAATACCTCATCTTTCATCATTGTTAAGCAGATTTTTGCTTGTGTCGCTTTTGAATGCCTTAAAATATTGGTTGATAATTCCTGGGCAATCCTGTATAGATGGACCTTGGTTTCTTTTTTAATCCTTTCTTCATCAAAATTATTATGTTCAAATGAGAAAGACAGCTCAGATGTACTCGAATTATAACAAATTTGTTTGATCAAATACTTGATGTCATGCTCGTTAATACCTGTAATCATCAAACCATGCGATATCCTTCTGACATCTGATATGGCCTGTTTATTTAAATGTCGTATTTGTTCAAGGTCAGTGTGCTTATCCTCAGGTAGTTTATTTTTAACCTTACGAAGCGATTCAATGTACAATGAAGCAGAAGTTAGTATCTGGCCTAAACCGTCATGTAATTCTTTTCCGAATTTGTGTTTTTCAACTTCCTGAACATTAACAATAGCATTCATCATAATCTCCTGCTGCCTTTTCCTTTCGGTAATATCCCTGAGTATTCCTTGTGTTGCAATTCCATCCTTGTAATCAATATATGACACTGAAGCTTCTACTTCTATTTCTTTTCCGGTTTTTGTAATTATTGTTAATTCATATTTATGAGCACTTGGCTTCCCTTGCACAATACTTTTTTGACGATTCTCAACCAATTGCCTGCTTTTTGGTGCCACCAGGTGAATGAAATCAAATCCGGGATTGGACATTTCTTCCATTGAATAGCCTAACATTTCAAGAAACCTGTTATTGGTTATTTCAAATTTGCGGTTATATAGCAGGTAAATCGCATCGTTTGAACCTTCGATTAAGGAGCGGTACTTGGCTTCACTTTCAAATAGTGCTTCTTCCGCCTTTTTCCGCTCTGTGATATTCATCAGGTAACCTTGAAATTGCACTAACTCGCCTTTTCGATTAAAATCTCCAACCACATTTTCAATACAGTGGATTACCTGGCCATCTTTCCTGACAAGGTCGATTTCAAGATCAATAAGGGTTTTATTTTTTGTTAATTTGTTAAGAAACTCTTTTCGATCCGTTGGGCTCGGGTAAAGTTTTGTAGTATTCATTTTCATGATCTCGGCTGAACTGTATCCAATCATTTTTGCAAAAGCCGGATTGAAATCGATTATTTTCCCTTCAGGAGTAGAAAGAAAAACTCCTGAAATATCTTTTTCGAAGATATTTCGATATTGCTTTTCGGATTTTATTAATGCTTCTTCTGCTTTTTTGCGATCAGTAATATCCCTCCAAACGACATGGAGGAATTTATCATTACCGATAGGTACAGCAGTCAGCAGAACTTCTACCGGAAAAACTTTGCCATTCTGTCGCATGTGATTCCACTCAAAACGATGACTCCCTTTATCATATGCTATCGCCATCATTTCATCTGCTTTTTCGAATGAATTTCTCCCGTCTGATTGCAATTCAGGTGATAATTGGGAAGGGTGAGTGTTTAATAATTCATCCCTGGTTGAATATCCAAGCATCTTGATGGTAGCTGTGTTGCAATCGACAAACATATCCCCCTCAATGATAAGGATGGCATCAGCAGATTGTTCAAAAAGTGACCTGTATTTTTCTTCACTTTCACGCAATGCTGTCTCCACCTGCTTTCTCTTTGTGATATCACGGGCAATTCCAAGAACAACGGATTTGTCATTGATTTGTGTAGGAAAAGTACTTATCTCAACCAAAATCTGACTGCCGTCTTTACGATTCACAAAAAACTCATCAGGGCCTGTTTTTTTACCTAATGCGCTTTTTGCTAATGCCTTTGCAATTTTTGGGAAATCTTCTCGCGATGTTATTTTAAGTTTGAAAATATTTGTGCCAACCAGTTCTTCCTTTTTATATCCGATCATATCCTCGGCTGCCCTGTTTCCATCGAGAACAGTTCCTTTCAGGTCACCCAAAAAGATAGCATCCGGGGCGAATTCATATATAATCTTCAGTCTCTCTTCCGAGCTTCTTAATGCATCTTCAAAGTGCTTGCTTTTGGTGATGTCCTGTACCATACCCAACACAACTTTTTGTCCCTCAATATTGATTATTGTGGTCGATATTTCAACTTGTTTTTGAGTACCATTTTTTGTGTTTAATGTAAAATGATCCGGTCCGGTAGATTTCCCAAGATTATTAAGTGCCAGAATTTTTACCGCCTTAAGGAGGCCTTTTGGAGTTAATAACTTCAGCTTCAAGAAGTTTTTCCCGATCAATTCATCTTGATTAAAACCAACAATTTCCTCTGCTTTTTTGTTTCCAAAGAGAAATGTACCATTTAGATCATTATAATAGATACCTATGGGAGAGTTCTCAGTAAGAGCCCTGAATTTTTTCTCGGAATTAATTATTTCTTCTTCCGCTTGTTTGCGCCTGGTAATATCCCGGATTATTCCAACAGTTTGTCCGTTTTTTTGCGTTTTTGATGAAATCTCAAGAATTTTATCCTGATATTTTAGTTCATAGGGTTTGATCGGTTTATTTGTAAATGCATTGCTTATTAAATCCAAAATTTGAGGCAGTTGTTTGATGTTGACAAACTTTTTGGCAAGTTCAAAACCTGTTTTCCCGATTACAGTTTCATTTGAAATTCCTGTGATTTCTTTAAAGGCTGGATTGACGTTTTCAATATTCAAATTTTTGTCAACACATACGATTCCATCATATGCCCCTTCAAATATTGAACGGTATTTTTCTTCACTTTCACTAAAAGATACACTATCCGGTTGATCTGACGGTTTAATACGAATTCGTTCTTTTTCCGGTTTTTCCAGTTCCGCAATTTTATGCTTTAACTGTTCAATCTCTTTTAAGAGTTCCTCTTTGGTAATTTCTCTATACTTCATCTCTCAATACGATGGGTGAGTGGTCGGGTTGGTTGAGTGTTGTACACAATCACTTTGTTTACTTCTTTTCAGGGATTAAATATATCCAATTTATATTTAAGGTACTGCTACTTTATCTTTAAGGTACTGCTACGAATTTAGTGGAACCCCGAAACTTCGGGGCTAAAATGATTGAATGCTTAAATGCGATAATAAATATATCATCCTAAATGTAAAGATCCTTATGTATTATACAAAACGTTTATTATTAAAGATTTAGTTGTTATTAAAGATTTGAGCATTTAAACATTGTGGCATTTTATCATTATAAATAAATTGATTAGTAGAACCATATTTGAATACCCTCTTATACCAAATGAATATCAAAATGCACCTTTGGAATTTGAATTATTTTTTGTCTGAATGATGAATAAAATCTTTGCATAGCCGTAGCTACGGAAATATTTTATGAAGAAATTCAGGCGAAAAAGAAACACATTATATGGTGTGTTTTGGTGTTTATTTGGTATTATGTTAACCTTTCTGTATTTTCACCTCACAGAAAACAGGCCTTGGCAAATAATTTTTTAATAAAAAAAGGTGTAAGCACAACAAAAACCGGACAACTTCACATTCTACTCTTAGCTTACTCCTAATTACTACGTATGTTAGTTGCCCGGTTATAAATCATGAAAAAACGAACGGTGGCAAAGTTTTTTTATACTATTTAAGAATCAAAAGTTACTGAGACAGTTTTGTTTATCTTTCGAATCCCCTTTACATCAATAGTGTTTTGCATTTTAACGTTTTTTTTAAACACATCTAGTGTTCTCCAAAGTTTGTAGTCCCGGTGTGGCTTTTTAGCTTTGATTAAAAATATTACACCCAAGATTGATGCAAACATATTTCATTCTAATCAGATACCGTCTAAGGGTATACCTTAAAATTCGAGTTAAAAAACCTGAATTTGAGTAAATATTATTATTGCGAATTCGGGTATTCAGGATTTCATTGTTTTAATAATGGTTTCAGCAAACTGATCAGCTGCAGGCGGATGTTTCCGAAACCACAATTCAGGTTCTATTAATTCCAATTCTGAAACACAAAGTTTATTGTTGTTGTCCCAAATTACATCCACACGGGCGTACACCGGAACCGGGTCACAAAGAGATACAGCCTGTTCTGCAAAAGCAATTTCAACGGGTGAAGAATCGTATTCATGAACACTTCCTCCAAAGTCATCCTGTACCCTGAAATCGCCGGGCTTTGCTTTTTTCAACACTGCATGACTGAATTTCCCGCCGAACAGCATAAAAGCAACTTCTCCTTTTGTGTTTATGTTGTGCTGAAATTCCTGCAGCAGCATCGATTCTTCTGTGATCAATTTTTTATAAACAGATTGATGTCCGGCAATGCCATCCTGGTTTAGTTTGTAAGTATGCCTGCCAGCCCCTGAAACAGCCGGTTTTAAAATAAGATCGTTCCAACCGGATTGAAATACAATCTCATGTAATGATCTGTCATCGCCAGGTTCGATGAACAGGGTAGGGGGAATGTTGATTCCTTTTTTGTTAAGATCAGCAAGGTAATGCTTATCCATGTTCCATCGGATAGTGGAATAAGGATTGATTAGTTTGGTTTTGGTTTTTACTTTTTTGAGCCACGGAAGAAATTCATTAAACCGATCGAAGTAATCCCAGATGGTGCGAAAGAGTATGTATTTTGTTTTTGTCCAGTCAAAGTCAGGATTATCCCAATTGGTTCTGATTACTTTAAGATTTTTTCTCTCGAGTGCTTCTTTCACAAATTTATCCTCCTCAAGAATTTGCCGAATATACCAGTCGATTTTAGTAGGATTGAGGAATTTGGAGGCGGTGAGTATGGTGATGTCAAATTGTTTCAAAAAACTAATTATTTAAAATACAGTCCCTATTTTTCTTCGAAATATTCAAAGGCATCTATGATGTCAAGGTAGGCACCATCAAATCCGGCATCAATAATTTTTTTCAAATACGAGCTTTCATTACCAAAAATCAGGTTTTGCCAGCCAGATTCCCAGTACCAGACTTTATAATTTCCTTCCCAGTCGGGGTTTTCAGCGCCGAGCCATTTCGGACTGTCAGTTTTCCAGCTCTCCTGCCAGTAGTAGCGATAATCTTCGGCTTCGCCAATGCTCATGTAGCATATTACGAGGCGTTTACCTCCGTTATGTTTAGTTTTTAACTGCTCAATTTCCAGTTGGGTATATATTGATTCGTTGTGAAACAGATCCATGATCATAATATCGTAGTTCGTTTCGGAAACTGCATCGATGAAATTTTGTTTTTCTGCAAAATTTTCACTGTTGATCAGGTAAAGAAAATTCTTTGCCTCCGAAATTTGAGCGATATCATCATTGTTTATGCTATACGGTTCTGTAGGATAATCCGGAATATTGTTTAAATCCCGTTCATCTGCTGCAAAGGAAATAAACCCGTTTTGCTCGTTTGTTTGATAGGAATTATCCATTTTCGATGGCGTTGAACAATAGTCAGTCGCAAGAACTTCTACGCCATTTTGTTCGAACTTTAAACACAGATCAAGCATATATTGTTTGTCTTCTTCGGGTGTTGCTTCATCATCGTTGTTGTAACCGTAAAACATGTCTTCCCTTCCTGTTGCATCTATTGCCTGCAAATAAGCTGCCTGGAGTGTTCCGTTTAGCTCGCCGTCTTCGGTGATCAGTTCCTGACCGTTTTGCGGAATAATTGTAAAATCACCCCTGTGGGTTTTTGCATAGGTTGATAATTCAATAACGAAATCTCTCATTTCCTGCCGGTAATCAATATTATCGGGTAGGATTTCATCCTGCTGATTGCAACTCAATACAAATAAGAAGAGTAACGTAAAGGATAGGAAAGTGCTGTTGTTTATATTTATCATCTACCTGCTAAATTATACTTTTATATCAGATCAGTCTTGATTTTCAGGATAAGGGACCTTTGCAAAACACCTAATTTTGTCATCCTGAACGAAGTGAAGGAACTTTATATAATTAATAATCAGAACGTAAGGATTCTTCTCCGTCAACTGACGGATCAGAATGACAGGTTCTTGAGGCTTTGCAAAGGTCTCGATAATTGAAATAGTATACAGTTTGCAGAATTAACAATTACTTAACTTCATGTAATATTGAATATGCTATCTTTGCAGCAGAAAACAATGATACCGATTATCGTTGCGGAAATACAGCGGTGGTGGCCAAGTAAAAGCGCACCGTCGCGACGGAGGACACCGAACAGAGGATCCTTCAAACCGGCTGGAATTCTTCCGGCTTTTTTTATGCCTCTTCTCATAGGATTTTAATAGTACAAATTTGATTCCTGCTATTTGATTTTTTAATGTGTATTTCTTAGGAATATATCGTAATATTGAAAGTAAATACATTGACAGAAATCACAATGAAAGATATTAAAATTGACCAATTAGGTGATGTAACATTTGAAACAATTCATGAAGCATTCAGAAAGGCTTTTGCTGATTATGTAGAACCATTCTCACTTTCCCTCGAGCAATTGCAATATATGCTTGAGCGAAGGGGATGTGACCTGAATTTATCATTCGGAGCGTTTTACCAGGATAAACTGCTTGGATTTATACTGAATGGAGTTGGCGAATGGAATGGAATCCGAACAGCTTACGATACGGGTACGGGTACCATCAAAGAGTTTCGGAAGAAAGGAATAGCAACCAGGATTTTCAATGATTCCTTGAACATTCTTCGCGATAATCAAATTGAACAGTATTTATTGGAAGTCATAAAAACAAACAGCTCAGCAGTCGAACTATATCGGAAAGCCGGATTTGAGGTTTCACGTGAGTTTGATTACTATGTCTCGCCCAAAAGTGAAATCAAGTTCAGAAAATACAGGCTGAATAATGAATATCAAGTAGTTAAACTTGAAGATCCGGATTGGGGATTGTTTGCTTCCTTCTGGGATTTTCAACCCTCATGGCAAAATTCCATGGATTCCATAAACCGGAAGATAGACCATTTTACTTTCTTAGGATTGGTTAATGATCACAACATCATTGGTTATGGTACAATTGAGAAGCATACCGGTGATATTCCTCAAATTGCCATTAAAAAATCCTACCGTGGCAAAGGACTTGCTACAACTTTGGTCAAAAAACTTATCTGGCAATCAAACAGTGACGAAATCAAAATCATCAATGCAGCTGCAGATTATGAGCCATTCAAACGGTTTGCAAAAAGTATCAACCTTGAGCCCGGACACGGACAATATGAAATGGTGTTGGCATTGTAATATCGATACGATTCTATTTTAATAGTGAATGCTTGCCAGCAGGCATACCCATAAATGGGGGATAAGCAGAGTAGTTGTCATCCTGAACGAAACACAGTGCAGTGAGCCTGCCCGACGCAGGCGGGGATCTCCGCTTTTTAACTTTAAAGAAATGTGAGATGTTAAGCGGGGATTCTTCGCTATCGCTCAGAATGACAAAAATGTTTTTAATTTATTTTGAATTATTATTCTTCATTTTTTTTCCCGTCAGCTGACGGGGAGACACAGAGGGGGTTTTCTCTTTACAATATTACTAATCTGAAATGTCAAAACTTTCTATTATTTCCTGCTTAACGGCATCCAGGTTATCCTTAATATCTATTGCATCAAATCGCAAAACCTTAAAACCTTGTTGTTTTAAATAATTATCTCGTTCCATATCATCCATTTCACTTGTATAGTTATCATGAGAAGTCCCGTCAACTTCAATTATTAAATTTTCAGAATAACAAAAGAAATCAACGATATAATAGCCAATGCTGTGTTGTCTTCTAGACCGCCGACCATCAAGCTGTTTTCTTTTCAAACAGGACCAGAGCCTGGCTTCGGAATAAGTCATATTATTCCTCAACTCTTTCCGAAATTTCTTTAGATATTTTCTGCTGTGGAGATCCTTTTTCACTATTTCAAAAATAAATATAATTTGGGCTTGGAAATCTACCCCCTGTGGTCCCCCTGCAAGGGGGACAAATAGGTGTTTTAATTTGAATTAATGAAAAAACTTCATTTTCTCCTTCTTTGGGTGAAATAAAGTTGTGTTCTTTTCTCCCCCGTCAGCTGACGGGGAGACACAGAGGGGGAATTACATTCTTAACAAGCAGAATCTATCACCCTTTATAATGCCCCTCAGTTGGTGACGCAGAGGAGCTGTAATCAGAAATCAATGGGTTCGTTCACCCCCTATAATCCCCCTAAAAGGGGGATAAATTAAAAACTGAAATGGTTGAATGAACTCTGTTTTCTCCCCCTAAGAGGGAGACACAGAGGGGGTTAAACAAACTCATCCAACTCCATCCTTCGTCAGGTTTAAGTTTTAAACTTAAACCAGTTCACCTGTATCTTCTCTCCCCCGTCAGCTGACGGGGAGATTAAGAGGGGGTCACAAACTCGTCAAGCTCCATCCACCGTAATGTTTTTGTGTCGATGAGGTAAATGATCTCACCTATGCGTTGCGAAAGTTTATTCAGTTCTTCATAGGTTTGATTGCCGGAATTAAGGAGAGTCTCCGCTTCGGCTTTTTCGATTTCGAGTTGCTCAATTTCTTTTTCCAGTGCTTCGTATTCTCGCTGTTCGTTAAAAGTCAGTTTTGTTTTGACTTTCTGTTTTGCAGTTTTTTGTTTCGCTTCCAATGCGTTCTTTCGGCTTTGCTTTTCGCCTGACTGTTTTTCCTTTTCTTTTTCAAAGCTATAATTGGTGTATGAACCATAATAATCCCTCACCTTGCCGTTTCCTTCAAAAATAAACAGGTGGTCAGTCAGTTTATCCAGGAAATAACGGTCGTGGGAAACCAACACCAAGCAGCCGCTGTAGTTCATTAAAAATTCTTCCAGGCGGTTCAGCACCAGCAGGTCGAGGTCGTTGGTGGGCTCATCGAGGATGAGGAAGTTTGGATTTTTAATAAGCACGGTAAGCAGGTTCAGCCGCCGCTTTTCACCACCGCTGAGCAACGAAACCAGTTTGTACTGTACTTCGGGCGGGAACATAAAGTGCTCCAGAAATTTGGAAGCAGAAATGGAATTCCCATCGCCCATGCGCACCACTTCGGCAATTTCTTTCACCACTTCAATTACGGTTTTATCTTCTGCTAAAACGATCCCGGCCTGCCGGTAATATCCGAACACGATGGTTTGACCGGTTTCGATTTTGCCACTGTCGGGTTGTTCATTGCCGGTGATCAGGTTGAGGAAACTGGTTTTGCCCGAACCATTCTTTCCAATAATACCGATGCGTTCGCCTTTCTTGAACGGGTAATTAAAGTCTTCAACAATTTTGATGTCGCCATAGCGTTTGTGCAGCTTATCAATTTCAAGGATTTTACCCCCAATCCGCCTTACATTCAACTGCAACTTTAATTCCTGCTCCGTTCGCTGCCCTGTGGCTTTTTCTTTGATGCCGTCAAAAGCCTGTATCCGCGATTTGGATTTGGTGGTACGTGCCTTTGGCTGCCTGCGCAACCATTCCAGTTCCTTCTTCATCAACTGACGGGCCTTGTCGGTTTCTACCTGACTGATCTCCTCCCGCTCGGATTTCTTTTGAAGGAAATATTCATAATTGCCGTTGTGATAATACAACTGCCCCTGGCTCATTTCGAGGATGTGGTTGCACACCCGGTCGAGGAAATAGCGGTCGTGGGTTACCATTAAAAGGCTGAGGTTTGCCCTGGAAAGGTATGCTTCCAGCCACTCGATCATGTCAATGTCCAAATGGTTGGTGGGTTCATCAAGGATCAATAGTTCGGGTTCATTCAATAAAACAAGGGCAAGGGCAAGCCGTTTCTTTTCACCCCCTGACAAGATATCTGTTTTTACAGTAGTATCTGTTATGCTAAAAAGGCTTAACAATTGTTTCAGGCGGCGTTCGTAATCCCAGGCATTTTTGTGGTCCATTTCTGCGGTGGCCTTCTCCAGGTTTTTTTGCGTTGTTGCATTATGAAGCTCACTTTGTGCCTGTATCGCATCTTCATAATCCTTGATAAGCTTTGAAATGCCCGTATGTGATGAGGTGATCAATTCATCAATGGTTTGCCCGGGCTCAATAACAGGGTCCTGTTCCAGAAAGGCGATCTTGATGCCTTCCCTCAGTGTTACTTTTCCTGTATCCGCGGTTTCTTCCCCCGCCAGTATTTTAAGTAAGGTTGATTTTCCGGTTCCATTGTTGGCAATGAGCGCCGTCTTTTCGCCTTTGTGCAGGCCAAAACTCAGGCCTTCAAACAGCGCTTTATCACCATAGGTTTTCGAAAGGTTTTCGGCAGAGAGGTAGTTCATAGGTTACATCAAAAAAACAATTGGCGAAAGTAAGGGAATTATGTCATGTGCAGCATGTGCGAACCAGTGGAAATGTCCCAAAAACATTATAAATATGGGACAAGAATAAAATAAATAGCATTAAAATTCGCGATTCGCGAATCGCGAATTAAGAAATAGGTTATTCCTTTAAGCTACGAACGCTTAGTGAGGTATTGTAGCCTTTGTGCAAACCAAAACTCAGGCCTTCAAACAGGACCTTGTCACCATAGGTTTTCGAAAGGTTTTCGGCAGAGAGGTAGTTCATAGGTTACATCAAAAAAACAATTGGCGAAAGTAAGGGAATTATGTCATACGCAGCATGTGCGAACCAGTGGAAATGTCCCAAAAACATTATAAATATGGGACAAGAATAAAATAAATAGCATTAAAATTCGCGATTCGCGAATTAAGAAATAGCTTGTTCCTTTAAACTACGAACGCTTAGTGAGGTATTGTAGCCTTTGTGAAAACCAAAACTCAGGCCTTCAAACAGCACCTTGTCACCAAAGGTTTTCGAAAGGTTTTCAGTGGAGAGGTAGTTCATGGATTGGCGCTAGATTTTTGGGGCGAAAATAAGTGAAATGCGTTGCTTTTGTTGAATTAACCCGATAACCTATAGAAATAATTGCATCAAGATTGTAGAAATACGTTAGGTACTTTTTCCCATCAGAGGCAGTTATTCGAATTTTTCGAATAACTGAAAATTCTTCTAATTCCTTTGTTTTGAATATTTCTTTCAGATGATAATTAATTGTGTTTGTTTCAACACCAAACATATCTCCCATCGCTTTTTGGGTGAGCCAAACAGTTTCATCACGTAAGACAACCTCAACTTTTACCTGTCCATCAGAAGTGGTGTATAAAATGATTTCTGAATTATTCACGGAGGATTTGTTTTTTTATTTATCAAATAAAGCAATATTTCCAGCTTCAAATTTAACACTTAAACTACAGATCAGGAATTTATATGTTTGAAATTAAGTAGAATTCATGCTGGCAGGACAAATATGTTTTAGCTTAATTGTAAGTAATATCAATTGTTTTCGAAAGGTTTTCGGCGGAGAGGTAGTTCATGGGGTTGCATCAAAAAAGCTGGGGCAAAAGTAAGGGGAATAGGGGAGGATCAGTTATCACAGAGATAAGAGGGACTTATACTTGTTAAGTATTCACATTAAATGCTAAATTTGAAAAACTAATCTTTGCTTAACAGGATCATTATTTGATTAACAGATAATTAATGAAACGTTTTTTTTATTCAAACCCAATTCACGGCTTTCTACAATCAACAAAAAATGAAATAATAGGTGAATTAGTAATTAATAGTGGATTTGCTGATGAATTAACTCAAAAAGAGGCATGGCAGCAACAAATAAATATTTTAAAAGATGTTTTAACTCCCTATGAGGGATCCATCTTTTTCGAATACTCAATTCCAAGGATGGGAAGAAGAATTGATGTTGTTTTAATAATTAAGAACGTCATTTTTATTTTGGAATTCAAAGTTGGAGAAAAAAAATTTCACCAAAGTGATATTGATCAGGTATATGACTATGCCCTTGACCTTAAAAATTTCCATGAAACAAGCCATATTCATTTAATTGCCCCTGTTTTGATCGCAACAGAAACAAAAGCATTGGTTACTACACTCTCTACTACACATCACAATGATAATCTCCTGTTTCCAATTAAAACGAATACAAAACTATTGGATGATGCCATTACAAAAGTATTGGAATTTGCAGATGGCGAATCAATAGTAACTGATAATTGGGCAGATGGTAGTTACTCGCCAACTCCTACAATTATTGAAGCAGCAAAATCTCTTTTTAATAACCATTCAGTCACAAATATTGCAAGAAGTGATGCCACAGCTAAAAACTTAAGCCTCACTAGTAAAGCGATTTCTGATATTATTGAAAATTCAGAGAAAAATCAGCAAAAAGCAATTTGTTTTGTTACTGGAGTCCCAGGTGCTGGAAAAACCCTTGTTGGTCTTGATATTGCTACAAAACATTTAGACGACAAAAAAGGAGTAGCAAGTGTATATCTATCAGGTAATGGACCGCTTGTAGCGATACTAAGGGAGGCTTTAGCAAGAGACAGAGTAAGTAAAGAAAAAAAGCTTGGAAATAAACTCAAAAAGGGAGTGGTTTTAAGAGAAGTAAAAGCATTTATTCAAAATGTACATCATTACAGAGATGAATATTTATATGATGCACGTCCTCCATTTGATCATGTTGCTATTTTTGATGAAGCACAGCGGGCATGGAACCTAACTCAGACAGCTAATTTTATGAAAAGAAGAAAGAATGTGCCCAATTTTAAACATTCTGAACCTGAGTTTCTCATATCATGTCTCGATCGGCATAAGGATTGGGGAGTTGTAGTATGTCTTGTTGGTGGAGGGCAAGAGATCAATATTGGTGAAGCGGGAATTAGTGAATGGATAGAAGCCATTATTAATTTCTTTCCGAAATGGTATGTTTACGTTTCTGATCGGTTAACTGATAATGAATACGCAGCTGGTAAAGCTCTTGATCTACTTAATAATCATAAAAATGTAATTTTTAGCAAAGACCTCCATCTTTCTGTTTCGTTACGATCTTTTCGGGCAGAGAATCTTTCTCATTTAGTTAAAAATCTACTTGATCTAGAAATTGTTGATGCTCAGAATAACTATGAACTCCTAAAAAAGAAATACCCAATAGTTATCACTCGTGATTTATCAAAAGCAAAAGAATGGTTAAAAAAACAGGCAAGGGGAACTGAGCGATATGGGATAGTAGTTTCCTCTCAGGCAGAAAGGTTAAAACCTCATTGTATTGATGTAAAATCTCCAATGAACCCAATTCATTGGTTTTTAAATGATAAAGAAGATGTGCGTTCCTCATATTATTTGGAAGCGGTTGCAACAGAGTTTCATATTCAAGGATTGGAGTTAGATTGGACATGTGTTACATGGGATGCAGATTTCCGCCATTCACTCGAAGGTTGGAAATACTTTTCGTTTGTTGGTTCAAAATGGAATAATATTAGAAAAGAGGAAAGAAAACAATATTTGAAAAACGCATATCGCGTACTTTTAACAAGAGCTCGTCAGGGAATGGTTATAGTTGTTCCAAACGGTGATTCAAAAGATCAAACTCGTAATCCTGATTATTACGATGCTACTTTTAATTATCTGAAAAAAATAGGATTTGAAGTTTTGTAATAGTAAGTTGTTATAAAGGCTATTGGATCCCTGCAAACGAAGCTCACACTATCAGTACGAGCATCAGGTGATTGTCGATGAAAACAATCCTTGCAACACCAGAGCTTTACAGTTATTTTGAGCATGCATAGACCTCACTGTCTGTGCAATCAATCATTGTGCTTGCAATCAGGCAAGTGTTGAAAGGAATGTCATCAATATAATTTTCTTCTGACAAGTCAAATTCGATGTTTACTGCTAAGCGGTAGTTGTATGCTGCTACAATCATTTCGGTTGCAAATGGAATGTCTTCTACATAAGCTTCGTCATCTAACCGGTAGCTGGCCGACAGGCTTTTTGAAGGGATAACTTTTCCGGTAACTTCTTTGGTATTAAATGGTATATCGTTGATGTATGCTTCTTCTTCGGTTGGGAAATCAACGGCAACTGCATCTTCGTAAAAATATTCGTCACGTACGCTTGTTGTGTTAAATGGAATGTCATCGATATAAGCTTCTTCTTCAATTTCATATTCCGGCACCATCATTTCATTTACTACCATTTCGGTATTGAAAGGGATGTCGTTGATGTAAGCCTCCTCTTCAAAATTAGGAGTAAGGCTTGTGGCGTTTGCATTTGCAAAAAGGAATACCAAAAAGATTATTCCGAGTATCCATGTTGCGATTTCCAGTGTCCTGCTGTTAGCGAAAGTGTTGTTATTTATTTCTTGAGTTTTCATGATTTCTATTTTTTGGTGTTAAACTTCGTTTTTATGTTAGCGAATACCGTGCCAAGAAACGTAAATAGCAGATAAACAATAAATAATACCACTTTTGTCAGTGTCTGATATTATATATTATTGTACATTTTGCGTACTGAAATGTTCGGAAGTGAACAGGGAGAATGGAGAAAGGGTAAAGGGGAAGAAGGGGAATAGGGGGGTAAGGGGAATAAGGGGGAGGCGGTAGTCAACTAAGAATGCACGTTTAATTGTGAGGAATCAACAGGAAAGCCTGTGGGTAAGAATGCCGTGGCACGCCTCTGCTACACAACGGACGGACAGGCAATCCCCTTGTACAATTCGTGTTCCTACTCAGGAGACTCCCGCGTCGGCTTACACACAAGCTGCCCGACCTCCTCGGAGTTAAACGATGGTTTGTTTGTTGTTGTTTCAGTTGCTAATCTCTAATGCCAAAAATAATCCGTTTAATTCTGAGGCACCCCGGAGAAGCCTTGTGTGTAGTGTGCCGCGAGAATCCTAAAGTAATGAAACAAAAATTTCATAGTAATTCTTTTGTCCTATCAGTTGTTTGAGACTCCCGCGTCGTCTTACACGCAAGCTGCCCGATCTCCTCGGAGTTAACGATGGTTGGTTATTTCAGTTGCCAGCATCCAGTATCCAGCATCCCCGCCTTCGCTCCGCTACGGTCGGGCAGGCAGCATCCAACTCATTCACACCCCTCGTAATACTTCACAATCTCAATCGCTTCTACAGCTTCCTTCACATCATGCACACGTAAAATATTGGCGCCATTGAGCAGGGCGAGGGTATTGAGTACGGTAGTTCCGTTCATTGCTTCCGTGGGTTTTGTATTAATCACCTTGTTGATCATTGATTTACGCGATATGCCACCGAGGATGGGAAGATTGTCAATTCTTAGATCTTCCAGGTGATTGAGAATGGAATAGTTGCACTTCAGGGTCTTGCCAAAACCAAAGCCGGGATCGAGGATAATGTCATTTACACCAAGTGATTGCAAATGTTGTACTTTTTCCTTAAAAAACTCAGAGATGATCCGGATGATGTTTTCACCTATCGGCTGCTGCTGCATGGTCCCCGGTGTTTTGTGCATGTGCATTAAAATATATGGTACTCCAAGTTCAGCAACGGTTTTGAACATCTGCTCATCATAATTGCCACCTGAAATATCATTGATGATATGTGCCCCGCTCCGGATACATTCGCGGGCTACTTCTGACCGGTAAGTATCGATGGAAAAAAGGGCGCCAGCGAAAGTTTTTACAAGTCGCTGCAATGGCCAGATGAGCCGTTCCATCTCTTCCTCCAGACTGATATCGGCAGCACCCGGCCGTGAACTTACCGCACCCAGGTCAATAATATCAGCGCCTTCTTTCAGCATTTTCTCAACCTGCCTGGCTCGTTCCTTTTCCTGGTGATATTTACCGCCATCATAAAAAGAATCAGGCGACAGGTTCAGCACGCCCATCACTTTTGGTTTGTTGAAATCCATCGTGATATCTCCGCAACGAATGGCCTTTGTTTTGTTATCAAAAACAGTATCTTTAGTGCTCATTTTTTAATGCTATTTTCAGCACGATTTGCAAAAGTAAGGATTAAGTAGAAAACTGGAAATGAGTAACAAAACAAGTACACAATTCGAAGAGGTTGTTAAGCATTGCCGCGATGTTTTTCAGAAGAAACAGCACGATTACGGCACAGCATGGCGTGTGTTGCGTACCAGCAGCCTCACCGACCAGATTTATATCAAGGCCAACCGCATTCGTAGCATACAAACCAAAGGAAAAAGTAAAGTGGACGAAGGCATTATTCCCGAGTTCACAGGAATTGTTAATTATTCAGTAATGGCGCTGATACAGTTGGAATTGGGTGTTGCCGAGGAAGCCGATCTGGGTGAAAAACAGGCTGTCGATCTGTACAATAAATATATCTATGAGGCCCGCGACCTGATGCTTAACAAGAATCACGATTATGATGAAGCATGGCGGAATATGCGCATCTCTTCACTGGATGATATCATCCTGATGAAATTGCTGCGCGTGAAACAGATCGAGGACAATGCCGGTAAAACGCTGGTTTCGGAAGGCCTGGATGCCAATTATTTCGATATTATCAATTATGCGGTTTTCGCGTTGATTAAATTATTGATCGAAGAAGAAGATGAATAAAAACAGCAATGCGAAAAGGGAAGGTCTGTTCACGATAATCATCAGGATTGTACTGGGCATCGTTTTTATCTTCTCTTCCTCCTCCAAGGGGATTGACCCGATAGGAACTGCTTACCGCATCGAAGATTACCTGGATGCCTATGGCTGGTACGGGCTGCACGATTACGCTTTCTCACTGGGTATTTTTCTGATTACCATAGAGTTTCTCATTGGTTTTGCCTTGCTCTTCAAATTACAGGCACGTCTGGCTTCATTGGGTGTGATGTTGATAATGATCATTTTCTCGGTCATAACCTATTATGATGCCCAATACAATATGGTTCCTAATTGCGGGTGTTTTGGCGATGCCATTAAAATGACCAACTGGGAAACTTTCTATAAAAATATCGTGCTGATTATCATGGCGATTATCGTGTTTGCAGGGAAGGGGAGATTGGTTTCAACTAAGCCGGCCTGGTTCCAGAATGTGGTGCTGATCCTATTTGGAAGTCTCTTTATCTGGTTTATTTTTCACAACTATTACCATTTGCCGTTGATTGACTTCCGCGAATGGAAGGCTGGAAACGACATGAAATCGCAAAATCTTGATAAAGTGAAGACCTATGTGATTTACCAGAACAAAGAAACCGGTGAACTAAAGGAATATGTAACACCCGATTACCCCTGGAGCGATTCGGTATGGATGAGTGAATGGGAGTTTGTTGACCAGCGCATTGATGAATCTGAAGTGATCAGAAAGCATCATTTGATCTTAGAGGACAGCCTTGGAAATGATTACACACGGGATTTAATCGAGAACCCGGGTAATCAATTGTTGCTGATCTCGTATGATGTTGATTTTGCACATGTAAAGGGAATGGCTACGGCAGCAAAACTGTTTGAGGAAGCGCAGGATAATGGAATCAATTTCGCCCTGGTTTGTGCCTCCGATCCGTCCACCATTCATAAATACCAGGAGGTGTTTAAAATGGAATATCCCATTTATTTTGCTGATGATATTGAATTGAAAGCCATGATCAGGGCTAACCCCGGGCTGGTTTACCTGAGGAACGGGATTGTAATGGATAAATGGCACTACAACGATTTCCCGGAAACACTTGAAAAGGCTGGAATTTAGATAAATATGTTTGGGAAAGATAATTGCAAATAATTGTTTTATTGGAGTAATGGCGTGTTTGAAAATGCCTCTAAATTTTCACCTTCCATTGCTCCATCGCTCCATCCTTCCCAATTGCATCGGTTTATGACAGTTTTAGATTTTTAAATAATGGTTAATTACATATTGCGGCGACTCTTCTATGGCATCCTCGTTTTGTGGGGGGTGGTTACTATTATCTTTTTTCTGTTCAATGTTTTGCCCGGCGACCCGGCTCGTATGCTCATGGGACAACGTAGCGATGTGTCTTCGGTTGAGGCCATTAAAAAAGACCTGGGACTTGATAAACCGCTGCTGGTCCAATACCTGAACTTCCTAAACGATTTATCTCCGCTTTCATTTCATAATACTTCCAATAAGGAAAGCTTCTGGTTTTTCAGTAATGAAAAGTATAAAGGAGGCCGGGTGCTAATCAACTTTAGCAACAGTTCAGTTGTAATAAAGAAACCATATTTGCGGCAATCATACCAGAGTAAAAGACCTGTTTCTGCGATCATTTCAGAAGCTTTCCCGAAAACACTCTTGCTTGCAGGTGCTTCCATTTTGATTGCCATGGTTATTGGAATATTGCTTGGAATCCCTGCAGCTTTGTACAAAGACAGTCCACTGGATAAGTTCCTGATGGTGTTTTCATCTTTTGGCATGTCGGTGCCGTCATTTTTCGCGGCCATCATAATCGCCTGGCTTTTTGCCTTTGTGCTTGCCGATTATACCGGCTTGCATATGTTTGGTAGCCTGTATGCCGTGGATGATTATACGGGTGAGGTTTACCTTGAGTTGAAGAATTTGATCTTGCCTGCAATTACGCTTGGCATCAGGCCGCTGGCTATTGTGGTGAGCCTTACCAGAAGTTCATTACTGGAAGTCCTTTCACAGGATTACATCAGGACAGCCTATGCCAAAGGCTTATCGAAGTTTGATGTGATCGTCAGGCATGGTTTACGCAATGCATTGAATCCCGTTTTAACAGCTATTACCGGCTGGTTTGCCTCACTGATGGCAGGTGCTGTGTTTGTTGAATATGTGTTCGACTGGAAAGGAATAGGTGTGGTTATTGTTGATGCGCTGGATAAATACGACCTTCCGGTGATTATGGGTTCGGTGCTGTTTATCAGCGTAATACTTATTGTTGTCAATATTTTGGTTGACATATTTTATGCAGTCCTCGACCCGCGTGTAAGATTGTCGTAAAGCTATTTTTACAAAAGGATATTGTTTTATTTTTACCGCTTTTTAAATGAAAATAGATATGAGAAAGAAAATTGTTGCAGGCAACTGGAAAATGAATAAAACCTTTGAAGAAGCAGAAGAATTACTGACTGCACTGGCAGAAAATCTTGATGATAATAAAATGAAATGTGAAGTGGTGGTTTGTCCACCCTCGGTATATCTTGAATTGGCTTCCGACTTTGCTGATGAATCAGCATTGCAAGTGGGAGGACAAAATGCAAGTAACCATGAAAGTGGAGCTTATACCGGTGAAATTTCGGCATCCATGCTCGAATCGATGGATGTTGACTATTGCATTATTGGGCATAGCGAACGTAGAAAATATTATGGAGAGACCGATAACTTATTGGCCGAAAAAGCAAATGCATTGCTTGATCATGATATTCTGCCCATTTTTTGCTGTGGTGAGGTAATTGAAGAGCGAGAAAAAGAAATACATTTTGAGGTAGTGAAAAAACAACTAACCAATGGTATTTTTCATTTATCGGAAGACGAATTCCAGAATGTAGTAATTGCATATGAACCAGTCTGGGCGATAGGTACAGGACTGACAGCAAGCCCTGACCAGGCTCAGGAAATACACGCATTCATTCGTGGCCTTGTTGCGGATAAATACAATAATGAAATTGCTGAAAACACATCAATCCTGTATGGCGGAAGTTGTAATGCAGGTAATGCAAAAGAATTGTTTTCACAGGCTGATGTTGATGGCGGCTTGATTGGTGGTGCTTCGCTGAAGGCAGATGAATTCCTGAAAATAGCAGACAGTTTTTAAAACATTACCGGGTGAATTATATTGAGCTAAAAATCACGAATCCAGGGGATCAGGAAAAGACTGACATCCTTATCGCCGAAATGGCTGAAAAAGGATTTGAAAGCTTTGTGGAAGAGGATGATCATTTACTGGCTTATATTCCGCAGAAGGATTATTCGGCTGAAATGCTGCTGAAAATTGATGCTTTTCAGGATTTGGATGAAGAACAAGTTAGTTTTACGGTAATCGAAGATCAGAATTGGAATGCAATGTGGGAAAGCAATTACCCACCGGTGAAGATCGCTAACCGCTGTTTTATTCATGCTCCCTTTCACAAACCTGACCCGGAAGCTGACTTCAACATCCTGGTAAAACCCAAAATGGCTTTCGGTACGGCACACCACGAAACAACTGCTATGATGGTAGAATTACTGCTTGATGAGCCAGTATCCGGAAAACGGGTTCTCGACATGGGTTGTGGAACTGGTGTGCTGGCTATATTGGCAGCATTGAAAGGGGCAAAAGATGTTACTGCCATTGATAATGATGAGTGGGCTTACCAAAATGCGCTCGAAAATGCAGCATTGAACACTGTTGATTTTATTGATATTGACCTGGGAGATGGCAGTTTGCTGAAAGGAAAAAAAGGATTTGATCTGATCCTGGCAAACATCAATAAAAATATACTGCTGAACGACATGAAAGTTTATGCTAAGGCACTGAATGCCAATGGAAAAATCATATTCAGCGGTTTTTATACTGAAGATCTTGAAGATATCCGAAAAGATGCCAAACCAAATGGCATGAACTTCGTATCACACATAAGCCGCAACAACTGGGTGGCGGCCATTTTTATTAAACAATAGATACCTGATTATTGTGTTATTACTAAGGCACAGTTTTATTATGAGGATAAGGGCGATTGCATTAATTTCTTTACTTTTTGTTTTTCTAGTAACAGAACGCTTATCTGCACAGCAGGACACTACCGCTTTGTCAACCGATTCAGAGACCTTCTTTCAGCAGGTTTCCTCCATTTTATTGAATACACCTTCAAAAAAGTACCAGGAAAAGTCACAAGTAATTCTCGATCGTTTTTATCAACGCTGGACAGTTGGCCGGTTCAACAAAACCGAAAAAGAGTCTATCCGTCAGCTTATTGAACAGATGCGCACACTTAAAATGAGGTCGTACCCATACTTGTACGACTATGTATATGCACTCATGTTGTTGTCCGAATCAAAGCAAACACCAAAAAGTATAATCGGCTGGCACCGGTACGCCGAATTGATCCTGGTGGAGAAAAAGCAAAAAGATTTCACTGATTTCATGAAATTTACAAGGGACCTGCTCGAAAATGACAGAATCCATTTTCAGCGCTCAGTATCGTGGTTTCAGCGGCAGGCACGTTATCGCTTCATGCTCGATACAAACTTCCTGGTTAAGTACGAGAAGCTCTCAATTGTTTGTGCCACCAAAAAAGACAGTTCGACCATTCTTGATACGAAAGGTATTTACAAGTATGATCATAAGCTTTTTACAGGTAAAGGGGGAACAGTAAAATGGAACCGCTTTGGGGAAGAAATGGAAGATAAGATCTATGTTAAGATGCAGGATTATACCATCAGTGTTGAATCCTCATCATATTCGGTTGATTCAGCCATTCTGTATTACGACCGCTTTTTTAAAAATCCAATCCTGGGACAGTTTTCTGAAAAAATAAAATCCAGCACGCCAAACGCTAAATCATCTTACCCAAGGTTTGTTTCTTACCTGGATGACTTTGTCCTGGAAGATGTATACCCCAATCTGACTTTCAGTGGCGGTTTCGAATTAAATGGATTGCGATTGTTCGGCAGATCAGGTGTTTACAATGAAGCGATGATAACACTTGAAAGAGATGAGCATCTCTTTGGCAAAATCAAATCTGATCTTTTTCTGCTTGGTGAGGATAAGGTTGAATCAAATAAATCGGAGGTGGTATTTTATATCGAAAACGATTCTCTGTATCATCCCGGTTTGAGAATGCGGTATCGGGTAGCAGAAAACAAACTTGAAATGTTTATGGATGACGAACGCGGGAGCATGGTTCCTTTCTTCGATTCGTATCATAACCTTGACATATATGCACCGGCGTTGTTCTGGTCGCTCGACAGCATAAACATGGATTTCAAGTCACTCAGGGGTGTCAGGAATACATCGGAAGCTATCTTTGTTTCAGGTAATTACTTTTCGGCCAACGATTTTTACCAGATTCAGGGTATAGATGAGCTTAACCCGATGTATGTGATCCAGAACTACCTGAAATCTTATAATGAGCGGGAAATTCAACTCAATGCCTTGTCGGCTTTTATGAAAAAGTCGCCCGAACAGGTATCTGCCATGCTGATCAACCTAGCAAACAAAGGATTCCTGGTCTACAATGCACGCACGGGGAGGGCCATCATTAAAGACCGATTCTTCGATTTTCTTGCTGCAAAAACCGGTCGCAGGGATTATGATATCATCCGCCTAAAGTCTACTGTAAGAACAGGACCAAACGCCACATTGAACCTGCAAAGCCTTGGCCTCGATGTTTTTGGTGTACCTGAGGTTATGCTCAGCGACTCGCAGGAGATATATATCTATCCATATGATGAAAGCATCTCCTTCAGGAAAAACCGTGACTTTACCTTTAACGGAAAGATTAACATGGGTTTGTTCGATTTTTATTCCCGCGAGAATACATTCATTTACGACAGTTTCCTGATCAACATGAATTACATTGATACACTTGCATTCAGCGTGTTGTCAACCGATTCGCTTGAGCGGATTGATTCGGTGGTCAAAGTGAGGAACATCATCACCGAATTAAATGGTAAGATCAATATTGATATGCCAAATAATAAATCCGGCCTGCAGCGTTTCGATGAATTTCCGGTGTTCCAGAGCAAAGAGTCGAGTTACGTATATTTCAATCACCCTGACATTCAGGACAGCACATTAATCCCCGAAAGCTTCTATTATAAGATCGAACCTTTCGAAATGGATAGTGTGTTGACCTTTAGTACACAGGGCATGAGTTTTAAAGGTACACTTTCATCAGCCGGTATTTTCCCACCCATTGATGAATCCCTGGTTATATTAGCAGATTATTCGCTTGGATTTGTGCATGAAACTCCAGATAAAGGCTATCCAATATACGGTGGAATTGGCACCTATACCGATACCATCAATCTTGGAAACATCGGTTTTTGGGGCTCTGGTAAACTGGATTACCTGAGTTCACGATCGTATTCGGATAATTTTATTTTTTATCCCGATTCGTTGGTTACCTACGAGGGACACAATTTCAAAGTGCTTGAAAGTCCCGATGTGTACGATTTTCCATACGCATACGGCGATACTGTTAATATTAAGTGGCTTGTGGATACAAACCTGATGCTGGTGGATATTGCCAGAGATTCCTTTAACATATACAAAGATGCCAGCTTAAAAGGGCGTTTGACGTTAAATCCTGATGAAATGGGCGGGAACGGTTCATTTTATTTTGAGCAATCAGAGATCAGTTCAAGAGACTTTGATTTTAGGTATTCGGAATTGACTGCTGATTCAGCGGATTTTTACCTGAGGAAAGATATTGATACCCTCGTCTTCCAATCAAATGGCTATTTTGCCCGTATTGATTTTGAACAACAAAAAGGATGGTTCGACCATTTGTATGCCAATACTTTTGTTGAATTTCCTTACAACAAATACACCTCGAACCTTGACAAGGTAGAATGGGAAATGGCTGAGGATAAGATTTTATTAAAAAGTGACCTGGGTAATAACTACCAGGCGCTTGATACACTCAGCGACCTGAAACTGATAGATTATAACCTCTATGGGCCTGAGTTTATTTCCATCGAAGAAAATCCCGATTCAATTATCAGGTTTTATGCCGGCCAGGCCAGTTACAACCTCAATAACTTTACAATTGATGTTGATAGTGTTAAACTCATTAAGATTGGTGATGCTGCAATTTTCCCAAATAATGGATATGTAAAGATCATGCGTGATGGAGGCATTTATACGCTGAGTAATGCTACTATTATTGCCGACACAGTAAACAAATACCACCGCATTTATGATGCTGATGTTAATATTGTCAGCAGGCACTGGTATTATGCAAACGGCTATATTGATTATGTTGATCGCAATGGAGCAGCGCAATCCATTTATCTGTACAGGATAAAGATGAGCCCTCGCGGGATCACAGTGGGTTACAACGAGATGGAACCAACTGAAATATTTTTCCTGAGTCCTGAATACTTTTTTACCGGGCAGGTTAATTTGCGAGCCGATGTTGAATTCCTGAACTTCTTTGGGGGTTACAGGATAAACGAAGATTGCGTTGGGCAGGAAGATAAATGGGTGTCATTTGTCCAATACATTGACCCGCATAATATCTATTTCGATCTCGATGCCAATTCGGTTGATATGAGCCAGCAACCAACATTGTTCGGACTTGCACTTTCAAAAGAGAATTATGAATTTTATCCGCTGGTGCTACAGTCAAAAGAAAGTTCTAATGACGAAGTGTTGATCAGTGCAACTGGAAAAATAAATTATAATAACGAAACGCTCTCATATCATGTTGGACATGAGTTACCTGAAGGAAAAACCTTTGGCGAAACAAATACTGTTTCATTGAATACGGAAAGATGCGTGCTTGAAGGAAACGGGAGGTTTGACTTCGGTTTAAACCTGAACATGTTCAATACCACTGCCGCAGGAGAATTCAGGCACCTCATTATCCCTGATTCTACCTATCTGAAAACAGCTTTGATGTTTGATTTCTTTATTGATGAACAACTCATGAATATGATGATTGACAGTTTACGGATTGTTAATTCATATAAAAACTTAAGTGGTGAAGGAAGCCTTCCTTTGTTATTTACGCAATTGATGGGTGAGGAAGGTAGCCAGCGAATGATTGTTGAATGGAGCTTGTACGGTCAGGCAAAGCGCATGCCCGACGAGCTACGAAGTGTATTTATGTTCAGCGATGTGAATTTCGAGTGGGATAAAAAAAGCCGTTCATGGGTGTCGAATGGGCCGATAGGTATTGCGCAGATTGCAGGAATACCGGTTAATAAATATGTTCAAGGATATATCCAGATTGAAAAAAGCAGAACCTCTGATGGCATATCATGGTATTTGCAATTGAACCAGGAGCAGTGGTATTTCTTCTCCTATAAAAACGGTATCCTGCAGGTGATGTCATCCGACAATTCGTTTAATGATTATGTATCTACTTTAAAAGACGACAAGCGCATCCTTAACGCCAATAGTGATGTCGATTATTATGAATTCGTGATCTCAACCCGCCGCAAGGTTATCGATTTCCTCAGAGAGATGGAGGCTGTTGAGAAACGCCTGAGATAGTAATTGTTATTTGAAATGCGCCATAAAATCACAACAGTTTTCGGATGCTCTCAAAAAATCCCCTCTGGGAATAACGCATTATATTTTGAAAATGATATAAGAATTCCTTTATTTAATTACCTGACAGTCACCAATCACCAGTCTTCAGTCTACAGTCTTCAGTTGTCAATCACTAATCCCCAATAACAAATAACTATTAACCATTAACTATTCACTAAGTACTCATCCCACCACAAACGTTGATCACCTGGCCGGTAACATAAGATGAAAGATCAGAGGCAAGAAAAGTAGCCACATCCGCAACATCTTCAGGCTTTCCTGAGCGGCGGAGGGGAATTGATTGTATCCAGGTTTCACGGACATCTTCTTTCAATTTTTGGGTCATTTCAGTTTCAATGAATCCCGGCGCAATGGCATTGCAGCGAATATTTCGCGATCCCAACTCCTGGGCTATGGATTTGGTAAACCCGATCAGGCCGGCTTTAGAGGCAGAATAGTTTGACTGTCCTGCATTTCCCTCTACACCCACAACCGAACTCATGTTGATGATCGAACCAATGCGTTGCTTCATCATAATTCGTTGAACGGTTTTGGTGAGGTTAAAGGCTGATTTCAGGTTCACTGTCATAACCAGGTCCCAGTCGGCTTCCTGCATGCGCAACAGAAGGTTATCGCGCGTAATGCCTGCATTGTTTACCAGGATGTCAATCCGCTCAAAATCAGCCACTACATTTTCAATTAATTTTTCACTGTCTGTAAAGGAGGCTGCATTCGAAGCATATCCTTTGGCTTTTACACCCAAAGCCTGAATTTCCTTTTCGGTGGCCTGCATGTTTTCATCGTAATTCAGGTCGGTGAATGCAATATTGGCGCCTTCCTTTGCAAATTTAACGGCGATTGATTTTCCGATACCTCTTGCTGCACCGGTTATTAACGCGACTTTTCCTTCTAATAGTTTCATCTGTAATCCGTTTTGTTCGGCGCCAAAGATATGAAAATGGAATTAAACCGATATTTTTAATTAATCGTTTAATTGCGAGTCACGACGAAGGAGTGACGCGGCCTGTCCGAATGGCTTCAGCCGGGCGGGCAATCCCCTTGTACAGTTCTTGTTCCAACTCAGGGGATTCTTTCGGTCGTGCCTCCCTCAGAATTAAACGTAGTTGGTTACACCCACTTCACCAAAGGAAAGTCCATGCGGTATTGAAGGTCGGGGTGTTTGGGATATATCCTGAAAGCAAAATCATGAACCCCGGCATTTTGTAATGGGAACTTGCAGGTATATTTGGCTTTGCCTCCATTAAATTCAGTGGCTTCCAATTCCTGCTTAAAGGTGATATCTTTCACATCGCCATTGGTTTTGTTGCCCATCAGGATCTCTACACCAAAATCATCAATATCCAGGTTAGGGATATTTAAAATGATCTCAGCTTCAAAGGTGCTTCCAAATTCAAGAGGGCCTTTGTTTGAGTCGGGTACAATTAGTGATTCCACACTGATGCCATCCCAATGTTGTTTGATCTTGTTTTTCCATACAACCAGGTTACGGGCATGATTATATCCATCACTACGCATACGTTTTCCTGTTTTGAACAGTTTGGAATAGAATTTTTCGTAATAATCATTCACCATTCGCTGCATAGTAAAACGAGGTGCGATTTTAGCGATGTTATTTTTAATGATTTTGATCCACTCCCTCGGAATGCCAAATTCATCACGATCATAGTAAATAGGAATAATCTCTTGTTCGAATGTATTATAAACGATCTCAGCATCCAGCTCATCCTGGAATTGCTGGCTGTCGAACGAGCGTTGTTCCTCGATAGCCCATCCGGCGCCTGGTGTATAACCTTCTGCCCACCAGCCATCTAACACGCTAAAATTCAGCACGCCATTCATAATGGCTTTTTCACCGCTGGTGCCTGATGCTTCCAGCGGTCGGGTAGGGGTGTTCAGCCAGATGTCAACACAACTGGTTAATAATTTCCCTCCGGTCATGTCGTAATCTTCAAGGAAAATGATCTTTCCGATAAATTCCGGCATTTTTGAAATTTCAACGATACGTTTGATTAAACCCTGACCAGCCTTATCGTTCGGGTGTGCTTTACCTGCAAATAAAAAGATAACCGGTTGTTTTTTGTTGTTTACAATTGCCGACAAGCGCTCAAGGTTGGTGAATAAAAGATGCGCACGTTTGTAAGTTGCAAAGCGCCTTGCAAAACCAATAATGAGGGTTTCATCCTTCAGTTTAGCCGTTGATTTGAGCATGATTTTCGGATTCTCGTGCCGGCGGGTAAGGTCACGCTTTTGCTTGGCTTTCAAATCCTCAATCAGTTTGTTCTTCAGGATCAGCCTGTTTTTCCAGATTATTTCATCAGGCACTTCATATATCTTTTCCCAGCGTGAAGCATCGGGCTGGTTGTGCTCAAAATCTTCGCCAAATGTACTTCGGTACAATTGCTGCCATACATTGTCGGTCCAGGTGTAATAATGTATACCGTTTGTAACGTGGCCGATGTGTATTTCCTCACTATAGTATCCGGGGTACAACGATTGAAACATTTCCCTGGAAACCTGACCATGAATCTTGCTAACACCATTTACTTGCTGTGAGAGCCTGGTTGCAAGAACACTCATGGAGAATTTTTCTGTTTGATTGGCAACATTATACCTTCCCAGGCCAACAAAATTCTCCCAGCTAATCTTAAAATACTCGCTGAAATGAGAAAGGTAAGCACGCATCAAATGTTCTTCGAATACATCGTGTCCGGCAGGAACAGGGGTGTGTGTTGTAAATAATGAATTGGATTTGACAATTTCGGCAGCATGGTAGAAATCGATGCCCTCACTACCCATTAGGTTCCTGATGCGCTCCAGTCCGCTGAAGGCTGAATGTCCTTCATTCAGGTGGTACACATCCGGTTTTAAACCCAATTGCTGTATTAAGCGTACACCGCCAATTCCCAGTAATATTTCTTGTTTTAGCCTGTGTTCATTGTTGCCGCCATATAATTCAGAAGTAATTCCCCTGTCTTCCGGAGTGTTTTCCTGTATGTCGGTATCAAGAAGGTACAGGTGAATTCTACCCACATTTACCTGCCATGCTTTTGCGGTTACACGCCTGCCGGGAAGGGCAATCGTAATCTTTATCCATTCCCCGCTCTTGTCACGTAAGGGTATCAGGGGCAACTGAGTGAATTTTTGCGGCTTGTATTCCGCGATCTGGTCGCCCAGTATTGACAGGGATTGTTTAAAATAGCCATGTCGGTATAGCAATCCAATAGCCACCAGATTCTTATTCGAATCACTGGCCTGCTTAAGGTAGTCGCCGGCAAGGATGCCGAGGCCCCCCGAATATATCTGCAAACTGACCTGAAGCCCATATTCCATACTGAAGTAGGCCACCAGTTCTTCAGGCTTGTTCCTGGCTTCCTCTAAATAAGTTGTAAACTGGCGGTTTACATTATCGAGCCTGACCATGAATTCCTTGTCGTCGATCATTTTGTTGATCTCATCCAACGAAAGCGATTCTAACAACTTAACCGGGTTATAGCCGAAATCATACCAGCGGTCGCCTGCTATGCTTTCAAACAGCTCAGAGGCATCGTTGTTCCACGACCACCACAGGTTATACGCCAGGTCTTTAATTGGCGACTGGCTTTGCGGCAAAGCTGACTGAACCAGTACTTTTTTCCATTCCGGCCGGTCTTTTTGAATCCTGGCTTCTATACGCTGGGTTTCAACCTTTGGGAGTGCAGGGGCAACAGGCTGACGCGTAGTGGACTTGTCCAGTGCAATTTGCCACGATTCGTAATATTTTCCAACAAATGAATCCCAGAGCGCTTTATTAAATACGGCCTGGGTTTCTTCCCTTATTTCTTTATTATTTTCTGCTCTCAGCAGCTTATTGATGATATTAAAGATCGCTTTAACAGCCTCATCATCTTTTGATTCATCCCGTTTGATAACAGAAACCGAAGGTGTTTTTAATTTGAAATTTTCGTTTACCCAATCACCAAATCCAGCAACTGCTGTCGTAATTGTAGGGATTTTAAATGCAATACTTTCGAGTGGTGTGTATCCCCAGGGTTCGTAATAAGACGGGAATATTGATAGATCATGTCCTATCAGGAAATCATAATAGGGCAGGTTGATCACACCATCGTTGCCATTCAGGTAAGCAGGTACAAAAATCAGGTGTACCTTGTCGTTAAGCTGGTTGGTGATGCCCAGCTGTGCTGCTTCATTTAGGATGGCATCGTGTTCTTGATGGTTAAGTTTGTGCGTGAGGTAGTTATTTCGCTTTTCCCTCCCCCGGAAAACGTTGGTTGGCCCTCTATGATCGGCAGGGATAGTGATGAAAGCGAGGACATCCCTTTTGATACTTTTCTTATTATTGAGTTCACTTAAGGCTTTGATGAACAGATCGATCCCCTTGTTTCGGTATTCGTAACGCCCACTGGTGATTACCAGCATGGTATCATCGGCATAATCTTTACCTGTAATGGCTTTTGCAGTTTCAAAGGCTTTGGTTCGTGCGATCTCTCGTTTTTTATCGAATGATTTTCCTTTCGGAACAAATTCCTGCTCAAAACCATTGGTTGTGATCACATCAGGTTTACGGCCAAGGAAGTGTTTACATTCACGAGCCGTGATACCACTTACGGTAGTAAACGAGTCAGCAACCTTTGCAGCATTTGATTCCAGTGAGTGTTTACTTATTACATGGAAATCCCTGGCGGTATGTTCAGGATGATATTGTTCAAGATTTGCATACAATGGTAATCCCCTTCCTGCTATCGAGCGCCCGAGCACAGTAGCGTGTGTTGTGAAAACAGTTCCTATCTGAGGCGCTTTATGGTTGAGATACAAAACGCCTGATCCTGTCATCCATTCATGAAAATGGGCAACAACATTATTGGACTGTTCGAGGTAAAACTCTGTAAAGCTTCTAATGACCTGTCCTGCGGTATAACCAAATAATACAGGCTCCACATAATCCCATGCACCATGGATTGAATCCAGTTTGTAGGTTTCCCAGAAGCGGGTAAAGATTTCATCTTTTCTTCCATAAAGCGGTGAGAAATCTACGAGAACAACCAGTGGTTTACCTTCGATATTCCATCTTCCGATCCTGATCTTTAAACCGTCTTCATGGGCTTTGGCTTTCCAATCGGGAAATATGGTTTCGTCTTCTAAAAAATCAGGATTTTGCGTGGTTTCTTTCCATACATCGGGACCTATCAGGATATAATTGTCTCCGTATTGGTTTACAATATTTTTTGCTTTGGTCGAAACAACGGTATAAATACCACCTATCTTGTTACAAATCTCCCAGCTTGTTTCAAATATATAATCGGGTTTCATTAAAAAGTGTTCGTTTAAAAAAAAGAATTGCAAATCTACAAATATACCTTTACGTATATGTTTGGAAAATGTTAACGGATTATTATATTTGTATGCAACTGTTTGTCAGCTATTTTAGTCAATATTTATAGAAATGACCTAAAACTGAACCAAACCATGCAAAAGTCTTATTTATTAGCAATTCTATTTATTGCCACTTTAACTGGTTTTAGCCAGACAAACCGATCACTTTCAGTGCCTTTTATTGAAGATTGGTCATCAGGAACATTTGAAACGAATGGATGGATTACGGAGTGTAGTAATTGGGTGATAGCTAACCATGTAGGGAATGATTCTCCCTCTGCTGAATTTCAATGGGATCCCCATTTGCAGAATGACTATTCGTGCGCCCTCGAAAGCGATACCATTAATGCCGAAGATTTACTTGTTGGCGAGATTAAATTACAGTTTGAGGTTAAGTTAAATGACAGAAATGCAACTGGAAATGAGAAATTAATAGTAGAGGTTTACGATGGAGAAGCATGGAACATGATAACTGAGTTTATTAACGAGGGAGATTTAGACTGGACTTTTAACTATCATGATATTACAGAATTTACTTTGGGAAAAAGTTTCCTGATCCGTTTTCGAGCAGCTGGTGATAATTCGTTTGATATTATTTCCTGGTTTGTAGATAA
>JAUVKF010000050.1 GCA_030596395.1 Chlorobiota bacterium | reverse complement strand
TCCAACCACAAATGCCGTTGACCTTTTCGTTGTCCATGAAGGCACAAAAATCTATATCCTCGATGAAGTACAGGAATGGGTAAAGATCCGTATTCAGGATGGTAGTATTGGTTGGTTACCTTTGAATTCTGTGAGGAAAATTTAATTAAAAAAAGCAGGTCTTAGTATTATTCATTTCAATACGCATAATACTATAATAGTCTTAGTATTAGATCGAATTTCATTATGGTTTTAGTATAACTAACCCCTCCGTCCGTCAGCTGACGGACACCTCCCCTTAAAAAGGGGAGGAATTAAAATCTAATTAATTTGTTGTTTAGCAGCATTAAAAGCAGCCTCAATCCCATTTGCATCCTTTCCACCAGCAGTAGCCAAATGCGGCTGGCCTCCGCCGCCTCCTGTGATATGCTGTGATATTTGTTTGATTATGTTGCCGGAATGCATTCCCTTTTTAACCAGTTCATCTGAAAGGGCAACAACAAGGTTTACCTTGTCACCATTGGTTAATGCCAGCACAACATACACATTGTCAGCCATATTACGGAGTTTATGGGCAAGGTCTTTAGCCTGGTTTACATCCAGTTCTACTTTTTGCGTAATGAAGCGAATATTACTGATTTCCTGAGCCTTATTAAACAAATCGCCAGAAACCTGCAAGGCTTTCTCTTTTTGCAGTTTTTCAAGCTCTTTCTCCAGCTTTTTATTCTGCTCGATTGTGTTTTTAATAGCCAGTAATGTGTTCGGCTGGTTCTTGAATTCGCCTTTTATCGCCTTCAATGTTTCCAACTGATCATCAACAAATATCTCAGCGTTTTTCCCGGTTGTGGCTTCAATTCTTCGCACACCCGCAGCAATTGCACCTTCTGAAACAACCTTGAATAAACCGATCTGACCGGTTGCCTTAACATGTGTACCACCACAAAGTTCAACCGAATAATCAGGGTCGAAAGTGATCACGCGAACATTTTCACCATATTTTTCACCGAACAGCGCCATTGCACCCATTTTCGTTGCTTCCTTTATGTCAACATCATTTTTTGTATCACACTGAATATTTTCCCTGATTTTATCGTTGACAATATCTTCCACCTTCCTGATCTCTTCATCAGTCATTTTAGCAAAATGCGCAAAGTCAAAACGCAGGCGATTGGCATCAACCAGCGATCCTTTTTGTTCAACATGTGTTCCCAGCACATTGCGCAATGCGGCATGCATCAGGTGTGTAGCACTGTGGTTATTTACAGTTTTTAAGCGCGTTTTGTCATCCACTTTTGCAAGGTAAATACCTTTGGGATTTTTTGGCTCTTTACCAACGATATGGACTGTTAGGTTGTTTTCTTTTTTAGTATCAACTACATGCAATTTATCCTCACCGGATATTAGCAGTCCTTTATCACCAACCTGCCCTCCCGATTCAGCATAGAAAGGGGTTTTATCCAAAACAATTTCATAAACGGTTTTCTTTTTAGCCGCTATTTTCCTGTATTTCAGGATACGGGATTCTGTTTCAAGGTGATCATAACCAACAAATTCAGTGGCAATGTCATTTCCATTCAAAACTATCCAGTCACCAGCATCAACTTCAGCAGCCTTACGGGAACGGCTCTTTTGTGCTTCTAGCCCCTTATTAAAACCATCCATATCAACTTCGTAGCCCTTTTCACGAGCCATCAGTTGTGTTAAATCGATAGGAAAGCCGAATGTATCGAACAGCTCAAATGCAAAATCACCATCAATTATTTTTCCTTTAGGGTGATTCAGTAAATATTGTTCAAACCGTTTAATCCCTTGCGATAAGGTTCTTAGAAAGGCTGTTTCTTCCTCTTTTATTACCTGTTCGATAAGTGTCTGCTGTGCTTTTAATTCAGGAAAGCTGTCGCCCATTTGGCTTACCAAAACAGGGACAAGCTTATACATAAAGGGTTCTTCAAAATCGAGGAATGTGAAACCATAACGCACAGCCCTGCGAAGTATTCGCCGAATAACATAACCAGCTCCGGTGTTGGACGGTAATTGCCCGTCAGCAATTGAAAATGCAACCGCCCTGATATGATCGGCAACAACACGCATGGCTATATCTTTTTCAGGATTTTTACCATAAATCGCGTTCGACATTTTAGCAATTTCGCTGATAAACGGTATGAATATATCGGTGTCATAATTTGAACGAACACCCTGTATTACCATTGTCAGACGCTCAAAACCCATGCCCGTGTCTACATGTTTTTCTGCAAGCGGTTCTAAATTTGCATTAGCAAGTCGGTTAAATTCGATAAAAACAAGGTTCCATAATTCGATGACTTCAGGGTGATCTTTATTGATTAGTTGAGCACCGGGTACTTTTTGTTTTTCCTCATCAGGCCGGATATCAACATGTACTTCGGAGCATGGTCCACAGGGTCCGGTATCGCCCATTTCCCAAAAGTTATCCTTTTTTGATCCCCATAAAATATGAGATTCGGGAAGGTGTTTTTTCCAAAATTCATAGGCTTCACTATCCGGCTCAAGTCCGTCAGATGCATCCCCTTCAAAAACCGTGGCGTAAAGGTTTTCTTTGTTGATTTTAAAGTTATCAACAAAAAGTTCCCATGCCCAATCAATGGCTTCTTCTTTAAAATAATCACCAAACGACCAGTTGCCCAGCATCTCGAACATGGTGTGATGATAGGTATCATGACCAACCTCTTCCAGGTCGTTATGTTTGCCCGAAACACGTAAGCATTTCTGAGTATTTGCAATTCGCGGGTACTTTACCATTGCATTACCCAAGAATAAATCTTTGAATTGATTCATCCCGGAATTGGTGAACATCAGCGTAGGGTCATCCTTGACTACCATGGGCGCCGAGGCAACTATTTTATGGTTTTTTCGTTCAAAATATTGAAGGAAAGCATTTCTGATTTCAGATGATTTCATGGATAATGATTATCTAAACAGGTTGATAACTTCACATTTTTTAAGACTGCAAATTTAATCGAATTAATTACTTTTGCTCCCGATTTTGTTCTTATGGCCAAGACGAGATATACTTTCAACACCAAGACGCTTGCTTATGAGCAACACAAGCCAACAACTGGGCAACGGGTGTTTAAAGCATTTCAATACCTGATATCTGTATTGGCCTTCTCAATTATCCTGATTATTCTTTCCTATTCGTTTTTCAGTTCACCCAAAGAACGTGTTCAGGCACGTGAGCTCGATCAATATCATTTGCAGACCCAAATTATGAATGACCGTCTTGACCAGATGCAATTGCTTTTAGATGAGCTTTCAGAACGGGACGACAATATTTACAGGGTAATTTTTGAAGCTGAGCCAATTCCGAAAAGTATCAGGCAGGCCGGATACGGTGGTGTTGACAGATATGCAAACCTGGAAGGATATAACAATTCGGAATTACTAATATCTATCACAAAAAAACTGGACCGGATTGCAAGCCAGGTTTATGTCCAGTCCAAATCTTTTGACGATGTATTTGATATGGCAAAGGATAAGGAAAAAATGCTGGCCAGCATCCCTGCCATTCAGCCGGTTCACAATGAAGAATTGAAAAGACTTTCATCATTTTACGGTTACCGCCACGACCCGATTTATAAAATTAAGAAGTTTCATCATGGCGTTGATTTTTCAGCGCCACAGGGTACACCTATCCATGCTCCTGGTGAAGGAAAAGTAATTAAAATAAGACGCTCCAGAAGAGGCTATGGCAACAATATTGAAATAGATCATGGTTATGGATATATTACCTTTTACGCTCACATTAAAGATATTTTAGTTAAAAAAGGTGATCTTGTGAAACGGGGGCAAACCATTGCTACTATTGGCAATACCGGAAAATCAACTGCCCCGCACCTCCATTATGAAGTTAGAAAAAATGGCCATTCGGTAAACCCTATTTATTTTTTCTTCAACGATTTAACACCTGACGAGTACGAAAAATTGCTTGATCTTTCGAAATTACCTAACCAGTCACTGGACTAAGCCAGCCCGCTATGTCACAGAAACTATATTTTAAAATAGGCGAAATAGCAAACCGCTTTAATGTAAACCCTTCGTTAATACGTTACTGGGAACAGGAATTTCAAATCATCAAACCCAAAAAAAGCGCAAAAGGGACAAGGTTGTACACACAAAAAGACATAGATCATTTCGAGATCATTTACCACCTGGTGAAAGAAAAAGGAATGACAATCAAAGGCGTACAAGAGTATATGTCGAAACGAAATGATGAAGAATCAATCGACAAACTCCAGGTAATCAATACGCTTAAACGCACTAAAACACTATTACAAGAAGTAAAAGAGTTGATCCAGTCGAAAAATAATTAGCCCTGTTGTTAGCCTTCAAATTTAAACGACACTTTTACTTTCGCCCTGTATGCTTCTATTTTTCCTTCGTCATTAATTTGCAAATCCAGGGTTGAGACTTCGGCAATCCTGAGGTCGCGCAAACTTTTTGCCGCCCTCGTTATCGCACTTTCTGCGGCTTTTTCCCATGAATCGGGGCTGGTACCGACCAGTTCGATGACTTTGTAAACACTTTCAGGCATGACTGTAGATTTTAGTGAATGAATTAATAGCTTCCGCTAATATAATCAATTCAAGCACGGAAATCAAGTTTTTTTCCGGTTATCAGTCGCTAAACAGGTTATCCAGCGTAATTGTAAAAAAGTCTTTTGTGCTCATTCCGAAGGCTTCTGCCATTTTTGGAATGATGCTCGCCTCAGTAATTCCGGGTATGGTATTTACTTCGAGAAAGTACAAATCATTTTCTGTAAGGATAAAATCAAACCTCACAAAGCCTTTGCAATCCATCTGACGAAACAAAAAAGCGGAAAGCGTTTTTATATCCTGTTCAGCCTCTGTATCAATTTCGGCAGGTGTAACTTCATCTGCCATGCCATGAGTATATTTTGCCTCATAGTCAAAAAAGTCATTCTTGCTTATGATTTCCGTTAAAGGAAAAATGATCAGTTCTTTACCTTTATTGATCACTCCACAGGCAATTTCACGTCCGATAATATTTTCTTCGATAATAATTCGGTTACTATCAGAAAAAGCATATGAAATGGCTTCATCCAATTCATCGTCCATGTTAACTTTGGTAATACCAACACTTGAGCCGCTTTCAGCAGGTTTTACGAAAAGCGGTAAGCCCAGTTTTTCAATAACCTCCTCCTCATTAATATGTTCACCATAAGTAAACGAAACTGACCTTGCAATATTGATACCGAATGAGTTAACAAAACGGTTGCAGAAATATTTATTGAAAGTCAACGCTGAGGTTGCAACGTTGCAGGATGTGTAAGGAAGTCCTAATAAATCAAAATATCCCTGCAATTTACCATCCTCACCCGGCGTACCGTGAATGGCATTAAAAATGCCGTCAAACTCAACTTTTTCGCCAATGAGGCTAAGGCTGAAATCCGTTTTATCAATTTCGTGTTTTACTCCTTCACCATCTCTATAAAACCAATCTTTATTTCTGATTTCAATCAGGTATCCATTATACCGATCACTGTCAAGATTTTTTTCAACCATTTTACCGCTACCGATAGATATTTCATATTCACCGGAGTTTCCTCCGCTAACAATTGCTATGTTTTTCATTTTAAACGATTTAAAGCCTAATTATTGATGCCTGATAATTTTTACCTTTGCGGGGTTTAAATGCAATATAATTGCCAAAACAAAGTTATGTGATTAAATGTTGCGAGCAAGGCATCCACACTTAAAAAACAACAGATGGGCTTCTTTTATTTTCTAAGTCAAAAGAAATTCTATATCCACCTGCTCATTGCCATCGCTCTGGGGTTTATTTTTTTGTGGGTTGTTTTAATATCACTCGATGCCTTTACACGTCATGGTGATGTTTATATTGTACCCGATTTTAGAGGGCAAACAGTAGATTCCATAAAAAAACAGAATTATGAAGAATTTTTTGATCTGATCGTGCTCGATTCTGTTTACGACAGGGTACTGGAAAAAGGGTCTGTAATACTTCAGCATCCGCATCCCGGATCTAAGGTAAAGCAAGACCGGCATATTTACCTCACTATTGTGTCGGAGATGCCTGAAACAGTGATGATGCCCAACCTCAAAAACCTGTCGCTTCGCCAGGCGCTTGTTACACTTGAATCGCTAAATTTAAAAGTTGGCAGATTGGAATACGTTGAGTATTTTGCTCGAAACGCTATTGTGGACCAGGTAATTGAAGATGAACCCGTTGAACCGGGAACTGAAATTGAAGTGGGAAGTAGTATAGATCTTCAGGTAGGAAAAGGCGAAATGCACACCAGTGTTCCGATTCCTGTTCTGATCGCAAAAAAGAAAAAAGAAGCACTCAAGACATTGCATTATGCTTATTTAAACGTAGGAAAAGAATATTACCTTAACGGTAATGATACAACAACTGCAAGGGTGTACAAAACAAGGCCGCAGCCACTACAGGACAAAATGCTGAACCTTGGGGATAAAGTTGACATATGGTACCGTTCGGAAGAGACATTTGATTTTAATAACTACCTCAAACAGATTGTCCTTGATTCTTTAGAAATTAATGCCCTGATCAGGCAGAACATTATTAGAGAGAATGATTAGAGAATTATCAATATTAGTTGTAACACTACTTTTTACATTTAACTCCTGGGGTCAGGAGATACTGACCGGTCTGCAATACAACGAAGCGGTAAAACATGAATCAATAAAGAGTGCTGAAGAGCAAAAAGCTTGTAATTGTTCAAATGAAACAGAAGAATCATTGCTGTTACCATTCTTCGATGACTTCTCAACTTCTTCTGTTTATGCCGATGAATCGAAATGGATAAACAGCAAATCAGTTTTTATTAATAAAGATTTCCCATATCTGCCTCCCAACATAAGCGCCGCAACCTTTGATGCCATAGATAGTGTTGGAAATGTTTATCCCGGAGCAACATGGATTCCTTTTTTAGCCGATCAAATGACGTCTAAACCCATCCGGCTCGATTCAGTTTTTAGTCCGGTTGTACGATCACTAACACCTGCCGATTCGATTTATCTCAGCTTTTACTACCAACCTCAGGGAAAAGGCGATGAACCGGAACCATCTGACACTCTTTTACTGGAATTCGCCCGAAAGGGAGATACAATCTTCCAATATATCGATTCACTCAGTGTTTCAGCGCAGTTTTATTTAGAAAATCCAAATGATTCGATTAAACCAGGAGATACCCTGAGCCCACCATTTGAATTGGGTTGCGACACTTCAATCAGATGGATTAATTATGGTATTTACACCTGGGATGATTTTTTACTTATTCCTTGTGATTCAGTATTCGGACCCGAAATAACCTGGGATGTAAAATGGTATGCCGAAGGCATGAAACTGGACACCTTTTACAAATACAACAGCAACAAGTATTTTGTGCAGGTGATGGTTCCTTTGTATGATTCGTTACCGGATACAGCCTATTTTAATGATTCATTTCAGTTTCGCTTTCGCAATTATGCAAGTATTGCCAACGATATTATTCCATCATGGAGGAGCAATGTTGACCAATGGAATGTAGATTATGTTTATTTGAATGACAACCGGTCGAAGGATGATACTGCATATCGCGTTTTGGGTTTTTCAAACCGTGCACCATCGTTCCTTCAAAGTTACCAGGTTATGCCTTACAGGCAGTATCGTTCAGATGCAACAAATTCACTGAGAACAGATTTTGATATGGAGATCAGTAACCTGGATAAAATAGCACACAATTCCAACTATCGTTACAAGGTTGAGCAAGTAAATGGTGACTTTGACTATGCATTTGATGGCGGGAATTTTAATGTACCTCCTGGCTTTTATACGAATGTTGAATATGTGCAAAAACTGTTCAATATTGATTTCACCAGGGATACGACATCATATGTTATCACGCATTATATATCCGACTCGTCAGAATCGAATATACTTGTAGATTCAGCCATTTACAGGCAGGGCTTTTATAATTACTATGCATATGATGACGGAACACCTGAATTCGGCTACGGTGTAGAGCCCGCCGGAGCACTTGTGGCATATCAATTCAAATTAAGTGTTGCGGATACATTGCGTGGTGTTAAAATGTACTTCAATAAAACAAAAGATAACGCCAATGCAAACTTCTTCAACCTTATGGTATGGAAAGACAATAATGGTAAACCAGGAGAAGTTATTTACCGGTTGAACAGCCAGAAACCACGTTGGGAAAATGGACTTTATGAGTTCCATCCTTATATGTTTGACACAACCATAATCATCTCAGGTACTTTTTATGTGGGTTGGCAACAGCAAACCCAGGGTAGTTTGAACATTGGATTTGATGCAAATAATTTTTATGGTTATCCCAGAACTTATTATAAAAACGAACAAACTTGGTATCCCAGTGCGTTTGAGGGATCATTACTGATCAGGCCGATCGTTGGGCCGGATATGGTTATTTCTGATATTGAAGAGTTTGAATTTGACAGAAAACCAGGCCAATTACTAATTTACCCCAACCCTGCACTAAACCGCTTTTCAGTTGATCTGCAACGGCAAAAAGTAAGCCCATCAGTTATTTTGACCATTTATAATATTTACGGAAGTGTTGTAAATAAAACTGTTGGTCAGATACAAAACATAAATATCAGCCATCTCCCAAAGGGGATGTATGTGGTAAAGGTGAATAATGAAGGGAAAATCTTGACGGGCAAGTTGCTCATCAACCATTAATAATGGCAGAGCTTGCGGAAATAAACGAGGAAAGTAATGAGCTATACGAGCATCACCATGTGGTTGCAGACCCTGGTCAAACCGTATTGCGGATTGATAAATTCCTTCAATATCATATAGCCAATACATCACGCAACAAAATACAGCAGGCTGCCAGGGCAGGTAATATTATCGTTAACGAAAAGCCTGTAAAACCCAATTACAAAGTTAAGCCGGGCGATGTGGTTTCGGTAGTGTTGACATGGCCGCCGCGGGAGGTTGAGATAATCCCACAGGAAATCCCTTTAAATATCGTTTTTGAGGATGACGATTTGATGGTCATCAATAAACCTGCCGGGCTTGTGGTTCATCCCGGACACGGTAATTGGGACGGAACATTGCTTAACGGGCTGGCTTACTATTTCAAAGCCAATAACAAGTCAGTTGAAAATGAATATGGTTACCTCGTACACCGGATTGATAAAGATACCTCAGGATTGTTGCTGGTAGCAAAAACAGAAGAAGCACAAACCAAACTGGCCAAACAGTTTTTCGATCACACTGTAGAAAGATCGTATGAAGCACTTGTTTGGGGCGACCTGAAGGATGAAGAAGGCATCATTGAAGGACATATCGGCAGAAGCCTGAAAGACAGGCGTGTTATGACGGTTTTTCCAAACGGTGAATATGGCAAAGCTGCCATTTCGCATTACAAGGTATTGCAACGTTTTGGATATGTTACTTTGGTAAGATGTAAGTTGGAGACCGGCCGTACACACCAGATTCGTGCCCATTTTAAATACATTGGACATCCCCTGTTTAATGATGCCCGTTACGGAGGCGACCAGATATTGAAAGGGACTACTTTTACAAAATACAAACAATTTATCCAGAATTGTTTCAAGATCATCCCCCGACAGGCTTTGCATGCACGATCAATCGGGTTTATTCATCCAAAAACAAATGAGAAAATGTTTTTTGAATCGCAACTGGCGGATGATATGGAAGCCGTTATTACCAAATGGGAGAATTACACTGCACAACGGGAGTGGTAGGTTTAATTTGATTGCAGATTAACGATTTAAGATTTCAGAAATCTTAGGTCTAAGGTCTTTTGTCTTAGGTCTATTTACGCACCACAAACTTCCCTTTCCCAACTACCTTACCCTGCTGCCTCGCAACAGTTACATACAAGCCGCTTTGCCAGTTGGAAGCATTAACCTTTACTGATTGTTCACTTTTAGGTATTTCAATATCTTTTACTTTTAAACCGTAGAGGTTGTAAAATGAAACAGATAGTTCTTCTTTTGCCGGCTTGTCTATGGTTAATGTAAACTCACCGGTAACAGGATTTGGGTAGATATGCAGGTTTACACCTTTATATGGTATTTTTTCATTAATTCCAACGGTGCTTGTATCATAGCCAAGGCTATCCAGTTTTAATACCCAGATATCCGGTGTGCCTGTATCAGGTGCAGATGGATAAACCTGGCCACAAGCTATAAAACCGTTATCATTTGTTTGAAGAATATCTCGAAGGTAATTATGACTATGATCACCTTTAAGGTTCATGTATTCTCTGTACCATTTCTGGTTGCTACTGCTATCGACACATAATATCCAGCCCAGGTAAGTAGGCATTTGTGGCTCGTAATTACTATAAATTCCGGTGGTCATGATATCACCATTACTTAAAACCAGTAACTGGTTTAAGTAATTATCGTATTGGGAGTTACCATATTTACGATTAAAAATAATACTACCATCGTTTCCAATTTTTAGTATATTAGGTTTCGCCTCACGATTATCCCCATGTGGTTCTGTGGCAAAGTTTGTTGCTGCAATGATGTATCCATCATGAGACAAAGCTAACATAGCTTTATTATCAGCATATTGTGTACCCGGATTAAGAGTCCATTCTTCGTTACCCAGGCTATCGGTTTTTATAATCAAAGGGTCACCTGAGTCACTGTCACCTGGGTTATATTTATACCCTCCTATAGCAAAACCACCATCAGTTGTTTGGATCACACTATGCCCCTGCTGAATCTTCGTTCCATCACTAAAAAATCTTTCCCACAACTTTTTACCCAGGCTGTCGGTTTTTAAAAGCCAGATATCTGACCCGACACCAGGAATATATCTCTCACCGGCAAATACTAAATCTCCCTCTTCACATTGTTTAATTTGTTTGAATACAAATACCGTATCGTATGGTTGTGTTCTCTCGCAAAATGATTTCGACCAAATGGTATCAAAATTACTATCAAGGTATAACAGGTAACCACAATGCGTTACGTTTTCTTCATCTCGCACTCTTTCATATCCACATGCATACCAGTTCTCACTATTTGCTTTTATCAATGAGCCCGGATTTCCGGGAAAGTACTCATTATAGCTGTCACCATAAACTTTTACCCACTGTGTGTTACCTGATGAATCTGTTTTTGTAAATGTATAATGAGCAAAATAATCATAAACAGAATCAGTAGTGATTCCAAAAATTACATATCCATTAATATCACTTACAATACATTTCGATTCATCATAAGTATTTATATAATCAATCCTCTTATTAAAATAGATTTGTTCCTGTCCGCTTATTTTAAATATAAGCAGACAGAAACAAATCAATATTATGTTACGTATTTGCATAGTGTAAAACTAGTAAAACATTGCTGTTCGGGATTTGAAATCCCGAACCCTGAGCATCCGGATTTTAAATCCGGATGAGCATTGTTCTTATTTCAAACCTGAAAAAATTTTACTCCCGGCTTTTATTATTTGAGTATTGCCCTCCGATTTCACCTGAATCAAATATATCCCCTGAGGGTGCTCACCCAGGTCAATCGTAATCGAGTTTTCTGTGGATTGTTTCAAAACATATTGGATCATTCTTCCATCTATGCTGTAAACAACAACTTCAAGATCATCGGGTACGGTTTGCCCGAAAATAATGTGGAATTTCCCATCAATAGAAGGGTTCGGATACAGGTTTGGCAACACCCTCACGTAATTTTTAATGGCCAGTGAATCACTATCATCCTGCGATTTTATGACAAGTTTTACATCATACTCCCCGGTTTTTTGATAATAAACCAGGGGTGGTGTTTCCGATTCCGCAAATTCAGGTTCGCCACCCTCAAATTCCCATTTATACGCTGTGACATTACCTTGCGATTTATTGTAAAATTGAACGCCTCCTCCAACTTTAATCTCTGTAAGATCACTGCCAAAATCAGCCCTTATACTTGTAGTATCCAAACCTATACCCCGCAGGGCAACAACATCAGAACCAGTTGGATCTAACCAGGGTTTTAACTGATCAGTAGAATCATAGCCATTTTCATCCCAGTGCACACTGAATTTACCGTAATAGTCAGGCAAAGTCAGGTTATTACATGAAGCTCTCCCCCCCGATAGGGTACCAACAATATATCCATCGGGATTTAGAATAGGTGAACCTGATGAACCTCCCTCAGTTACTCCATGTCCCGATTGCGTTTCCGACCAGACCACATGCCAGAATCTTCCTTCTGAATTGGGTGTGGGATTCATATAGTTTGTAGAAATCAGTGATTCTAAGTATGTAGAAACCATTTTCAGGTCACCATCAGGATGATGAATGCCAACACCTGAACCAGATGCATCAACTGATCTGCTCCAGCCATTGAAATATGGATTGTAGCTTTTTGGTATTTCTTCTTCCAGTAACAGCAACTTAAAATCAGAGCCGGAACCGGTATTTCTTCCGTCAGCAATAAGTTTTGCGCCGGATACGCTCTGGTATTCTGGTTCAAGAACAGGCATTTCACAATCCAATGATTCAAAATTGAAATAAAACACCCATTGTGAATAATCTTCCTCACTCGCGTCTTCTCCACAGTGATGCGCTGTCAGAAAATACGGTGTTCCATCCCGGTTGGTATTGTTCAGCAACGACCCTGAACACCAAAAAAGTGAACTTCCATCTTTTACCAGCACGCGGGCAACGCCTCTTTTTTCATCCTGATAATCCTCACCCTCAGGGCAGTTAACCAACACTTCACAATTACCCGAATCCCCAAAATCCCTTGCTTCTTTGCCAGAGGGAATGACCGAGACTCCAATCTCTTTAATTGAAAATGGCAATGACCTAACGTCATTTAAAGTATTGTATTCAATAATCAGCGTATCGTCGGTTAAAAAAGTTGTTCCTACAAAACGATCATTATTTATTTGTGAAAATGCGCCAAAGATTTGATCCGTCCCTGGTTTATAAATAAACAACCTGTCGCCTGGGAATAAATTGAAATCTTCGAAATAAACATTCAGTGCTTCGGCTTTCGGAATGATTAAACCAATTCGCCAGATTTGCCAGTCATTACCAGTAGTTTCCCAAATACCATACTGCAAATTATTATCGTTAAATGGGATGGTGTAACCGGCATAAAGTGGGTATTGACCCAGGTTTTCACTCTTACTTTCTGCTGATTGCAGCGTAATGAAATCCATCTTTTTTAAGTGTTTATCTAATGTAGAAACAGGTTCTGCATCCAGGCTAACCTGTCCTGAAACACTTTTAAATGCTACAATTATTACTAATGCAAAAACAACATAAAATCTCATCGAACAAAGTTAACTATAATTGAACACAGGGATTTGATATGCCTATTTTCAGCAAACCAAAATAATCATTGCATTAAACGGAAATTTAGATTAATAATTCTACTTTTGAACAAAAAATATGATAATATGATCCTTGTTACCGGAGCAGCCGGATTTATTGGCAGTGTATTAACGGGCAAACTAAACCAGACCGGACTTGATAACCTCATCGTTGTTGACGATTTTAGTAAAACACAGAAAAACAAAAATCTTGAGGATAAACAATTTATTCAGCCTGTTGAACGGGATGACTTCTTTCAATGGTTTGATGATAATTATGAGGAGGTTAGTTTTGTGTTACATATTGGAGCTCGAACAGACACCACCGAATTTGATGTGAATGTATTCGATATCCTGAACCTGAATTTTTCAAAGCAAATATGGTTACGATGCGCTGAACATCAAATTCCCCTGATTTATGCCTCATCAGCGGCTACATACGGTTTGGGAGAATTAGGGTATAATGATGATCATAACATTGTGGATCGGCTAAAACCATTGAATCCCTACGGCGAATCGAAAAACGATTTCGACAAATGGGTTTTACAACAAACTGAAACACCACCTTTTTGGGCTGGCTTGAAATTTTTCAATGTTTACGGACCCAACGAGTTCCATAAAGGAAGAATGGCATCAGTAATTTTCCATGCTTTTAACCAGATAAAAGTAACGGGCAAAGTAAAATTATTCCGGTCCCACAATCCCGATTATAAAGACGGCGAGCAATTACGCGATTTTATTTATGTAAACGATGTGGTTGATGTTATTGTTTACCTGATGCAAAACAAGCCTGAATCAGGACTTTATAACCTTGGAACCGGTAAGGCCAGAACTTTTCTTGATCTCGCAAAATCAACTTTTACTGCACTAAACCTTGCGCCCAACATTGAATTTATAGATACCCCTGAAGATATCAGGGATAAATATCAATACTTTACTCAGGCGAATATGACTAAACTCAGGAACGCAGGTTTTGTTAAACCTTTTACATCTCTTGAAGATGGTGTTGGGGATTATGTGAGAAATTATCTGGTTGCAACAAAGTATTACTAACATTTTATCATCCTGATCCGCCAGCCGGCGGAAAAGAATCTTTATAAAACCTCAACCAGGACTCTTCTTGTAAAGAATTTCATAAATTTATCGGGTTTTTATTCTTTGCGTATAAGAATATAAACCCACAACGGGTCATGATCAAAGAAACGATACATAATATACTTCTTAAGTTGAGATGTTCCTTTGAATTAAAAGCCCTGGTCGTTATATTATTTCTCCTATTGTCAAGTTATATCGGCCATGCCCAAAAACAGTCTCAGGATTCGTTATTTTTACCAAACCTTCAAATTGGAATAAGCGCAGGCCCGAGCACATTTTTTGGAGATATCAAACAAAATCAAATCCTTCCGTCTTCTGACTATATCAACGAATGGCGTTTTGCTTATGGATTAAATATTAATTATAATATTTCTTCAGTTTTTACCATTCGTTTCCAGGGATTATATGGCGAACTAGCTGGTTCAAGAAAGACTGAAAATATTTGGTTTGAGAATGATTATTTCGAGTTCAATTTTAACACAACTATAAACATTAACAATCTATTTAGCGAAAAGCGAGACAACAGGTTGGCAAGTCTCTACGGAGTTGTAGGTTTTGGCCTGTTAAATTACAACACTGTTGTTAAAAGAATGGATGAGTATTATGTTCTGAAAAGAGTTGGTTACGGGTATGGAACCGGAATTGATGGAAGATACCGGCAAGAATTTATAATGTTAGGTGCAGGCGTTGAATTCAGGGTAAACAAAAGATTCAGGATTCTTCTTGAAACTGTAAATAAAATTCCCTTTTCTGATATTCTTGATGGGGTAGAAAGTGGTCACTATAATGACAGTTACAATTATACCTCATTAGGGGTATCGTATCGATTTGCATTCTTAAAGAAAGATATGCCCGATGGTATTTATCCGACTGATATTGTACTCCCAACTATTGCTAAAGTAAGTTCGGCAGATATTAATTATGAGCTCCGTAGTGAACTTGTTTATCAACCAATAATCCCTGTAATCACTCCTTCTCTTCCAAAACAGGAAAAAGCGGTAACTCCTTCGAAAATTGAATTTCGTGTTCAAATTCTCGCCGAATACGGAAAACCATTCTCAATGACATGGATCAGTGAGAATTTTAATATTCCGCTTTCTAAAATAAAAGAAAATATTGTAAACGGTTATTACATTTACACCGTTGGTTCATTTCCTTCTTATAAAATGGCATCTGAAAAGAGTGCTGAGCTGCAAACATATAATGGTATTTACGGTGCATTTGTGGTTGCCTTTAAAGACGGGAAAAGGATTTTTCCGGTTAGATAATTGCGATTTGAAAACCCATGCAAAAAACACAGTATAATGATTATTATTCAATGGGAGCTTCAATGATCACCCCACTCCCAATACAGGTTTTTTCTTCCCAATCGTAAATTACTCCAAACTGACCGGGGGCAATGCCTGAGATACTGGTATCGGAAATAATCCGGATTCCTTTTTCGTCACGAAAAAGTTTTCCTGAATTAAATTCAGGCTGGTGCCTGATCTTGAATTTTATTTTTTCGAGATTGCTATAATCGTGATTTGGGTTTAGAAAATGAATGTCATTCAGCCAAATTTCATTACCGTATTGCGAAACAGGATCGTAACCGTTGGATACGTAAATAATGTTTCTCAGAATATCTTTTTTTACTACAAACCACGGGCCTCCGCTTAGTCCCAATCCGCGCCGCTGCCCGATGGTATGAAACCAGAACCCTTTGTGTTCGCCCAGTTCAGTTCCTGTTTCCAATTCAAGAACTTGCCCGGGCATTTCGCCAACATGGTGCCTGATAAAATCGTTATAGTTGATTTTACCCAAAAAGCATATACCCTGGCTATCCGGCCTTTGGGCGCTGGGTAATTTCATGTCAACTGCCAACTTCCTCACATCTCCTTTTTGTAAATGACCGATGGGAAACATGGTTTTGGATAACTGTGAATAGGTTATCTGGCCAAGGAAATAGGTCTGATCTTTTATACGGTCAACAGCTGTTGAAAGAAAGATCCCTTCATTATTTTCATAAGTCGAAGCATAGTGACCCGTGCTGATCTTGTCAAATTCATGCCCGTGCCGGTCGTTAAATGCACCAAATTTGATGAACAGGTTGCACATGATATCAGGATTTGGGGTTAAACCTTTCTTAACCGTATCAATCGTGTATTTTACAACAGTTGCCCAGTACTCCTGTTGCAGGTCAACAATATCAAATTTGCAGTTGTATTTTTTGGCAATCCAGGTCGTAATTTCAATATCTTCTTCCGATGGACAATCCATAAAAGCCTCATCATCTTCCATCCCAATTTTTATATAGAAGATATGCGGATCAAATCCCTGTTCTTTAAGTAAAGGAATAGTTACCGAGCTATCAACACCACCTGAAACGAGAGCTGCAATTTTCATTTTAAATAAATTTCGGCCAAAGGTCGGAAAAAGAAAAATATCAATTTCTATGGAACCATTTGTTATTATCTTTGTCAAAAAGGCATTAAAATGTATAAAACTATTGAAGCAATATACGAAGAAGGAGTAATTCATCCATTAAAAAGCGAAGAATTGAAATTGAAGAGAGCAAAAGTTCTTATTACAATACTTGAGATATATGATGAAGATAAGCCCACTTTTTCTGATTCAGAACTTTCTAAATTAGCCGATTCCATTACACTACAGGAAGACCCTCTTGAATATCAAAAGCGTATAAGGAATGAATGGTAAAATGGTTGTGCTGGATACTAACGTTATCCTTTACTTACTTTCAGGTAGCGACATTAAGGAAAAACTCAAATCAAAAACACTATTTATTTCTGTCATTACTGAGCTGGAATTATTATCATATCCTTTGATTAAGGAAAAGGAAGAGAAAGGAATTTCATTATTTCTCACTAAGGTTAATATCGTAGATTTAATACCTGACATAAAAACCAAATCTATATTATTGCGGAGAAAATATCGTTTAAGTTTACCTGACGCCATCATTTGTGCAACTGCCTGGCATTTTGATATTGGTTTCGTAACCAATGATAAAAAATTATTTAAAATAAATGAGATAAACTCAATTGAATTAATATCACTTTAAAAATTGTATTTATAAAAAGTTGGACCCATGTACGGAAAATTCAAAGACCACCTGATCAAAGAGATCAATGACATCCATGAAGCAGGATTGTTTAAAAATGAGCGAATCATTGCCAGCCCGCAGAAAGCTGAAATAAAATTAGATACGGGACAAGAGGTATTAAACTTCTGCGCCAACAATTACCTGGGTCTTTCTAATCATCCTGAACTGATTAAAGCAGCAAAGGATGGGCTTGAGACACACGGATATGGTATGTCGTCAGTACGTTTTATTTGCGGCACAACTGATCTGCACAAAATACTCGAAAAAAAGATTGCTGATTTCATGGGAACAGAAGACACCATTCTTTATGCTGCAGCTTTTGATGCCAACGGTGGTGTTTTTGAGCCATTATTAACTGCTGAGGATGCAATTATTTCGGATAGCTTAAACCATGCTTCAATAATTGATGGTGTGCGTTTGTGTAAAGCCCAGCGATACCGATATCCAAATGCTGATATGGATGCACTTGAAGAAGTTTTAAAACAGGCTCAGGCTCAGCGGTTCAGGGTAATTGTAACCGATGGCGTATTTTCAATGGATGGAAATGTTGCTCCCGTTGATAAAATGGTTGAACTGGCTGAAAAATATGATGCTATGATGATGGTTGACGAATGTCATTCGCATGGCGTTGTTGGCAAAACCGGACGTGGTGTTACCGAACATTTTAATATCCGTGGTAAAGTTGATATTATCACCGGAACTTTAGGAAAAGCTTTTGGCGGTGCTGTCGGTGGATTCACAACCGGACGAAAAGAGATTATTGAAATGCTAAGGCAGCGGTCAAGGCCTTATTTATTCTCAAATTCCTTACCTCCCGCAGTAGTTAGCGCCGGCATCCGCATGTTCGATATGATGAATGAAACCAACGAGTTGCAGGACAAACTGCATCGCAACACAGAATATTTCATGGAGAAAATGCTTGCGGCAGGTTTCGACATTAAACCAACCCGGTCGGCAATTTGTGCTGTGATGCTTTACGATGCAAAATTGTCGCAGGATATGGCAGCTAAACTATTGGAAGAAGGAATATATGTCATTGGATTCTATTACCCGGTTGTGCCGAAGGGCGAAGCACGTATCCGGGTTCAATTATCAGCAGGCCATGAAATGGAGCATCTGGATAAAGCGATAGCTGCTTTTACTAAAGTAGGGAAAGAACTTGGAGTGCTAAAGAATTAAGAATAGTGATTTGTGAATGGTGATTTGTGCAGTAATTCGACAATCATCAATCGCTATTCACTAATCACAACTCATTAATCAACCATGATTTTCGGCATAGGAACAGATATCATTGAAGTTGACCGGATGCGCAAGCACCTGGAAGGGAATGATGCGCTGACAGAAAAACTTTTTACTGATCACGAAAAAGAATACTGCGAAAAAGGCAATGTAACCAAATGGCAGCGCTATGCAGCACGGTTTTCAGCAAAAGAAGCTTTTTTCAAAGCACTAGGTACTGGCTTCCGATTCGGAATGGCTTTTCATGAAATTGAGGTCAAAAATAACGAACTTGGAAAGCCCTACATTGAACCACATGGCAAAGTGAAAGAATACCTGAAAAAGGAAAAAGTTAAAGTAATCCACCTGACGATATCACATGTGAAAGAAATGGCCAATGCTTTTGTGGTGTTAGAAAAGTAGTCTTTACTTTCCTCCCCATTAAAAGAATACTAACAATATTCGTTTATTTCCGAGGAAATCAGGCAGGTTTGCGCGACAGCTGACGATGGAATCCCCTGAGTTGAAACAAGTACAACTGGATGGGATTGCCGCAGTTGTCCTAACGGACTCCTTCGCAATTAAACGTGCATTGTTTCATTGTATAGATGTCTTGTATGAACGTTCAAAGTCTCTCAGAAAAAACCTAGTGGTTTTCTCAACACTTTCCTTAACCGGGATAAAACTCATTCGTGTGGCTTTCAGAAATTTCCCGCTCGAATATTGATATTTCTGATTTGCAGTTCTTGCGGTTTCCCTTGTTATGGTGTGATTACTGCCTGAAACCAAACCCTTAATTTTCAATGCTATTGACCCTATGTTACTCAAAATCGGCCCTGCTTTGTACTTCGGTCTTGCAATACCCATTGCATCAGCCATCCACTCAAAGAATTGTTTGTATCCAACATTTTCTGAGCTTAATACAAAACGTTCATTTGAGTATTCTCCTTCCATTAAAACAATCATCGCATTTGCAACATCGTTTACATCAATAAAACCATTAGTTCCTGATGTATAAAATTTTAGTCCGTTCCACATGGTTTGAAACATCTGTGAACTTCCTTGTCGCCATTCACCCGGACCAACGATAATGGATGGGTTTACAATCACAGCATCCAAACCTTCTGCCATTCCCCGCCATACTTCGCGCTCTGCCTCATATTTACTTTTTCCATAAACAGATGATTTGGAAGAAGGCCTGTATGGTGTTTCTTCATTTACCAGACCGGTGGCATCCTCTCTGCCCAATGCCCCAATACTGCTTACATAGCATAGTTTCTTAACATTCTGCTCGATAGCTGCATTTACCACGTTGGCAGTTCCATCAATATTGGTTCTTATTAACTGGTGTTTGTCGTTTGAATGGAATGACACGACAGCAGCAGTATGATATAAATAATCTATATCTGAAAAAGCATCGACCAGAGAATCATAGTCGAGGATATCACCTTCAACCCAATCAATTTTATTGAATAATTGTTGAGGATCTTCGCTGTAATAGGAAAATATTTTTTCTGTCAGATTGGTGTAAGATTCAATCCGCTTTAGTGCCCGTACGCTTTTACCTGAATTCACCAGATGATATAGCAGATGAGCACCTAAAAAACCCGTTCCGCCTGTTACCAGTATCATTTGGCAAATGTAGGAGAAAGATCATTTAAACAATGATTGAATGCAAAAATGCTTAAATGATTGAATGAATGCAATTACCTATATTTAAGCATTTATTCATTCACGCATTCATTTCTCAAATCACTATCTTTGCGCAAAATTTTACGCAGTGAAGGAAATACCAAATTATGTTGAAGAGCTTAAATGGCGTGGAATGATCCATGATGTGATGCCGGGTACCGAAGAACAGCTCCAAAAAGAAATGACTTCGGGTTATATTGGATTTGACCCAACTGCTGATTCATTACATATAGGCAATCTTGTTCCGGTTATGTTACTTGTGCATCTGCAAAGAGGTGGCCACAAACCAATCGTGCTGGTGGGCGGTGCAACAGGCAGGGTTGGTGATCCTTCCGGTAAGACCGAAGAAAGGAAACTACTATCTATTGAAGATATTAACCACAACCTTGAATGCCAGAAAAACCAACTGATGAAATTCCTTGACTTCGAGAAAGGGGATAACAAAGCTGAAGTTGTAAATAATTTCGACTGGTTTAATGATTTTAGTTTTTTGGATTTTATCCGTGATGTGGGCAAACATATATCGGTAAATTATATGCTGGCCAAAGATTCGGTAAAGACCCGATTGGATTCAGGTATGTCGTTTACTGAATTCAGTTACCAGTTGGTTCAGGGTTATGATTTTTACTGGCTTTACAAGAATAAAAACTGCAAATTGCAACTGGGAGGTTCCGATCAATGGGGAAATGTTGTTACAGGAACAGAACTGATCAGGCGTAAATTTTTTGCAGATGAAAATAAAGAGGCAGAAGCATTTGCATTAACATGCCCACTGGTCACCAAGGCTGATGGCAGTAAATTCGGCAAAAGTGAAGGCGGCAATGTATGGCTCGACCCTGAAAGGACCTCACCCTATAAATTCTACCAGTACTGGCTCAATGCTTCTGATGAAGATGCTGAGAAGTGGATTAAATATTTTACGCTGCTATCAAAGGAAGAAATTGATGAATTGATCATTCAGCATAAGGAAGCACCCCACATGCGTGTATTGCAGAAGACTCTGGCCAAAGAGGTCACCATCAGGGTTCATTCGGAAGAGGATTACAATATGGCAGTTGAGGCAAGCGGAATACTTTTTGGAAAAGGTACAACCGAGACTTTGAAAAAGCTATCAGAAGATGTACTACTTTCTGTTTTTGAAGGTGTTCCACAGGCGGAAGTCTCACGAAGTGAATTTGAAAATGGCATTGGCATACTGGATTTCCTCTCGCAAAAAGCAGGGGCATTCAAATCGAATGGTGAAGCAAGGCGAATGTTAAAAGATAACGCCGTTTCAATCAATAAAGAAAAAATAAAAGAAGATTACCAGGTTGGCACAAAAGATCTCCTCAGTAATAAATATATCCTGGTTCAGAAAGGAAAGAAGAACTATTTCCTGGTAAGTATTGTATAAAATTATCTGTTTAGAACACATTATTATTCCCCGAAAACAAGACATTTCGGTTTCTGCTATAATTTTTAACAATCGACTGTGATTAATTAACTAAATCAGTCGGTTTTAAATGCCAGTCTTACTATAATTTTACCCTGTTAACATATTCGATAATTGAGCAATTCGATCAATAAAGAATTATCTGCATTAATTAGCCTTTTAGATGAGCCCAACGAAGAGAACTTTGGCTCAATAAAAGAAAAGATCAGCAGCTATGGTACTGATGCAATCCCTATGCTGGAAGATGCCTGGCTGCAGTCCTTGGAAGAGAACAATGCCAAACGGATTGAATATTTAATTGACGAAATCCGGTTCAATGATCTTTATTTTGGATTAGAAGACTGGGTAAAGTTTCATAACAACGACCTGCTCAAAGCTTTTCTCCTGCTCAGCAAATTCAGGTATCCTGATCTGGATGAAGAAAAGTACCTGAACAAAATTGAAAAATTAAAACAGGATATCTGGTTGGAGATTAACGAGGATTTAACGGCTCTTGAGAAGGTTAAGGTATTGAACCACATTTTTTACGATATCTATCAATTCAGGGGTCAGCTTCCGAACCAAACAACGATTAGTGATTTTTTCCTGAACGAGCTCCTTGATGTGAATAAAGGCAGTTCAATTGCGCTTGGCATCCTGTATGTTTCTGTTGCCCAAATGTTAAACATCCCTGTTTTTGGCGTTGACCTGCATTTGCATTTCATTGCTGCATATATGGATGACAGTCAACCTTTGAAAAGCGCTGCTGACTATTTGCAGGATGAAGTATTGTTTTACATAGCTGTTGTAAATAAAGGATCGGTTTTTACACATAACGAAATTAAACGATACCTGGATCAACTGAAATTAGAATCAAAGCCTGAATACTTTGTGCCCTGCAGCAATACACAGGTGATTCGGCGATTGATCAATGACATGATCAGTGCCTTTCGAAAAGAAAAAATGGATGAAAAAGCAGAAATTTTAATTCAGCTATTAAAAGTGCTGGATTAAGCTTTCAGGAATTCGAAAATATTTTTTTCTATCCTTTCCAGAACACCTTCAGTTGGAACCCTGTTGAATTTTTCACCGGTTACCTGCTCGTAAAGCTCAATATATCGTTCCGAAACACTCTGAACAAATTCATCTGTCATTTCAGGCATTTGCTGGCCATCTTTGCCCTGGAAACCATTTTCCATCAGCCACTCACGCACAAATTCTTTCGACAATTGTTTTTGAGGTTCGCCTTTGGCAAACCGATCTTCATACTCATTAGCATAAAAATACCGTGATGAGTCAGGAGTATGTATTTCATCTATCAGGTAGATTTGATCACCAACTTTACCAAATTCATATTTGGTGTCAACCAGGATCAATCCTTTTTCAGCAGCAATTTCCGAACCGCGCTGAAATAACTTAATGGTATATTCTTCCAGTTTGTTGTAATCTTCTTCAGAAACTATCCCCTGTTTAAGTATTTCCGCTCTCGAAATATCTTCATCGTGGCCTTCAACGGCTTTTGTTGTGGGAGTAACAATGGGTTCCGGAAAACGTTGATGTTCTTTCATCCCATCAGGAATGGGTACTCCACAAATCTCACGGGCACCACTTTTATATGTGCGCCACGAACTGCCGGTAAGGTAGCCCCTGATAATCATTTCAACAGCATAGGGTTTGCAATAATGTCCAACGGTTACCATCGGATCGGGGCTGGCCACTTTCCAGTTGGGAACAATATCAGAAGTTGCATTGAGAAACTTCGAAGCAATCTGGTTAAGTACCTGTCCTTTGTAAGGAATACCACGTGGCAATACAATGTCAAATGCCGATATACGGTCGCTGGCAACCATCACCAGCAATTCATCATTTATGTTATATACATCCCTGACTTTTCCATGATATACACTTTTTTGATTCGGAAATTGAAAATCTGTTTTTATGATGGCTTCATTCATGGTTGAGTTTTGTTGTTTTCTATTTATATTTTCTATTTTTCTGTCTGTATATAGTTTCAAATGCTTAAATGAGAAAATGCCTAAATGCTTTAATAATCATGTCTGTATTTAAACATTATCGCATTGTAGCATTCTATCATCTATGTATTCCTTATTTCTCCTCATTTTTATTATATGCATCTATAATATTCGAGACGAGTTTGTGCCTGACCACGTCACGACTGTCGAGGTAAATAAAATCAATACCTTTTATACCTTTTAATATATTTTGAGCTTGTAATAAACCAGACTGTTTTTTCCTGGGCAGGTCAATTTGGGTAATATCACCTGTAACGATAAACTTGGAAGATTTTCCCATCCTGGTAAGAAACATTTTCAACTGGCTTTGAGAAGCATTTTGTGCTTCATCGAGGATGGCAAAAGCGTTGCTTAGCGTTCTTCCCCGCATAAAGGCAAGCGGTGCAACTTCGATGGTTTCATTCTCAAGATACGACAAAAACTTCTGAGTTGGCAGCATGTCGCGCAAAGCATCATAGAGTGGCTGAAGGTATGGATCCAGTTTTTCCTTCATATCACCTGGTAAAAACCCAAGGCTCTCGCCAGCTTCAATAGCCGGCCTTGTTAAAATTATTTTTTTAACCTGCTTGTTTTTCAATGCCTGTACTGCTAACGCTACGGCGGTATAAGTCTTTCCTGTCCCGGCAGGGCCGATGGCAATAACAAGATCGTTTTTTGGACAACTTTCAACCATTCGTTTCTGGTTGACAGTTAGCGCTTTGATCAGTTTGCCATGACGCCCGTAAACCAAAACATCATTACCAATTTCTTTACCGTTTTTCAAAGGGCTGTCATCTTCACCCATAATCTGGCGAACAATATCCTCGTTGATCTTACCAAACTTGTCGAAGTGGATTAATAACAGGTCGAATCGTTTCTCAAAATTCTTAATATCTTTCTCTTCGCCAATCAATTTTATTAACTCACCACGCGCAATAATCTTAAGTTTTGGGAATAATTCTTTTATCTCATTCAGGTATTTATCTGCGGGGCCGTAGATATCAAGCGGACTTCCTATGTCTAATTGCAATATGCTTTCGCTCATTTATTTGTTGATCGGTATTGCGTTAATAACCGGGTTCAAAAATATTAAAAATTGCCCCTCGTCTGAGGTGCAAAATTTATAATTTTGAAGGCTGAAAGTTTTGATTAGAAATAAACGGTTCCGGGAAAGGATTTATGGGAGTTATTACACTCATTAGCGATTGGGGAAGCAACGATTATTACACGGCTGCTGTAAAGGGTATGATCTATAAACACTACCCTGAAGCCCGGATTGTTGACATAACACATGAGATTAGCCCATTTGATGTTGATGAGGCAGCCTACGTGATCAGAAATGCATATAAGAGCTTTCCTGAAAATACAGTTCATATCATTGGCATTAATACCGAAGAATCGTTAAACCATCCGCACAGTGTTGTTTATTACAACAAGCAATATTTTATTGGTAGCGATAATGGTGTTTTCTCACTGATCTTTGATAATGAGCCCGAAGAACAAATCGTTTTGGATATCCTGCAGGACTCAAATCATTTTACGTTTTCAGGGCGCGACCGTTTTGTGAAAGCAGCTATCCACCTTGCCAAAGGTGGCGATTTGAAAGAGCTTGGCACGGAAAGGGTTGACCTGATGAAAAGAATTCCTTTTGAACCTGTGAAAAGTAAAAATTCAATTCGCGGACTCGTAAACCATATTGATACTTACGAAAACCTGGTAACCAATATCCCCGAAACACTCTTCAGGGAAATGGTGAAGAACAAAAGGTTTGAAATTTCGTTGCGTTCGGAAAAATTGCAGGCTATTCACAACTCATACGGTGATGTTCGCCCCGGTGAGATCGTTGCCATATTTGCCAGCCACGGTATGTTAGAGATAGCCATAAACAAGGGAAATGCAGCATCTTTATTAGGAATTCGAAAGAAAGACCCTATACTAATAGAAGTGATTGGCAGTTAATGATGCGAATCAAGAGTTAAAATTCCTGGCTGATTATCAATTCGTTTCTAACATGATGAATTCAGGTTACGGGTTGCGTGGATGCGGGTTACGGGTAAATTGTTTGTCATAACTCATTGACCCCGCAACACGTACCTCGTACCAATCTGGATTTTTTGTCAAAGTTTAGTGTAATTTAACCCTTGATTGGTATTAGCACTTTACTCTGCTGCTGGGTGCTTCCAGATCAATTTTTCAACTAAGCGGTAAAGGATTAATACAATCACACCTATAATCATTCCTAAGATCGCTCCTCCGAGTACGTCACCAGGGTAATGCTGTGCGAGATATACCCTGCTGTATATGATCAGAAACGCCCAGCCATACAACAGCCATATGACCCATCGAAACTTCGACAATAAAGCCCCTATAAAAAACGCCAGTGCAAAACTATTTGCCGCATGCGAAGAAACAAACCCATATTGACCTCCACATGGATTAACAGTGTGAATCAATAGTTGTAAATCCTCGTTATGGCATGGCCTAAGCCGCATGAAAACATTTTTAAAAGCATGTACCGACAGCTGGTCGGAAAGGATGATTAATAAAACAACAAAACCAAGAATAAGCCAGGTTTTTTGCCTGTATTCCTTAATTAACAGGTATAACAAAACCAGGTACAAAGGAATCCAAAACAATTTGGCGCTTGCATAAACCATCACAAAATCAAAGAAATTATTGTGCAGGCCATTTATAAATAAAAACAGATTTACATCAAGGTTATGTAAATAGTCAGGCATAAACCATTATTTGATTAAGCTGAAGGCCTTTTTCCGCATTTCTATATACTGGCTGTTATAAGGATTGCGCTGTATCAGTACGTTGATATATTGTACGGCTTTCTTTCCTTTACCTTTATCAAGGTATTTATTCGCCCTGTCAAGATAGTACTTATCACCGTTGCAATTAAAGCCAGTGGTTTTTGCTTCCTTTATCAACATGGCGTCTTCTGTGTTTGTTTCGGTGCCTTCTATAGTAAATTGAATAGGTACATCAAACTTTGTATATTTATCATCATCACATTTGTTCCAATGGCCTTTGGTTGCTATAAAAAAATTGGAGATCTCTTCATCAATACCATATCTCAACATGTTTTTTAGTGTCACCTGAACAGCTTCACCCTCACAATCTATTTCAAAACCTGCAACTACTATTCCCAATATGCAATTCTGCTTTGCAATTTCAGGATATTCAACCGTTTTGTTAAATAACCTTTCAAAAGAATAATAACCTCCTTTAAAACGATAATCCAAAACTGAGCGAATATTTTTCTTTCTGCTTTCGCTAATACTCATTGCTTCCTGCCCTCTCGACACACCACTCATTATCAATAGTATAGAAAGGATGATAATAATATTGCGTTTCATAAAAAAATGCTTTGTGACAGCAAGTAAAATTATAAAAAATCGGTCAGGCAGCTAAAAAAGTTATTGCCGTTGCAGGTGTTTTTAGTAACTTTCGGTTGACTTACTGGTTCATTTTCATTATTATTGTAATTGACTAACCTTTATTAAAGTGACTTTCGTATAACTATAAAACACGTAAAAATGGCAAAACAAACTAAACTAACCCGGATACTTTCGATTGATGGTGGCGGTATTCGTGGTATTATTCCTGGGCAGGTGCTTGTAGCACTTGAAGAAAAGCTAAAAACGCTTGATAATAATCCTGATGCAAAAATTGCTGATTATTTCGACCTGATCGCAGGAACAAGTACCGGAGGTATTCTAACATGTATTTACTTATGCCCCTCAGAAAAAAATCCTAAACGCCCGAAGTTTAGTGCAAAAGAGGCTGTTGACCTGTACCTTGAGCGTGGAGATGAGATTTTCGACATTTCATTTTGGTACAAAGTACGAAGTGGGGGTGGCATTACCGATGAAAAATATGATGAAGCGGAGTTGGAAGAGGCCCTAAATGACTATTTGGGAAACTTAATGTTAAAAGACCTACTTAAACCCAGCCTTATCACATCGTATGATATTAAAAACAGAAAAGCCCACTTTTTTAAGTCGCATCGCGCGAAAAAAGATCCAGGCTATAATTTTTTAGTAAAGGAAGCTGCCAGGGCTACCTCTGCCGCACCTACCTTTTTTGAAGTAGCAAGGGTTAAATCCGAATTAAAGATAACTTATCCGCTTATTGACGGCGGGGTATTTGTCAACAACCCGACTTTGTGCGCCTATGCGGAAGCCCGCACACAAAAGTTAGACAGTTTTCGGAACAAGCCAAAAGCCGCTGAGATGATGATACTTTCGATTGGTACCGGTAATGTTGACGAGCCCTATTATTATAAAAAAGGGTATAATAGACAAAATGGTTGGTATTTTTAAGTGCATTTGTTCAAGTGGACAAAATGGTTGGTGTTTTTTTCTCTTTTTCCGGGCCTACTAAGAAGGAACATTATTTTTGTTTCATCAAGTAAAACGGAAGTAGGCTCTG
>JAUVKF010000100.1 GCA_030596395.1 Chlorobiota bacterium | reverse complement strand
TTGATCCCTTATCTCTTTAAACCTTAGCTTACAGCTGTCTTCATCTGGAAAACGATCGATAAATTTGATTAGATTCATGTCATAATTGTTTCCTTTAAGATAGTATATTTTTCTGTAACTTTACCGATACTCATATTATTTTTTATTCAAAGGAGGATATTCCTGTTATATCCAGCCCAGTGATCAAAAGATGAATATCGTGCGTACCTTCATAAGTTATTACCGATTCCAAATTCATCATGTGTCGCATGATGGGATAATCCCCGGTAATGCCCATTGCTCCTAATATTTGGCGGCTTTCGCGTGCAATCTTCAACGCCATCTCTACATTGTTTCGTTTGGCCATTGAAATTTGAGCAGGAGTAGCACGATCTTCATTTCGTAATGTGCCTAAACGCCATGCAAGCAATTGGGCTTTTGTAATTTCAGTAAGTATTTCAGCCAATTTCTTTTGCTGAAGCTGGAAAGATGCAATGGGTTTATTGAATTGCTTTCTTTCGAGCGAATACCTCAGCGCCGTATCATAGCAATCCATTGCAGCACCAATCACTCCCCAGGCAATGCCGTAACGGGCAGAATTGAGGCACATCAGCGGGCCTTTTAAGCCTTTGATATTGGGCAGTAAATTTTCCTTCGGAACCTTCACATTATCAAACACAAGTTCTCCCGTCAGGGAGGCACGTAACGACCATTTGTTGTGTGTTTCAGGTGCAGTAAATCCTTCCATTCCTTTTTCAACCAACAGGCCATGTACTTTGCCCTCTTCATTTTTAGCCCAGACTACCGACACATCTGCAATGGGTGAATTGGTGATCCACATTTTAGCACCATTCAGTAAGTAATGATCTCCCTTGTCTTCGTAATGTGTTAACATATTTCCCGGATCAGAACCATGGTTGGGCTCGGTTAATCCGAAAGCGCCAACCCATTCGCCTGTGGCCAACTTTGGGAGATATTTTTGCCGTTGTTCTTCTGACCCAAAAGCATAAATCGGGTACATTACCAATGAAGTCTGCACTGAGGCAGTTGAACGAATAGCCGAATCTCCCCTTTCCAGTTCTGTCATGATCAGACCGTACGATATATGGTCAAGTCCTGAACCCCCATACTTTTCCGGGATAAAAGGCCCGAAAGCACCAATCTCGCCCATCTCTTTAATTAAATGAGTTGGGTACTCATGTTTTTGTGCATAATCATCGATAATCGGTTTAACCGAACGGTTAACCCAATCGCGTATCGAAGAACGAATCATCTTATGTTCATCGGTAAGCAATTCATCAACCTGGTAATAATCAGGGGGATTGTACATGAAAGGTTGTATATTGATTTAGCTGTAAATATAGTAAGATAAAATTTGAGATGATGTTCAGGTGTTGCGTATTTTTGAGGTAAAGTTTACATCATGAAAAAAATCATCTATACATCAAATGCGCCTGCTGCAATTGGGCCATACAGCCAGGCTGTTGAAACAAATGGAATGTTATTCATATCAGGTCAGGTACCCATTAATCCTGAAACAGGAAAAGTGATTGAAGGAGGAATCACCGAACAAACCGAACAGGTAATGAAAAACATTGAAGCCATATTAAATGAAGCCGGATACACTTTTGCTGATGTGATTAAATCAACATGCCTGTTGAGTGATATGGCCAATTTTGCTGCAATGAACGCAGTTTACGGAAAATATTATCCTGAAAATCCACCGGCACGTGCTGCTTTTGCTGTAAAAGAATTGCCATTGGGGGTTTTGGTTGAAATTGAAACGATTGCTTCCAAAAAACAGAGCTGAGACAGCCTGCCCGTCCGTAGCGAAGGCGGAGAAACCTTAGAACTAAGACATTTCAGGGTTTGAAAAACCTGAAAGAGACTGGTGAAAGGAAAGGGGAGTGTTGTCAATTTATCTTCAGTCCTCAGTCTTATGTCTAAGGGCTAAAGTCTATTTTTCATAGAAATGCATTTCAAGGATATAATCATAGACTTTTTCCGGCATCCAGAATGACATATTCTTTCTTGCTTTTATGCTTTCTCGGATGAAGCTTGAAGATATTTCCATCAGAGGTGCATCAAACACCGTGATTTTCTGATGGTCAGCATATTTCCCCAAATGGTATCCCGGTCGGGGATACACATAGAGTGCATATTGATTTAAAATTTCTTCAAAGTTTTTCCATTTATGGAATGATGGAAAAATATCGGTTCCACAAATTAGTATAAACTGACGGGCAGGGTATTTTTCACTGAGCCATGTTAATGTATCGATGGTAAAGGAAGGTTTTGGCATTTTAAATTCAATATCCGACGCCTGGAGATTTTGATGGTCTTCCAAAGCCAAACGAACGAGCGCCATCCGGTGGTGGTCGGCAAGCAAGCTTCCTTTATTTTTAAGCGGATTATGGGGAGATACAATAAGCCAGACTTCATCCAGATCAGTAAATTCGAGCATATATGAAGCCAATATCAAATGCCCATTATGAATGGGGTTGAATGAGCCGAATAACAGGCCTGTTTTTTTATTTGATTTAGTTTGCACTATGGTTTAATTAGTATTTTTCCATTGCTCATATTTCCAATATAAGTCTTTAGTCCCTGTATGATATTGTCAATTTTTACTTCTCCCTGGATAATTGTTTTTAGACTTCCTTTTATGAACAATTGTTGCAATTCACTAACAATTTTCTCATATCCGTCTTCATTTAGTTCAACTTTCCAATCTAAGAGGTTAAAACCGGATATAATTTTATTTTGAAATATGATATCCAATGGATTTATCTCTGAAACAGGTTTATTGGACAGACCGCCATAGATAATCAATTCAGAATCAGGAGGCATGGCATTAATGATAAGTCCTGAGTTTTGACCGGAAACTGCATCGAAAGCCGTTGTCGCATTCAAATCATAAGCAAGTTGCTTCAATTGGTCTGAAAATTTCTCATCCTGTTCAACGAGCACATATTTTTCACCTTCAGCTTTAAGTTTTTCAGCAGTTTCAACTTTACGAACAACATTTATTGTTTCAATTTGTCTGATTTTTGCAAGCTGCCTGATAAGTGAAGGAACCTGTCCTCCGGCAGCATTTTGAATTATCACCTTACTTGCCCTGATTTCAGCAATTTCCATCATGGCATAAGCTGTAAAAGGATTAACTGAAAAACAAGCCGCCTGGTCCAGATCCATGGCTTCGTCTAATATGATCAGGCTGTTCTTTTTTAGTTTAAAATATTCTGCCCAGGTTCCGTCAATATCATCCTGAATAAAACAACTTACCTTTTTACCAACCATATCTTTCGAATCGGAACCTGCATCAACAACAACTCCTGAACCTTCAAAACCGGGTACCGCTGGTAATTTTTTTATAATATTATATCCACCTTGTATAAATGCAACATCAGAAGGGTTGCAGGATGCAGCATGCATTTTAACCAGAACTTCATCAGTTTGAATTATCGGATTTTCTTTTTCAATTACTTTAAGGCTTAACAATGCCCTTAAAACATTTTTGTTATATGCTGTTAATTGTACTGCTTTCATAATTAGCTTTTTCTATCAGGAATTTATAAAATCATGTACAAGCTTTAATGTCTGTCTTTTTGCCTTTTCAAGTTTGTCATTTACCACAATTACATCAAATTGATCCTGGAATGAAAGTTCATGTTCAGCTTTTTCAATTCTGGTTTTTATTGCTTCAGAACTATCGGTTGATCTGGAAAAAAGTCTTTCTATCAGCACATTTACCGAAAGTGGTTTAACAAAAATAGCAAGTGCTTCATCACCATATTTCTTTTTAATGTTTAACCCACCAATAACATCTACGTCAAAGAGAACATGGTTTCCAAGGCTCCTGATTTTTTCAATCTCAGAAATTAAAGTACCATAAAAATGATCATGATAAACTTCCTCCCATTCAACAAAAGCGTTTTCAGCAATTTTACGCTTGAAATTTTCAACCGATAAAAAATAATACTCCACTCCGTTTTTCTCACCTTCCCGTGGTTTACGGCTGCAAGCAGAAATTGAAAATGTAATGTTCTCAATATTCGATAATACATGCTTAGCAAGGGTGGTTTTCCCTGACCCTGAGGGTGCTGAAAAGATGATCAATTTGCCTTTTGTACGCTCGTTCATCTAAAGAATATTAAAGAGCTGTTCTTTAATTTTTTCCAGTTCATCTTTCATTAAAACAACTATTTTTTGAATATCGGCATCGTTGGCCTTGGCTCCCATAGTATTAATTTCCCGTCCAATTTCCTGACTGATAAACCCTAATTTCTTTCCGGGAAATTCCGTTGTGTCCATTGTTTCAAGAAAATATTCGCAATGCTTTTTCAGGCGTACTTTTTCTTCTGAAATATCAAGCTTTTCGATATAATAAATCATTTCCTGCTCCAGCCTGTTTTTGTCTTGCTGAATGTCATTACCAAAATTATTAAGATTATTCTTAATTCGTTCTTTAATTCTTATTGCCCGTTCCGGTTCAAACGGTTCAACTTGTTTTAAAAGTTCTGCAATACTTACAATTCTCTTGTTTAAATCATCAGAAAGTGCCTGCCCTTCTGTTTGTCTGAACTCGTTGACTCTTTCAATCGCTAATTCAATACCTTCTTTCAATTGTTTCCATTCTTCCTGTTCAATACTATCATCGGGAGAGGTTAATACATCAGGCATTTTTAGAATCATTGACAAGACTTCACCCGGATTACTGAGCTTTATATCAATTGTTTGTGAAAGATTTTTGATTTCTTTGAAATAATGATTGGCTACCGACTGGTTGATGGATGGAATTGTATTTGCTGTTGCCTTTTCATTAGTAATATTTAAATCGATTTTACCCCTGACCAACGATTTATTCAACATATTCCGGATTTCCAACTCAAACTCTTTCAAGAAAAAAGGTATTCTGAGGTTTACGTCAACTTGTTTGCTATTCAGCGTGCGTATTTCAACCTGGTAGCTATTGTTCCCTGTGTTTACAAGTTGTTTACCGAAGCCGGTCATAGATTTAATCATTGTTCAGTTCTTAGTTTTTAATTATTTATAGCAAAGATAGATTGAAATTCATACAAAGGCAGCAAAAGCCGGAACAATTAACTGCCGACTTGCTAAATGAATTTGTAAATTTGTGGTGATGAGAAATGTAATACTGGTGATATCACTTTATCTGTGCTCACAACTAAATCTTAGTGCTAATAATCATGATAGAATTGATAGTTTAAAAAGGATTATGCATAATCAAGAAAATGAAGATTTAGTAAAAACATATTTATTAATCTCTGATTTTTATAAAAATATAAATTTAGACTCAGCAATAACATATGATAAGAAAGCAATTAATTACTCTCAAAAAATTAATAATATTAAAAAGGAAGCTGATTCATACAAATCCCTGGGAGTTAGTTACTTTTATTTAAGTGATTTCGAAAAAGCAAAAGAAAGTTTTTTTATTGGTTTAAAGTTATATCTGAGTATTAATGATGAATTAGGAATATCAAATTGTTATAATGGAATTGGTGTTGTGTACGAGAAATTGATAAATATTGATAGTTCAGAGTATTATTATCAAAAGTCATTAAACATTCGTATAAAATTAAAAGCTGATGAACCTGTCGCGTCATCTTACATTAATTTAGGTAATTTAAAATATTACAGTAATCAATTGGGTATAGCTTTGGAATATTACTATAAAGCCCTTTTAATTTATGAGGATTTAATGTTATTGGATAAAATTGCCAATGCTTACCTTAATTTAGGCGTAATATATTATGAATTAGATCAGCATAATAAAGCAATAAGCTCTTATGATAAAGCCGAAATCAATTACCGCAAAATAGAAGATAATAGATTCTTATCAAGAGTTTTATTAAATAAAGCCAATGTCTTCAACTTTCACCTAAATAACTACAATATAGCTCTAAAACTTTATCAGGAAGCGTTGGTGTTAAAGAAACAATTAAATGATTTAGTTGGGATGGCATTGCTTTACAATAACATCAGCTCTGTTTATGGTAATATGGATGACTATGATAACGCATATAAATATCTGGAAAAAAGCAAACAAATATATACTGAATTGGAAAATCAACCGGGTTTGATCATGGTAGATTACAACCTGGGGAATGTATACCTAGGGCAGGAGAATTATGAGCGGGCAATCTTTTATTTTGAAAAGAGCTTAAACGCCGCAAAGACAATAGGATATAATGATTATATAACAAGTAATTACAAAGCCCTGATGGAGGCATATTCTGGAAATTGTGATCATGAAAATTTCGTAAAATATTTTGGTTTGGACATGCATGTAACTGACAGTTTGCTGGCTAACTTAAATGAAATTAAAATGCACAAAGTTGAGGCGAATTTCAAGGTTGCTAAAGTCACCAAAGAAAACATAGGATTAAAAAATCAAATAGATAAACAAAATCGAACAATTAAAAGAAACTGGTTTTTATTAATTGGTCTTGGATCGTTCGCCTTAATATTGTTGATTAGTTTAAGTTTAATTGTGATTAGAAGAAAGTAAGCGTATTGTAAGAATTGAGTAAAACTAAAGAACCATATCACCTTTTTTCACAGCCACTGGAGTATTATAACCAGATGGTTTATGATATTGACAATGCAAGAAAATACATCTATGTTGAGACTTACAAGGTTGGCAAAGATGAGGTTGGCGAACGCTTTCGCGATGCACTAACGAAAAAATCGAAAGCTGGAATTGAAGTGCGCATTTTAATCGATTATTGGGGGGCAGGTTCGGTTGATCACGAATTTTTTACAGAGTTAATCGAATATGGTGGCGAGGTTAGGTTTTTTGAGAAAATAAAATACACTACCGATAAATTTACTCAGGGACACAAGCGTAACCACAGGAAATTATTGCTCATTGATGATGACATTTCCTGGATCGGGTCGTCAAACCTGACAGGTTATAATATAAATTGGCGTGAATCGATGTTGAGGATCAGATCATTGGAGATGGCTTTTGCTTTTACCAAATTATTTATGCAGGATTTCAGGATCTACAACAAGTATATCTTCAATAAGGCATACAATACGAAAATGATCAAAGTGGGGGATTTTGAAATTATTAGAGACGCTCCTTCCATTGCGATAAAACGGATCAATCAGAAGTTTATCAGGATAATCAAGTCGGCGAGAGAATCGGTTATTATTGAAACACCTTATTTCCTTCCGGGTTTTTTATTGAGAAAGGCTTTGATCGATGCCAAAAAACGAGGAGTAAAAATTACTGTTATCCTGCCAAACCATTCCGATGTAAACCTGGTTGACATTTTAAGGAACAAATACCTCGGACCGCTGCACAGAAACGGAATTAATTTCCAGTTTTATCGCCCCAACAACCTGCATGCAAAACTGATGCTTGTTGATAACGAGATATTCGCTATTGGCACATCAAATTTCGATTACCGGAGTTTTAGATACATGTACGAAATTATGCTGGCTGGTGATAATAAAGATATTGTAAGCCAGGTAAAAAGCCATGTGGACGAAACAATTAAAGATAGCATTCCATTCGATATTGAGAAATGGGAAAACCGGGCGATGATCAATAAACTTTTTGAATGGTTATTGCTTCCTTTCAGGCATTTGTTATAGATGTTAAAATCAGTTTAAATTAGAATATCAGAAAAACATTTAAGTAACTTATCAACCCAAAATCTTTACTTTTGCATCCCCATATTGAAGTCAAAAGAAAAAATCATATTTAAAACAAATAACGAGATGAACCTATCAGCAAATGAACAATTAACTTCAAAAGATGCCATTACACTTGAAGATAAATACGGAGCACATAATTACCACCCCTTACCTGTAGTGATTGCAGAAGGTAAAGGAGCCAAAGTTTGGGATGTTGAAGGGAAAGAATACTTCGATTTCCTGTCGGCCTATTCTGCAGTTAACCAAGGGCATTGCCATCCGAAAATTGTTAATGCCTTAACTGAACAAGCACAAAAACTAACGCTGGTATCCCGTGCTTTCTATAGCGATGCATTGGGTTCCTATGAAAAATATATTACCGAATATTTTGGTTACGATAAGGTATTGCCTATGAATACAGGGGCCGAAGGTGACGAAACAGCTTTAAAACTTTGTCGCCGCTGGGCATACGATAAAAAAGGAATTGCGCCTGATCAGGCAAAAATCATTGTATGTGCTAATAATTTCCATGGACGGACTATCACCGTGATTTCCATGTCAACCGACCCGGATTCGAAAGCAGGTTTTGGACCATACACACCAGGTTTTGAGATAATCCCTTATAACGATTTACCTGCTCTGGAAAAAGCCTTGGAAGATCCGAATGTTGCAGGTTTCCTTGTTGAACCTATCCAGGGTGAAGCCGGAGTTGTTGTTCCTGAAGAAGGATACCTTTCAAAAGCATATGCTATGTGTAAAGCCAAAAATGTGCTTTTCATTGCCGATGAAGTTCAGACAGGTATAGCACGTACCGGTAAAATTTTAGCTTGCGATCATGAAGGTGTTCGTCCTGATGTGTTGATACTTGGCAAAGCATTATCAGGTGGTGTATATCCTGTTTCTGCAGTTTTAGCTGATGATGAGGTGATGCTAACTATAAAGCCTGGCCAGCACGGTTCAACATTTGGTGGAAATCCCGTAGCTGCAAAAGTGGCTGTTGCTGCACTTGAGGTTGTGAAGGAAGAGAACCTTGCTGATAGAGCAGAAAAGATGGGTGAATTATTCCGCAACGAATTGAATAAAATCGATTCGGAGATGATTGAGTTGGTTCGTGGAAAAGGCTTATTAAATGCTATTGTTATAAAACCAAAAGGCGATAAAACTGCAATGGATGTTTGCTTAAAAATGGCTGAAAATGGCTTACTGGCAAAACCCACCCATGATCACATAATAAGGTTTGCACCGCCGCTGGTAATTACTGAAGAGCAATTAATGGAAGCAGTTGAAATTATTAAGAAGTCGATTCTATCATTTTAAAACAGTAAAAATCAACAGATAGTTTTATTCCAGGTTGTAAAAAGAAGATCTATAGTATTTCAACCCGTATTCTATGAGTAAAACAAGAATTAATCAAAATTCTTATTAACATTTTCAATTTACATATTTCATGGTATTCACATATGGAGTTCCTCTTTCGACAACAGCAAATATTCTTGACAATAATTTATTTCTAAT
>JAUVKF010000069.1 GCA_030596395.1 Chlorobiota bacterium | reverse complement strand
TGGAAAGTCATTCAATTAATAAATACAAAATAAACTGGACTGAATTTAGAAATAGTGTATTTGAAAAAGTTGGAGCTGCTAAAACCATAGAACAATCATATATTGGTGTTGAAGAAGCTCTTATTCTTCTTAATGATCATCATAGCTATTTTAGAAAACCAGACGGAGGGCTGTTATTCGGATATACGCATTCTTGTTCTGCTGAAAGTTTTACCACTCCTTCAGTTCCGACAAATATTGGTTATATTAAAGTAAATCAATTCTCTGGGTCAAGCAATAGTAATGAGGCTATTGAATTTACCCAGGAAATACAAAGTCAGATAAGCAATTCAGACATTTCAGATATTATAGGTTGGATAGTTGATTTAAGAGGAAATTCAGGAGGAAACATGTATCCTATGCTGGCTGGTATTGGACCCATTTTGGGTGAGGGCATAGCTGGATATTTTGTATATCCTGATAATGCTATTTCATCCTGGGGTTATAGCAATGGTGGGGCTTTCTTAAATTCCTCGGTTTTAACGCATATAACAAATTCATATGAATTAATTAATGCAAATCCTAAAGTTGTAGTTCTGCTGGATAATGCAGTTGCCAGCTCTGGTGAGGTTATAGCCATCAGTTTTATAGGCAGAGAAAATACCAAAAGTTTTGGTGCTTCTACCTGCGGTCAATCTACGGCTAATATGGGCTATAAAATAAGCAATAATTCGACCCTGGTGTTGACTGTAGCTAACATAGGGGATAGAAATATGAATATCTATGGCACTCAAATAAAGCCTGATGTGGTAGTAAACAACGAAAACATCATTGAACAAGCAATAGGTTGGCTCGAAAATAAGTAAAACTATATGTTATAATGTGCAAAAAATAATAACCGGGGTGGTAGGTTATTTGGGGCGTACAACTCCCAACAGGACTAAAAACTGTGAATATTGCAGTAAAAAATCTTATCCAACAGATAAACCAGATTAAAGGTGATGTTAACAGGAAAGAATGGATGTTATTGGTTATATTTGATACGGGGAAAATAAGTTAGTTGCTACAACCCTAAAAAACAAACACAAGAAATTTTTATTTATGAAAATGTATATTCTAAAAGTATAAAAATGAATTACATTGCATATCTTTGAAGCGATTGATACAAAACTCAACAAAAAAGAGAATTTAGCATAAAAAATGGCCGCAGCCGATCAAATAAAAAGTTTAATTAAATCATTTGGTGACGGAGACGAAGAGCATTTTTTCGCTTCTGCTATGCATATTGCTGCCTCAGAAGCACGTAAGGGACATACAACTTTCGCTCAAGAACTTAAGTTCCTAATCGAAAAAGCTAGAAAAAATCGTTCACTTTCTTTTCTTGATCGGAACAAGACTATTCCAATTTCCCAGTCCAAACGGGAATTGCATGAATTGATTGAAGTATTTCAGCCAAAGATTAGGCTAAGTGATATGATTCTTGCTCCAGATGTAAAGGTAGCTCTGATCAAACTGGTAAACGAGCAACGAAAATGGGAAATGCTTCGACAGTATAACCTTATGCCTCGAAGAAAACTATTGTTACTAGGCCCTCCAGGATGTGGAAAAACTATGACAGCGCAAGCGCTCGCTGGGGAGTTAGGTATTCCTGTTTTTATCATGCGCTTGGATGGTCTGATCTCCAAATTTATGGGAGAATCTATAGCCAAGTTACGTTTAATATTCGATGCGATGCCTGATCACAGAGGAGTATATCTGTTTGATGAATTTGATTCCATCGGCTCACATCGGAATCAAGGGCAAGACGTTGGGGAAATCAAGCGTGTCCTCAACAGTTTCTTAATCAATATTGAAAAAGACCAAAGCAATAGTATAATAATTGCTGCTACAAATATGCCGGAAGCATTAGACAAAGCTTTGTTCAGACGATTTGACGACATAATTACTTACCCTCTTCCCATCAAAAGTGAAGTCATCGATACCATCAAAAAGAATCTTTCCGGTTTTAAGTTCAGCGAAAGGATCAATTACCAAAATTTGGCTAAAGACGCGGAAGGGCTTAATTATTCTGATATTGTGAGAGCCTGTGAGGAAACTATCAAAGAAATGATTCTGCATGGGCTGAAAAAGCTTAAAAAATCAGATCTGGTTACAGCCCTGAAAAAACGTAAATAATAAATGGCCAATAATTTCAACAAACCACATATTGGCAAGATCGAAGAGTATGCTACTGGTCAGCAATACAAGTATCCAACCAAGGTTAAAATAGATTTTCAGATACGACAGCGAAATCGAGTTATACATGGTAATCGAATTCTTCGTCAACTTAAAGCAATCCGTCAACAATTTCAAGTAGCTAAGGAAGTCGAACTCCCTGAGAATATTATCAGGGATGATGCTATCTACGTAACATTTACTTCGGAATGGGGTTATCCATTGAAATTTGACCAACTCCATCAAAATACTGATAGCCCAACTTATCAGATTGTGAATATTAAACAGGAAAAACATCCTGAACAGGGAGATCAGTATCGCTATCGTGTAGCTGTGATGTTAACAAAGGGAGGGGTAAGCCACTTTATAAAAAAGGCAGAGCAGTACCTAACGGAAAACACCAAAGATCGAGATGGGAATTTGACTGACACACCAAAATCAAATCCGCTAATTGCAAACATTGAAAACATCCAATTGGCAACGCTTCGAGCGTTTTGGTCGGACGAACCGGAAATTCCATTCCCTGATGAAAATGACGTGATCTGGTGGGAGATTTGGTTCAGAAAAACAAATGATGATCTTAACAAGATCAAAGAAGTTGTAATAAACCTTAAAACTATTGGGGCAGAGATTGGTCAATCACAATTAGATTTCCCAGAGCATTTTGTACGCTTGGTTAAGGGTTCTGCAAATCAACTTTCCCAATCGCTTATGTTACTTGATAACCTGTCGGAATTACGTCAGCCGCAAGAGGTGTCTGATTTTATTACCCATGATGGGATTACTATTGCCGAAAAAGAGCAATGGGTACAGGATTTATTCGAACGAACTGAAAATCTTTTCGATGAAAATTCTGTTATCGTTTGCTTGCTGGATAGCGGAGTGAACAATCAACACCCTTTAATCAATGCTTCACTGCCCAATGAAAGGCTATACACCTGGATAGATGATTGGGGTAAATTTGACAGTGTACGTGGTGGCGGGCATGGTACTGGAATGGCCGGATTAACATTGTATGGAGATTTGACCACTGCACTTTCTACAAGAGAAACTATTCAACTCTATCATGGCCTTGAATCATTCAAGATTTATCACCCTGATTCCGCGAACGATCCAGAAATGTATGGTGCTATTTACGAGTATGCATGTAGTGCGCCTCTTGTGGACAACCCAAACAATCCAAGAGTTTTTTGTTTATCTGTTACCAATAAACATTTCGTATTCCGCGGTAGGCCGTCATCGAGTTCAGCTTCAGTTGATAAAATTGCTTTTGGAAATATTCTTTATCCAGTTGAGCCGCAGTTGATTTTAGTGAGTGGTGGAAATGTGAAAATTAATACAGCTGAAGAATATCCAGGAAAGAATTATTACGAATCGGTTCAAGACCCGGCACAAGCTTACAATGCCATAACTGTTGGCAGCTACACAAGAAAAGACCGTATTGACACAGAAGAATGGCCGGGATGGAATCCTTTGGCCTCCAGCGGGGGTATGGCACCTTCAAATTCATCATCAGGAACCTGGGAGACGCAATGGCCAAACAAACCGGATATTGTGATGGAGGGTGGGAACTTGGCACATAGAGAAAATGAGGTTGATTTTAAAGACAGCTTACAATTGTTGACTACCCATAAGGACTTCCGAATTAGTAACTTCCAATCATTTGGAGACACAAGTGCCTCAGTTGCCTTAGCTTCAAAAATGGCTGCTGAACTTAAAACAGAATACCCAGATAGTTGGCCAGAAACCATTCGTGGCTTAATGGTACATTCAGCTGAGTGGACTGAAGCTATGTTAGAAGACCGTAATCTAAATTTTGAAACTGACAGAAGAGCGTTATTACGATCTGTTGGGTATGGAGTGCCAATTTTAGAAAAAGCAAAATACAGTGCTAATCAATCGCTTACGCTGATTGCTCAAAGAACATTACAACCATATCGTTTAGAAAGATCGCAACCACGATACAATGAATACCATTTGTACGAGTTACCATGGCCAGCAGAAGTGTTGAGGGATGAAATAGGTGATGGTGATGCTACTGTAAAAGTAACTTTATCCTATTACATTGAACCCAATCCCGGTAATCGTCAATATGCTTCAAATTTCCGATATCATTCTCATGAACTTGACTTCAAACTGATTAAACGTTTGGAGACAATTAATGAGTTCAAAAGAAGAATATCAGCAGCATCTTCGGGTACAGAGGAACAGGAGGACGAAACAATTGACACCACATCAGAATTGTGGACTCTAAGAGAAAGGGTGCGGAGTAAAGGGGTCAATAAAGAAAGACTATGTAACAGCATCTGGAATCGAATTGTCAAGAAGAAATGTCTTGGCGGTATACCCCAAAAATGGCTGGTACAGAACAAGAAAAAAACTTGGAAGGGTTGACTCTTTAGTCCGATACAGTTTAATAGTTACTATAGAAACTCCTGAACTGGAAATTGACCTTTACACACCTGTTTTGACTACGATACAAACTGCGATTCCCATTAGTTTGACATCGTCTGAATAGAGCCAATTATTTTGCACATTACCATCCTTATACCGGTAGTGGCAAAACGCAAAAGCCAACACTTAAATGAAAGAAACTGGAATCAAATAAAAATTTCTTCTCTCCTCGCAAACCAGAAAAAGTGAGAAAAAACAAATGAAAGCAGAAAAAGAAGCGGCAGTGGTAAAAGGGCTAAAGCAGTTAACAGGTTTTATAAGCCATGCGAGTGGATATTGGATAATTTGAAAGTATGAAACTTTATATCAGGTTCACAGGAAAGTATCTTGAAAACCTGCACGGCTCGTACAGCCAAAACGTTTTGCTGTATTTCAACTTTAATAACTGCTAAAAATGAAAATAAATAAACTACAGCTGTTATCATTATCCGGCATACTTGGTTCGATTTTGATGTTTGCGGGAGATATGTTACTATATTATGAACCTGTTAGCGGACTTGAATACGACAGTGTTGCCAGAATGGGTACAATGCCAATTGAAAGGTTAATTGCGGGAGGATTAATCGGGCCAATTGCATCTGTATTTTCTTTAATAGGTGGATATCTTTTTTATATGGTCTTTCGATCAGTTAATAAAGTCCTGGCAATGATTCTTTTTGCATGTATTGCGATTTTTTTTATTGTCGCCGGAACCTACCATGCTATGTTCCCAAATTATGGCTTTGTTGGAAGACTACCTGAATTATTGCAACCTCAACAATTGTTGTTTATCAGAACCTATTTGAAATCAATATATATCCTGATTTCTATTTGTGGGACATTTTTTACTTTTTTACTGTTTTATTTGGTTATTTTCAAAAAGTCGCTGTACCCCAAATGGATGCTACTATTTACACCTACCTTACTTATTTTGATGGCAGGTTTTGTGAAAGACTATATTCCTTACCCTTTAGGTGCAATTGTATATGGTGGATGGATAAATTTGTGTTTTGTGTTATTTTTTATTGTTTGTTTGATACATTTTAGCAGAAGAAAAATAATTGATCATGAATTATATGAGGCTTAACATCAGGTATTATTAACATCACAAACCATATTTTTTTGACGATGGAAATATGATTGAAGCTGATATTTATGTTGCCTACAAAAAGTAGTCATAAGCCGTTGGTGGTGTCCTCACCAGTTTAAAGACCCAGTAATGGGTGTGCAAAATATAAATAACAAAATCCAAAAACACAAAACACAATTGTCAAATAAATTCCAATAATGAAATCCAAAATCTCCAAACCATATATATTCTTGATGTTTTGGTCACTGTAACCTTAAATTTTAGCATTGTTTGCTGTTTGATAATTTTTATGACTGACACACAACTTAATACAGGAAGTAGCAAATATGAACGGATTAGCAATAAATAACCAGTGTGGTAACTTAAAAACATCTGTTGCAGGAATAATTTCATTTTTCTTTTTCATCTCCTGTATATATTCCCAGACAAACTATGCATATCCTGCGACCGAAAAATACCGTTTCCGTCACCTCACTGCCGATGACGGATTTCCGGTAAATATGTGCTATTCAGTGCTCAAAGACACTCAAGGTTTCATTTGGATAACTACAAGAAGTGGTTTGTGTCGTTACGACGGTTACAAAATGAAAGTATACCAGTATGATCCGTTGGATTCAACCTCCATTTCTGATAATTCGATAAGCGGCACACAAAGCATGGTAATTGACCATTCTGGAAATCTTTGGATCAGCACGTATGAGAGCTTGAACAGGTTCGATGCCGTTTCCGAAACTTTTAAAAGATACAAACCCGATCAAAAAAAACCGGGAAGCATAAAAGGCAACGTAATTAATTGTGTTTATCTTGACCGTACAGGAAACCTATGGATCGGAACCGGAGGCCGGAAGATGGGTTTAAACAGGTATCTTCCAGATAAGGATCAATTTATTTCTTATTCCCTGCCTTCCGTCAATGTTGCCTCGAAAAATCGGAGTGTTCTTTCGGCTTATGAAGATCTATCAGGAGATTTTTGGGCAGGAACATCCGATGGACTGTATCAGTTTGACCAAAAAAATAAAACATTTAAGCCTATACCATTCAATACTTCAAAGGATCAGCCACTACGTGTTTTTCATATTGAAGAAGATACCGATAGTACTTTATTCGTTGGTACTCCGTTTGGCTACCTGACCTATGATAAAAAGAAAAATGAACTGGTACCGTTCGACCTTTTGTATAATGAAAGGGAATTTTATTATGATCTCGATATTTTACCTGATCCTGCTGACAGCAATATCCTGTGGATGATTGGTACAGGACTTTATCAGTTTAGCAGGCAGGAAAATTCTCTTGCACAAATTCCCTATGATCCGGTTGGACCTGAAGGCATTAACGGAGAGCTGGTAAATTCTGTTTTTGCTGATGAAACAAATATGCTTTGGATTCCTAATGAAAGAGGGATAACTCTCATGGATCCTTACCGGAACCAAATCGAGTCCCATCCGGAGTTCTCAAAAAAGTACCACAGGTCCAATTCATTCATGGAAGACAGTCAGGGGAACTTCTGGATTGGAACTTTTGATGTGGTCTGTTTTGATAAAGATATGAACCTGGTAAAAGAATACAGGTTACCTGACAGTAAAGAATATGGCTTCCCGATAAAGATTGTCATCAGCCTCCTTGAAGATACTGAAAATAATATCTGGATCGGAACGGAATCTAACGGGCTTTATCTCCTGCCAAAAGGGCAAAACAAAATTATCCGGTATACTTTACCTGACCCGAATATATTTATTATCATTGATATGATTGAAGATTCAAGGGGTAATGTATGGTTTGCAACCAACAGTGGACTGTTTCAGCGGAAAAACGGAACGGATTCCGAAAGCAGGTTTTATCCTGATTCGGCATGGAGAAAATTGACTACTTCTTATATACTTGACTTATACGAAGATCGTGCAGAAAACCTTTGGATCGGCACCCAATTTAACGGATTATTCTGTCAACCTGCTGAATACAGATCGACCGATAAATTTATTCACTTTGCACATGATCCTTTTGATACTGCCAGTATTAGCAATAATAGTGTCTGGTCAGTGTACCAAGACTGCTTTAATAATCTTTGGATTGCTACCGAAGATGGTCTGAACAAATACCTCCCGGATAAAAACCAATTCAAACGATATTTCAATACCGCTGATCTGGGTTCTAATTTCATTTATGATCTTACCGGGGATGATAAAGGAAATCTATGGATGGTAACAGAAAGCGGATTGTTCCGGTTTAATGGAACAAGTGGTAATACGAATGATGAAATAACTCCTCTGTTTACCCAGTTCATTTCCTTTAGTAATATTTTTCCTTATAAAATTTACAAAAATAAAGCCGGTAAAATTTTTGTCGGGACGGCGCTCGATTCAGGAAAAGGATTTTTCAGCTTTGATCCGGATGAAATCATTGACAATACGTTCATACCACCGGTTGTCATTACTGATCTCAGGGTAAGAAATACATCCCTGAAACCGGATACCATCATTACCCTGAAAAAGCACGTTGTCCTGAAACACAACCAGAACTTTTTCACCCTGGAATGTGCTGCACTGGATTTCCTGGATCCCTCAAAGAACAGGTATGCCCATTATCTTGAGGGATTGGAGGATGACTGGATATATACCGGAAATAACCGGCTGGCCAGTTATACCAAAGTTCCGCCTGGAAATTATATTTTTCATGTCAGGGGTTCCAACTCCGACGGCTACTGGAATTATGCAGGAACAAGTCTGATAATTACTATTCTCCCGCCTCCATGGAAAACATGGTGGGCTTATATTTTATATGGTGTTTTTGTCTTTTTCATTGGTTACCTGATCATCAGGTTCTACCTGAAAAGACTCCAACTCTCACACAGGCTTGAGCTTAAACTTGTTGAAGCAGAAAAATTAAAAGAGATTGATCATTTAAAGTCACGGTTCTTTGCCAATATCTCTCATGAATTCCGCACCCCATTAACACTGATCCTTGGACCGCTTGAGAAACTTCGACCAAAAGTTTCAGACAAATCGGGAATAAAAGACCTGAATATTATCCAACGAAACGCATTGAGGCTCCAGAACCTGATTAACCAGTTACTAAACCTCGCCAAGCTGGAGTCTGGAAAGATGAAGTTGCAGGCAAGGGAGGAAAACCTTGTCAAACTGGTGAACGGCTATGTCCAGTCGTTTGAATCGCTGGCAAAACAGAAGAAAATCGAGCTGGTATTCAAAGCAAAAGAAATAGACATACCGGCTTACGTAGATCGGGAGAAAGTGGAGAAGATATTGTTTAATCTGCTGTCGAATGCGTTTAAGTTTACGGGCGAAGGGGGGGAGATTGAGGTAGCAGTCCGAAGTCAGAAGCCCGAAGTCAGAAGTCAGCAGTCAACAGTTGGTAGTCCACAGTCCACAGTCGGTGGTGAGCAGACTGAAGACTGGAGACTGAAGACTGGAGACTTGGCAGACACGTACGTAGAAATCAAAATCTCCGACACCGGCCCCGGCATCCCGCCCGAAAAGCTCCCTCACATCTTCAACCGCTTCTACCAGGCTGATGATTCCTTCACACGAGACCAGGAAGGAACGGGCATCGGTTTAGCCCTGGCTAAAGAACTGGTTGAACTGCACCATGGAAGCGTCAATGTTGAAAGTGAATTTGGTAAAGGAGCTATCTTTACTATCAATTTTCCGCTTGGCAGAAAGCATCTGAAAGAAGAGGAGATTGCTGATCGGGATGGAATATCGAATATCGTCCAAAGGACTCCTTTCGGAGAACAAGGAATATCGAATACTGAATACCTGGAAACGAGTTTTGAGCCATCAGATTCGAATCACGACCCACCAGCCATGAGTATCGGGCAATCAGTAATCCTTATCGTGGAAGACAATTCCGACCTTCGCGAATACATCCGTGATTCCATTGGTGAATACTATCAGGTACTGGAAGCACAGAATGGTGAAAAGGGACTGAAACAGGCAATTGAAATAGTTCCTGATCTCATCATTAGTGACGTGATGATGCCGAAGATGGATGGTTTTGAACTTTGCAAAAGGCTTAAGACCGATGAACGGACAAGCCATATACCGGTGATCCTGCTTACTGCAAGAGCCGGAATGGAAAGCAAAATTGAAGGACTGGAAACCGGTGCTGATGATTATATTACCAAACCGTTTGATGTTAAGGAGTTGCTTGTAAGGATCAGAAACCTGCTCGTATTGAGGCAAAAACTCCGGGAGCAATTTCTTAAAGATGCTGAAAAGATTGGCCTGTCAGCCCTGATAGATCTTCCCGAAGCCGGTATCTCATCGATGGAACAGAAATTTCTGCAGAAAGTAATCGGTATCGTGAATGCAAACCTCTCCGATCCGGAGTTTACAGTGAAAACATTTTGTGCAGAGATGGCCATGAGCAATATGCAGCTTCACCGGAAACTGGTTGCGGTTACAAGTCAGACGGCCAACAGGTTTATCCGCTCTTACCGTTTGAACCGTGCCGCCACACTTCTTGAAAAAAGAGCCGGCAATGTAACGGAAGTCGCCTATGAGGTTGGCTTCAATAATCTCTCCTGGTTTGCTAAATGTTTCCAGGAGCAATTTGGTATGCCCCCATCTGAATACCCGTCAAAATAAGGATCCATGTAAAATTTCAGTCAATAACAGGTAAAAATCTGTTAGCGAAGCCCTGTTCCGCTGAAGTATCTTTGTGGTATGTTTAACTAAAAACTATTCGTCATGAAAAAATCAATTTTACTTTTATTTACATTTCTTGGCCTGGCAGGCTTTATAAATGCTCAAAACCCGCAGTGGCTAAATTACACCAATGGCGATAACATTCAAGCTTTGGCAGAAGAAGGTAATTATATGTGGGTAGGAACAACGGGGGGACTGGTGCATCTTGACAAAACCACCGGTATTACCACGTTTTATAACAGAGCAAATTCAGGTTTGCCCTGTAACCATGTCATATCAGTAGCCATAGAAGATAACGGAATAAAGTGGATTGGCACCAATGATGGTCTGGCATCCTTTGATGGCACCAACTGGACAGTTTACAACAGTTCAAATTCAGGCTTGCCCGGTAACCATGTCTCATCAGTAGTTATAGACGATAACGGAACAAAATGGATTGGCACAAGTGATATTTATTCCGGTGGTCTGGCAGCCTTTGACGACATTAACTGGACGGTTTACAGTAATTGCCAAGTCACATCAATAGCCATAGATGAAGAAGGAACAAAATGGATCACCATTAAGGGTGACGACTACTATGGCGATGGTGGCCTTGCATCATTTGACGGTACGAGTTGGACAGTTTACAACAGTTCAAATTCAGGCTTACCTACTAATTATACATTTTCTGTAATCATAGATAAAGATGGGACAAAGTGGATAGGAACGTATAGTGGTCTGGCAGCTTTTGACGATACCAATTGGTTGGTTTACAATACATCCAATTCAGGTTTACCAAATAACAATATCAAATCGTTAGCCTCAGATGAAAATGGAACCATATGGATAGGGACCGATGGTCTGGCAACCTTTGATGGTACTAATTGGACAGTTTACAACACTTCCAATTCAGGTTTGCCAGATAACTGGGTCACATCAATTGCCATTAACAATGATGGAACAAAATGGATTGGAACCGGTGGTGGCATGGTAGTCTTTGATGGGACGAACTGGACAGTTTATAATACGTCCAATTCAGGTTTGCCCGATAACAATGTCTCTTCATTACTTATAGATGGAAAAGAAAAAATATGGATTGGAACTGAATATGATGGCCTTGCAGCCTTTGATGGCAACAATTGGACAGTTTACAATACCTCCAATTCAGATTTACCATCTGACTGTGTCACATCAATAGCCATAGATGAAAGCGGGAGGAAGTGGATTGGGACTGAGTTTGGCGGATTAGCAGAATTTGACGGTACTACGTGGACAGTTTACGACACCTCCAATTCAGGTTTGCCCTCTAATGGAATTGTATCAATAACCATAGACGATGACGGAACTAAGTGGATTGCGGTCGCTCATAGTGGCTTGGTAGCCTTTGACGGCACCAACTGGATAGTTTACAACGAGTACAATTCAGGTTTGCCTGATAACAGGGTCACATCAATAACCATAGACGATGTCGGAACTAAGTGGATTGCAGTCGTTTATGAAGGTCTGGTAGCCTTTGACGATACCAACTGGACGGTTTACAACACCACCAATTCTGGTTTGCCTTCTGTCTGTGTTAGATCAATAGCCATAGACGATAATGGAACAAAGTGGATTACCTCCAATTGTGGTGGCTCAAATATAGGTGGTCTGGCAGCCTTTGACGGAACTACCTGGACAGTTTACAACACTTCAAATTCAGGTTTGCCCTCTAATTGTGTTGGATCAATAGCCATAGACGATAATGGAACAAAGTGGATTGCCGCCTCCGATTATGGTTATGGTGGCTTGGTAGCCTTTGACGGAACTACCTGGACGGTTTACAGTACCTACAATTCAGGTTTGCCTCATTACCATATTAAATCTATTGCAATAGATAAAAATGATTCAAAGTGGATAGGAACACGCTATGGTGGAGTAGCTGTTTTTAATGAAGATGGTTTTCACAACTCTCTTGATGAGAAAAAAATAACGGAAAATAATGTAAAGATTTATCCAAATCCCGTAAAGGATCATTTGAACATCGAGACACCTTCAGGCATGAATATATATTTTATAGAAATCATCAACATGCAGGGAAGCATTGTTAAAAGACTAAAGATAACAACCAATCAAAATTCAATAGATGTAAGGGATTTACCCTTCGGAATTTATATTATAAGAATGTATACTGATACCGGTTTTGTAGTGAAAAAATTTGTTAAACAATGATATAGCCCTAAACGGGGTTAGTGTTTGCGTGATTTCTTAAAAAGAATCCGTCATTTGTCGTATATTTTACGTCAATTTGCTTACCTTTGTGGGAAATAAGCTTGAGATGTCTAAAAAATTTGAACTAAAAGAACCCGCTATCACTTACGCAGCCCTTGATGACAAAAATGTGTATTCGCTCATCAGTGCAATAAAAGAGGGTATCAATTTCTCCTTTTTTGAGCGGTTGGCTAAAAATATACCCTTCACGCTAAAAGAATGGTCATCGTTTTTGCATCTTTCCGAGCGTTCGCTGCAACGCTATAAAAAGGAAAAAGGAACATTCAATGCCATAACCTCCGAGAAAATCATTGAGATTACAATGCTCAATAAATACGGCATTGAAGTATTTGGCAGCCAGGAAAATTTTAACATCTGGCTTGCTGCCAAAAATGTTGCCCTGGGCGGCATTAAACCTAAAGATCTTCTTGATAGTTCGTTCGGTATCCAAATTTTAAAAGATGAACTAACTTGCATTGAACATGGTGTACTGGCATGATTGTTTTTCGCCTTGCCAGATCAAAATACAGAAACGACCTTTCGGGAAAGGGCGTTGAAAAAACCGGTGGACGGTGGAACAGCAAAGGAGTAGCCTTGTTTTACACCAGCGAATCAAGGGCACTGTGTACAACCGAAATTGCGGTTCACACACCGCTGGGTATTTTGCCAAAAGATTTTGAGCTGGTCACTGTTGATATCCCGGATACCATTAAGATATTCGAACTAAACCACAATGATTTACCCACCGACTGGAACTCTATACCACATTCAGGGACGACCCAGGAATTGGGGGACAGTTTTGTAAAAGAAAACAAATACGCTGTTATAAAGGTGCCTTCGGCAGTTGTGCAGGGCGACTTCAATTATCTTATCAATCCAAATCACAAGGATTTTAATAAGGTTAAAATAGTAAAAAAGGAAAAGTTGGATTTTGATGACCAGTTGTTTTTGAAATAGCCATTACCTGTTTCAATTCACAAACTGAAACTTGTATGGAACAGGTTTTGAATCTGCCTTTTATTGAATTGCAAATTCAAACTTATTAGCTTCCAGATTGCAAATCTGGAAGAGCAGAGTAATTATTAGGGCTGGTTAGTGGCCGTTGGCAACCACTGGAATCCAATGTACAATCTTTCAATTTTTTCCCAGTCAACGCCTGTGAAATTTATAATTTTACCGTTATCCCAAACCCATTTACCTTCAAATGTTGTAACATAGTTTTGAATCTGGCTGCTCTCAACGCTATATATAACTGTGGAGCTTTCTATTGGTAGCTTAACCGGGCAATTATCAAATCCAACTTTATAAGTAAAACTATGCCCCATTTCATACCCTTCTTGTTCGCCAACAGCGCTTACCATATAGCCATCGCTACTCAAAGTGCCATTTATGGTGTGAGTATGATTTTCTCCAGTTACTATTGTTGCTGAAAAATCAAGCCCATTCCAGACTAATGGTGCTGATTCCCACTCCAGGTCACCAGGGTCTTTTCCTTTAGTTCCTGTTTTTTCTTCCTCCCATAAAAATGCCATCTCAGGTCCAAAGCCGAGATAGATGTGGTTACATTTTTTTACAAAGTCTATCAATTCTTCTTCGGTTTCGCCAATTGTTACGTTTACTTTTGCTGATCCGATAATGTTGCCATTGTTTTTATCCCTGACATCAACTTTAAGTACATATTGCCCTTCATCGTTCCATGTAATATTTACGGCATCACTTAGTGTATAAGGCGGATCACCGGTTCCAATATCCCACACAAATTCCAGTTCGCTGATGTCAATGCTGGAGTTTACTTCGCATTTGAAAGGGTAAGCCACACCAGCCTCCCCGGGCTGAGTAACCGGCGTGCCATCAGATGACTGGGTAATGATTTTTATACCAACATCGTCCCAAAGCGTGAGGTCACTATCGCCGGCATATAGGATGTGTACTGTACGATCATCTAAATTATGCCAAAAAGACTTTTCAAGTTCAGGATCGTTCATCCATGCCTCAATGTCCATGGGCTGCGATTTAGATGTGTCACTCATCATTGCCATCGAATTGACTGACATATTCGCATTGAAGAAGGTTAAAACAGACCAGTCGAACCCAAGGTAAGCACCGCGGGCAAATGAGTCAACAAGATCAGGCCAATCATCAAGAAAACTATAACAAAAACCTCCATAAAACAGAACGGTATCTTTACTGAAGTCGTTGTGTTTTGCAATAAATTGTTTCGACAAATAGTATTTGTTGTCAATACTGTTTACTGCGACTATGGGGAGATCACCTGATGCTAAATCATCCCAATATTTCCGTGTAGTATTATCGTTTGCAGTTTCACCTGTAAGCAAATATATTTTTTGAATATTTGTTTCGCGGGGATATGCCCAACCATGCGAATAAATTTGGATTATTCCATAACCGGATAATTCAGTAAACCGATCAACAGTGGCTTCTTCATTTTTATACAATGTAGAAAGATCAATACCAACCCTGTTTAAGTTGCTTTGACTGATGTCGTATATCTGATCAGTGTAATGACTTCTTTGAAAATAATGCGGGTTAAGTAATATCATTTTTCTATTGTTGACAATAGTTTTCAAATTCTCGTTATTGTTGGCTTGAAAACCATTCAGAAATGGCGCAGAACTACTTTTTAAATCTTCGTCCCTGGGATTAAGGAAAATTCCTCCGCGTATTCCATTTGCATACTGCACTGCTATACCCTGGCTGTTTACAAATGCATCCGAAACATTGGGGGCATCGACAAAAGACTGATAAGCCATATTTATTGCATCAAGCGAATCCATGCTTAAAAACCATTCATTCAGATTATTGCTTACCTCATTCTGAAGGCTGATTACCTCCTGATAAGATGCTTTTTCTTCGTCAGTCCAGCCCTCGTCTTCGGTTTTCGAGCAGGCAGACCAAAAAAGAGTAATTGTAAGCAGGATTAGGCTTAGTGTTAAAAGGATTAACTTTTTCATATTGAGGTTTATTTAATTAGATAAAACTAAGAGCTAATTCCGTCATAAAACTAGAAAATTTACTTTTCTAATAACGCTTTTATGCTAATCAATACTTATTCTAATGAGTGGCTTTGATGTATAGAAAAGAAAAGAATGAATCCGCTTATTTCAAGATTATTTTCTCTCGAAGAAGTGTTTCGCCTGATGAAAGTTCCGGCATATATATTCCGTCATCCTCACCATATCTGATCAAAGTAATTTTATTTCCGGATTGTTAAGTTTTCTCTTTTGTTACTCAGCCCCTCCATATTCCATCAGATACGATTTCAGAAACTCGTCAATATCCCCATCCAAAACAGCCTGGGTATTTGAGGTTTCAACCTCTACCCTGTGGTCCTTTACCATTTTGTATGGATGCAACACATATGAGCGGATTTGGGAACCCCATTCAATTTTTTTCTTGCTTCCTTCAATTTTTGCCTGCGCTTCTTGTTTTTTGCGCATTTCAATTTCATACAATTGCGATTTGAGCATCTGGATGGCTTTTTCGCGGTTCTGCCCCTGCGACCTGGTTTCCTGACATTCGACAACAAGTCCTGAAGGCAAATGCCTGAGTCGCACTGCTGATTCAACTTTATTTACATTTTGTCCGCCTGGTCCGCTCGAACGGAAAGTGTCCCAATTGATATCCGATGGATTGATTTCAATCTCTATCTCGTTGTCAACAACCGGATAAACATAAACCGAAGCAAATGAAGTGTGGCGCCGGTTTCCCGAATCAAAAGGAGAAAGCCGTACCAAACGATGCACTCCGTTCTCTCCTTTCAGGTAACCAAAAGCAAAATCTCCGTCAATTTCGAGGGATACCGATTTTATTCCTGCCACCTCTCCTTCCTGGAAATCCAGTTCCCTGACTTTGAATTTATGCCGCTCGCCATACCGGATGTACATCCGCATCAGCATTTCGGCCCAATCCTGGCTTTCGGTTCCCCCGGCACCGGGATTAATCTTTAAAATGGCATTCAGTTTGTCTTCGGGTGCCGACAACATTTGTAGAAATTCGAGGTCAGCAATGGCTTTTTCCGATTTTTTGAACTGATCATCCATTTCCTGCTGGCTCGATTCTCCTTCTTCGAAAAATTCACTCAACACAGAAAGATCATTCTGGCTTTCCTCGGCAGCTGCATAAGCATCCGTCCAGCGCTTTTTTTCTTTGATCTGTTTTAGGAAAATTTCGGCTTGTTTGGGATTATTCCAAAAATCAGGAGCCTGGGTTTGCTTTTCTTCTTCGGCAATGAGGGTTAATTTCTGATCAACGTCAAAGATACCTCCTTAAGGCTGCAAGCCTCTTAGACAATTCTTTTAGTCCTTCGGGTGTAAACATATTTTATTTTTTAAAAAGGCAAAATTAATATTTATTGAAGATGAATTATTCCAAATATTGGAAGATCATTGCGCAGGCAATAATCATTTCGGAAAATTGACTAAATAAACGCTAAAGAACTAAACAAGGTCAGTTGAAGGGAAGCGAACAAACTTTTTTAATCACACCTCACCACGTAATAATTTCCAGGCCAGGTCGGATTGAAAACCTTTTTGCATGGCAAACTTTATCAGTTTTTGCTGACGACGGTACTCGTTTTCCTCTTTAATCTTTTTGGAGTCCAAAATTGAACGGAGCACGCTAATGTATTCTTCTTCGTCAATTTCACTTAATCCCATTTGCACATACAACTCAGGGATATGCTTTTGCATAAGAGCATAAAATATTTTGTTTCTGCCCCATTTGTTGTTCCTGAGTTTGCCTACTGCAAATGAAACAGCATATCGCTCCTCATTAATCATATCTTCTTCTTCTAACTTTCGGATAATACTTTCAATTGTTTTTTCCGAGGCCTTCCATTCAAGCAGTTTTTGCTTTACATCATAAATGCATCGTTCCTGGTAGGAACAATACTTGCGCGCCTTGTCTAGTAAAAAAGTATTTGGAGTTGACATCATTAACCCATTATAAATTGCAGCTACAAGATACAAAAATTGTAAAAACAATTGACAATTGCAAAAACAACATCATTTGTGGTACAGAATCAACTGTAAAACTAAATTACTTTGTAAATTTATGTAAGGTGATATCAAATGCCCTAACAGCATTATCACCATATCCCAAATGCGAAGGAACAAGCAGGGTGATCTCACCGCCTTCACCAATCAGGGGGATGCCTTCTTTCCAGCCTTCGATCAGGCTGTTTAACTTAAATGTGGTATAATCGTTTTCATCGAAGATGGCGCCTGACAAAAAATAGCCTTTATAAGCTACAGTTACATTCGAATTAGTATCAGGATGGGCAGCAGATCCGCTTTCGATAATCTTATAATATAACCCACTGGATGTAAACTGTCCATTAAGGTTATTATCCTGTGCATATTGCTCAATCTCCTGATGTTCTTTCTCCTCCTGCGAAGGGCCTTCATCTTCTTTGTTACATGCACCAAAAACAACCAGCACACCTAACAATAATCCCAATACCAAATTCCTTGTTCTTATCACTATTTCTTCGTTTTAAATTTTAGGTCTGCAAAAATAAAAATTTGAATACAATTTCAAACATACCATAATAAATATGTGAACCCTAAGTATTCAATTATTGCTATTTTTGCCAGCAAATCAAGAGAACCTAACCCCTAATTAAATTTCAGATGAAAAATATTCTAATTCCGGTTTTATTACTGTTACTCGTATCGTGTACAGGCGTTAAAGTGACCAATGAATGGGACCGAAAAGTTGATTTTAAATCATTTAAAACTTATAGTCTTTATCCGTGGGACAAGCACAATGATCAGATAGTAAATGACTACGATAAGCAGACAATTCTGAGTTCGATTAAAAGTGAAATGAACTCGCGAGGTTATAAACTGGTTGAAAAGGATGGTGATCTGGTTGTTTCTACATTTATAATCCTTGAAGATAAAACAAGTTACCAATCGTACACCAATCATTATGCCGGATGGGCCGGATATGGTGGTGGTTGGGGTTATTATGGTGGTGCAGGTTATTATGGATATGGCATGAGTCCGGGATATAACTCAACTACCTTTTACAGCACAGATTATACACAGGGCACTTTAGTATTTGATATTTTCAGGCTTTCTGACAAGAGACTTGTATGGCAAGGGATTGGAAGCGGTGAGGTTACAAAAGATCTTGCTAAAAGGGATAGAAAATTACCCATGACAATCGGCCATATTTTCAGACGTTTTCCTGTTGCGAAAAAAAGTCAGAAAAAACTGGCCGAGATGGATTCCGAATAAAAAGTTTATTGTTGAAGCAATTGCTCAACTAAACCAGTAACACCCTCACCGGCTTTTTTAGCTATTATTTCCAGTTTTGATATTCCATGAACCTGAAATGCTTTAGGATCAATGTAATATTTCGGTATATCATCCTTTACATAGTTGATCAGGCTTGCCGCCGGGTAAACTACCATCGAGGTTCCAATTACGATAAGAATATCAGCAGTAGACACAATTTCCACGGCAGGGCCGATCATATCAACCGGTTCGCCAAACCATACGATATGTGGCCTTAATTGTGAACCTTTTTCACAAGTATCACCCAACTTCAATTCCCACTGATCCATTGTATAAACAAGGTTGGGATCAACAGTACTGCGTACTTTTTTAAGCTCGCCATGCAAATGCAGTACATTTGTAGAACCCGCCCGTTCATGTAAGTCATCAACATTTTGTGTAACAATTTGAACATCAAATTTTTCTTCCAGCTTCACGAGGGCCAGATGACCTGCATTAGGTTCAACCTCAAACAATTGTTTGCGCCGCTGGTTGTAAAATTCAAGTACCAGTTCCGGATCTCTTTGCCAGGCTATTGGTGAAGCTACATCTTCAAAACGATGGTTTTGCCAGAGCCCATCATCATCCCTGAAGGTTTTAACTCCACTTTCGGCACTCATGCCTGCACCTGAAAGGACTACTATATTTTTCATAGCAATATTGCTTTGTACAAATATAGTTATTAGGATTATGCCCCGACCTGAAGGTCGGGGAAACTGAATGACTGCAAAATAATGAATTAGGTTATGAATCAGTTAACCCGGCCTTTAGGCCGGGGATAAAAAAAGCGCCCCGGGATGGGGCGCCTATAGCCTAAACAAGAATCGCAACCATTAATGATTTAGGCAGATCTTAAAATATTTTCATATCATCCAATATTTTCATTACTTCCTTAACGGAGGCTGCTGATGAATTAAGCAATACTTTTTCGTTTTTATTCAAATCAATTTCTATAATCTCTTCCACACCATCCTTCCCCAATTTAACCGGAACACCAAGAAAAACATTTTTCAGTCCGTATGAACCATTCAAACGGGTACAAACCGGAATTATCCGTTTTTGATCATCAACAATGGCTTCAACCATTTGTGCTGCTGCCGCACCTGGTGCATACCATGCAGAAGTTCCCATCAGGTTTACCAATTCACCTCCTCCTTTTCTTGTTCGCTCGACAATCTTATCCAACTCTTCTTTACCTAATAACTCGGTTACAGGAATTCCATTAACTGAAGTATAACGTGGTAATGGAACCATCGTATCGCCATGCCCTCCCATCAACAAACCATGAATATCAACAGGTGCAACATTTAATGCATTGGCCAGAAAAGCACGGTAACGCCCTGTATCAAGTGTACCGGCCATGCCAAATACTTTATTGGCCGGTTTATTGGAAGCTTTGTATGCAGCATATGTCATCACATCCAATGGATTACTAACG
>JAUVKF010000103.1 GCA_030596395.1 Chlorobiota bacterium | reverse complement strand
AGGTTTACATCTGCTACTTCTAGCAGCTGCTTCCTTATCCTATACAAATCAAATTGGTTTACCAACAGGTTTTCGAGTGTCTGTTTTAATTCCTGGATTTCGAGTTGCCCAATTTGTTCATTAATCTGTGCTGTTTTTATAGCCCGGTGTGTATTACCTCCATTGAACAAATTAAAACTTAAAGTAAAATTGGCATAATAATCAAGAGAATAAGTGTTGGCATCATTTTTATCAAAATCGTACCATGCCTGAGTATAATCAGCCCCGGCATTCATCGAAATTGTCGGCCATATATCACTTTTGGCTATGCCAATTCCTTTCTTCAGAATTTCCTGGTTAATATACTGGTTTTTCAGATTACTATTATTGGAAAGCATTTTATCCATCATATCCTGAAGATCATAATATTTCAGGTCAACCTCAAAGCTGTCGACCAGTGTAAATTGTACATTAGGAGGTTCACCCAATAATAAGTTTAACCTTAAAAAAGCATTTTTGACATTCAGTTTCATTAGAAGATAATTGGTTGAATCGCTGAAAAAAGAATTCTTCGCTTGCAAGACTTCAAAAGTGACCGAAGTTCCAATTTCTTTTCGCATCATTTCATAATTATAACGGTCGCCTGAAAGTTTTTTTACTTCATTCAGAACTCTTAAACGTTCTTCCTGCAACAATGCATTATAATACCCCAATATTATTGCCTGGATAGTATTCTCAATCACAATAGTAGAATATCCGGCTGAAAAATTTTCGAGAAGATCCAGTTTTTGTTTGCTAATGTTCACCGAGAAACCATCAAAAAGCAACCATCTTACATTAACATAAGGCGTAATTTGGTTTGAGAAAATGTCGGTACGTTTATAACTGGTAACTGTTGTATCAAAAAACGGTGTATTATCATACCTGTTAATACTATTAGCGCCCAGGGTGATGGAAGGCCAGCGGCCAACGGCTCCCTGTTTGTTATTCAGTTTGGCAATATTGTATTCCTGGTTTGTGATCCTGATTTGAAAGTTGTTGTCCAAGCTCTTCAAAATAGCATCATCCAGAGTTAGTGGTTGTTGGGCATATAGTATTGATCCTGAAATTACCAGCAGTACAATAAACCAATACCTGTGTTTTATATAAGGGATAATCATTTTCATCATAATTGCAGCTTAATCAATTGTTCTTTTACTGTGGATAATTGCTATTTCAACACTTTCACGTGATGGCACTTTTGAAAGTCGGGCCACAATTTTTGGCGGAACCTCACGCTTGGGATCACCTTGTAATACCCACAGATTTATGCGGTTGTATGCATATTTTGAATAACGCTTCATGTCATTTAAAAATAAAATAACAAGCGGGAAAAAGACCAGAATAAATGTAGTACCCACAAAAACTCCGTAAGCTAAAGCCACTGCCATTGGCACAAGGAACTGTGCCTGGAAACTTCTTTCAAAAATAATGGGGTATAAGCCCACAGAAGTAGTGATTGTAGTAAGCACAATTGCCCTGAAACGTGCCATTCCTGTTGCAAAAACTGCCTCTTTTACTTTCATTCCTTCAATTAACAACGAATTATATTTAGATAAAAACACAACCGCATCATTAATGATTACACCAGAAAGCGCAAGCATACCCCAGACACTTAACAGTGACACAGGAACACCTTCGACACCATGTCCCCATATTGCGCCCAGCCATGCCAATGGAATCATCGAAACAATCATCATTCCCTGTGCTAACGATTTAAAATGAAGTATGATGATCAGGAACATTAAGAGAAAAGCCGGAAGAAAAAACTTTTGGATCTGTTGCATAGTCTCATCACTGTCTTTTTTCTGTCCGAGGTAAACCACATCAATTCCCGGATACCTTGCAAGAAGTTCAGGAACAATTTCTGTTTCTATCTTTTCCTGAATAGGAACTATAGGTGTATCATAACTAACAACGTTGGCATCGATCCTGATTTCACGCGCACTGTTGTAGTGTTTGATGCTCACAGGCCCCCGGTTGATATCATACGAAGCCAATTCAGATAAAGGATACTCCCCGGCGGGAGTTTTAATTCGCATGGTTTCCAGTTGTCCCAAATTAATTCTGTCAGATTTTGGATATCTAACCCAAACACGCAACTCATCTTTTCCATGCTGTAATCGCTGTGCCTGTCCGCCAAAAAATCCCTGACGAATTTGGTTTGTCAGGCTGGCTTGGGAAAAACCAAGAAAATAAGCTAGTGGTTTTAGTTTCAATAGAACCTCACGCATCCCGGTTGGATTAACATCAGCAATGTTGTTCAGATCTTCTATTTGTTTCAGACTTTGTATCAAATCCTCTTTCGCCTGATTTAAAACCACTTCATCCTTACCTAGCAGGCTCACTGAAATTGGTGTTCCAAAAGTTGCCCTTCCCTGAATAGTGAGCTTTTCGGCTTCGGGCATTTCGCCTACTTTTTTCTGAACACGTTTTACAATGGCAAAACTGGAAGTTCCGCTGTTTTCAAGGTCGCGCAATAAAACAAAAATATTCCCGGCATGTGAACCACGTTCTTTACCGTTAAAAGCAGAACCGGTTGATACAAATGCATAATTAACGAAATTAATTGTATCACCAAGTTCTTCCATTAATTCATCATTCACCTCCCATATCATGTTATCAATTCGCTTTAACGACTCAATTGTTTGTGCCTCTCCGTCTCCCGGTTTAAAAGTCAGGTCAACGGTAAATTGATCGAAAGGAATTGAAGGAAAAAATGTTGCTTTAATTAAATCACCCTTAAATAATCCCATAGTAATTATGATGAGGAATATGGGTAAAAAAATGAAAATATATCTCCATTTAACCATAAATTTCAATGTGTTGCCATAAATATTATTCCGCATAAAATCGAGTACTTTATCCAGAAAATCCCTGATTTTTTTACCGGTATTCTGACGGACATTTCTTCTTAACACCCAATTGCTTCCAAGGTGAGCAGGAAGTACGAAAAAGGCTTCTAATAGTGAGAAGGCGAGAGCGAAAACAACAACAAATGCCATCTCAGACATAAATTCCATCCTGCCTTTAATGAAGAAAAGGGCAGAAAAAACAATAATTGTGGTTGTAACAGATGTAAGAACAGCAGGCATAACCTCCAGGGTACCTTCCAGCGCTGCCCTTCGTGGAGATTTTCCTTTCTGGAAATGTGTATAGATATTTTCCGCTATCACAATTCCGTCATCCACCAGAATACCGATCACAAGGATCATCCCGAACAAAGAGATCATGTTGACAGTAAGACCATAAAACGAACCGAGGATAAACATGGCACCAAACGATGCCGGAATCCCAATAGCTACCCATATGGAGAGCCGTAAACTAAGGAAAAGGCCCAGGGTGATAAATATCAACAACAAACCGAGTCCGCCATTTTTGTAAAGTAAATTAAGTCGGGCACCTAATAATTTCAGGAAATCATAAGTAACATATAATTTGGCATCTTCATGTGTTTCATTCCATCCGTCAGCATAATTATTGCAGTAATCAGATATAGCAGCCAGATCTTCTTCGGGTAATTTAAAAATCTGCACGGAGACACTGGGCTTTTTATTCAGCAATAATGTGCTTGCTACATCGGCAAACTGGATATTTACAGTGCCAACATCACCAATGGTCAAGTAACTTCCATCGGGGTTGCCCCTGATGATGATCTGCTCTAATTCTTCAGGTTTCACTGTCCGGTAACGGCTGCGAATCATGATTTCTTCTTTGTCTGAGCGAATTTGTCCACCGGAAATATCCTGGTTATTTTGAGCGATGGCCCGCGAAACCTCATCAAAGGTCAGGTTATAACGCCGAAGGTTTTCTTCTGATATTTCAACAGAAATTTCCAAATCAGGAAAACCTCCGAATGATATCTGAGATATAATACCGGAAGTATACAGGTCGTACTCTATCTCATTGGCATATTCCTTTAAGGTTAATAGATCTACATCTCCTGATAACCCCATGAAAATAGCAAAGGTTGATGAGCGCTGTTTGTTAACAATGGGTTGTTCTGCATCCACCGGGAAGGATGTAATACCATCAACAGAATTTTTTACCTCCATTAAGGTTTCATTAATATCATATCGGCCTGTAATTTCAACCTGAACTGTGGTAAAGTTTTCAAAAGAAGTACTGGTTACTTCTTTAATTCCAGCAATACCTCTTAATGCTTCTTCAATTCTGACGGTGATCCCTTCTTCCATTTCTTTTGGGGATGCACCGGGGTAAAATACTGAGATGTTGATGAACCTTTCGGATCGTTCAGGGAAAAAAGACCTGTTGATCGAGAAAAAACTAATTATCCCGATACCCAGGATGATAAAAAGAATGACATTGGCATAAAAAGGGTACTTAATGAAAATAGATATTAATTTCCTCATAACTAATTCAGAATTTCAGCGTTAAATCCTTCTTTAGCATTCACAAGTGGTTCTACCACAACATCAGCTCCTTCCGGAAGGCCTGAGATCAAAACAGTAGTTTCGTTTGATTTCAGGATATCTACAATATTTTCTTTTAACTTACCGTCAGCAACTGTAAAAACTTTGTTTTTGTTAAAGACAGCATTCCTCGGTATTTCCATTGAATTTTCCAGTGTTTTTGAGGCAAATTCAGCCCTGAGGTATTGTCCTGGGAAAAGCGGTTTATTTTTCTCTGGTTTTAATACAACATAAACGGTAATTGCTTGCGATGAAGGATCCATAAAGTTTGATTTACGAATTACTTTCCCTGTCCATGAGAGGTGCCGGTCTTTGGTGGATAATTTCACTTTGTCGCCCACGCTAATCCAGTAGGCATCCTCAATTCGAACCGGAACTTCCAGTTCCATTTTGTCCGTACGAATCATTGAAGCAATCCGGCTGCCCGGGTTTGCTACTGAACCTGTTTCTAAATAGACCGCCGTGAAGGTTCCATCGAATGGAGCATAAAGCCTGTATTTTGCAATCCTTACCTCGGTACTTTTAATGTTAAAATAATCATTCAGAATATTTCTGCTTGCCAGGAAAACTTTCTCTTTATCGGAATCCAGCTTCGGTAGTTCAGGTAATGCCTGATCAATTTTAATCGAATTAAAAAAATCCTGGTATTTCTGATAGCTTTCGGGAAAATCAATCCTTATATCAGGCAATATAGTAGCAATACCATTCATGAACCGGCTTTTGCTGGCTTTTAAATTATTTTTGGCCTCTTCGTCAAAAATCCTGATCAACAGATCTCCCTTTTTAAATTTAGTTCCTTCTTTCAGGACCACATTGCCTGGTAATATTAACCCCTGCACCTCAGCACTCAGGTCAACCATATGCTGAGATGATAATCGGCCGGTTTCAAATATTTTTGCAGTGTTAGTTGTATAGGCTACTTTCTGCGTGTGTACGAAAAGTTTGATATCTTCCCGTTGTTTTTCTTCCGGCGACTCTGCAAAGCCCGTAAGCATGCCATAAAGGAAATAGCTCAATGCAAATAAAATAATAACAATGACAATACTGATTAACGATTTTCTCCAGTTCATTATAAGTTAAATTTTTGTAAAGGTACTTTTTCTAATTTTAGCTCTACGAGAGCTTAAACCAGCGAATATAACTCGAAGATCGTAAAGGGAAAAATAATAATCAGTGGATAGCTGAAATCAATCGGTGAACAGCTAAAATCAATCGGTGAATGATAACTCTATTTAAGATAGCCAATGATGACTTTTTATTAATCTAACAGAATTGTCAATGCAAAAGTAAATCCGTTGAAGCGGTCAATATTTTTTCCAACAAGATCAAACGGAAAATCAGAACTAACTTTTTCATTCTGATAATTTAAGATAATAAAGCAAAAGTGAAAAAATAAGTAGTACAGTAAAATACCTGGTATTTGGTATTTAGAAATAATATTTAGAGTGTAAGAATTTATTACATTAATCGTTATTAATGTCTATTAATATTTTAACAAAAAATAAACTGTTATTTACATTAATTGTACCTTTGCAGTAGTTTTTATACGCTTAATAATAGTTTTTATTGAACTGAAAACCAAAAGTTTATAAAACAAGTATATAAATTTAAAATCCTTAATAATGATCACAAAACTGACAGATTTAGAAACACTGGCAAAAAGTAAAGCAACAACCCGAAAAATCGCAGTTGCGGCTGCAGGCGACAGGGATGTTCTGGAAGCATTAAAAAATGCTGCAGGATATGGAATTATTGAACCAATATTAGTCGGAGATGAACCCAAGATCAGATCTTTAACTGATGAAATCGGATTTGATATTTCAAAATATGAAATAATTAATATACCTGACAAATTCGAAGCTTCAGTTAAAGCTGTCAAGCTTATTAAGGATGGAGAAGCCGAAATATTGATGAAAGGCCTGGTAAGTACAGGTGTTTTATTAAAAGCTGTGCTGAATAAAGAAGTTGGACTAAGAAAAGGAGCGCTTTTAAGTCATGTTGCTGTTTTTGAAACACCATATTATCATAAGTTGCTTGGGGTAACCGATGCCGCAATGAATGTTAATCCTGAATTGGAAGAAAAAATCGGCATCATAAAAAATGCGGTTGAAGTTTTTCACAAACTCGGTAATGAAAACCCGAAAGTAGCTATTGTTGGATCAGTAGAAACCATTAATCCCCGAATGGAAGCCACGATGCATGCAGCAACCATTTCGATGATGAATTACAGGAAGCAAATTACCGGTTGTATTATTGATGGACCTTTAGCTATAGACGGAGCAGTTTCTAAAAAAGCTTCAGAGCTAAAACATATTACAAGCGATGTAGCAGGTGATGTTGATGTAATTCTTGCACCGAATATTGATGGCGCAAATATTCTTTACAAATCATTGAATTTTCTAGGTGGTGCAACAGCCGCAGCAGTTATTATGGGAGCTAAAGTACCAATTGTGCTTACTTCAAGGGGTGATACTGAAAAAAGCAAGTATTATTCCATTGCGCTTGCAGCTGCTATTGCATAAATTGAAGTTTTTTTGCATGTAAGCAAATTCTTTCGGAACTTTAGCGGACCGAAAACACGCGTAAACCAATCTTAATGGAAACAATACAGGTTTTAGCTATTAACCCCGGATCTACATCTACCAAGATAGCTGTTTATCATGATACAAGCCCTGTATTTATCCAGACCATCAGACATGCTGCTGAAGAACTTTCTCCATTTGAACGGGTAACAGATCAGTATACATTTCGAAAAGATCTTATTCTGCAACAACTTCATGATGCAGATATTGATTTAAATTCCTTAAGTATTATAATGGGGCGTGGCGGATTACTAAAACCCGTCGAATCAGGAGTTATTGAGGTAAATGAAAAAATGATTCATGACCTCAAAAGCTGTAATTATGGTGAACACGCAAGTAACCTGGGCGGGATACTGGCATACGATATTGCCCAATCAATTCCCAATGCCAGAGCCTATATAAGTAACCCGGTAGTTGTAGATGAACTGAATGAGCTTGCAAGGATTTCCGGCCATCCTTTATTACCAAGGAGATCCATTTTTCATGCGCTGAATCAGAAAGCTGTTGCGCGACAGCATGCAAAATCCATCATGAGAAAGTATGAAGAATTGAATTTGGTTGTTGTTCACTTAGGAGG